>CAKZVK010000097.1 GCA_937921825.1 uncultured Saprospiraceae bacterium
TCAGAAAACAAATCTGATAACTTGAATGCTTTTGTTACCCTAAATCGTTTTCTGATTAAAGGCGGAACTTTATCATTTAGATTTAACAGGAACTTGTCAAATTACTTAAAGTCAAATATCTATTCGACAACATTTTCTTTCTACAGTTTTAAGAATAAACTTAATACGCAGTTGTACTATCGGAATGTGCAGTATGATTATTTTACAAGTGAATCTAAATCAAAACAGAATTATTATGGAGCAAATTTTTATTATAGGATAACACGGTCGCTTCGTTTTGGTCTCTTATTGGAAGTCTCTGAAAGACAAAACAATCGTTATTACCGTATGAATACCAAATTGATTAAAAGATTTAATAAAAAATAAACCGTCCTAGACGACAAAGACAAAATTTATGAAGTATAGATTTTATTTAGGAATATTATCTCTAGCTATAATCTCTTGTGCAGACAAGCCAAAGGTAATTAGTCCAACAGAGACGACTAACACAGAGTATAGTCAGGGAGAGTCGACTGGGGTATTTGATAAAAACAATAGCTTGGCTAAAACTAAGTCCAACAGTCAGCCTTCTGAAAATGGTAGTGTCCATCATGTGAAGGTCCTTGAAGTGCTGCCTACTGAAAAGTATGTTTACCTCAGAGTATCAGAGGAGGAAGAAGAGTACTGGGTAGCAACGGGCAAACAGACCGTCGATGTAGGTACTAAGTATTTTTTCAGAGATGGCCTTCTTAAAACCAATTTTCAAAGCAAAGAATATAATCGGGTTTTTGATAAGGTATACCTCGTGTCCAAACTAGTCTCAGAAAATCATGCACAACAGAGCACTCCTTCTGGAACAGATTTGCAAACCACTAGTGCACCTATTGCAACTGTAAAGAAGATCGAGCCCGTCAAAGGATCTATCTCTATCAAAGAAGTTGTAGCGAGTGCAGCTTCCCTAGAGGGTAAAGAGATCCAACTTACTGGAGAATGCACCAAGCTAAATGCGAACATTATGGGTCGAAATTGGATACACCTGAAAGATGGAAGTAAAGATGATTACGACTTTGTGGTCACCTCCGATCAAGCTATACCAGAAGGACATGTCGTTACGCTAAAAGGCACTGTTGGACTTAATCGTGATTTTGGGTCTGGATACAAATATGCTCTCCTTATAGAAAACGCAACTGTTGTACGTGAGTAAATTATCAAAGTATATATCTGGTATAAATAAGGTATTATTTGGCACTAAAGCTGGGGCCTTGTATATTTTGCTGTTTGCCGCTACCATAGGGATTGCAACCTTTATTGAAAACGATTTTGGAACAAGTGCAGCACAAAAGGTGGTCTATAGGGCTAAGTGGTTTGAAATATTGATGTTGCTTTTTAGTGGTAGCTTGGTAAACAATATCATCAAATACAGAATGTTTCAAAACAAGAAGTGGGCACTGATTATTTTTCACATGTCTATGATTGTCATCCTCATTGGAGCAGGAGTAACAAGATATTTTGGTTACGAAGGCATCATGCACATCAGAGAAGATGCCAGTTCTAATTCTATCATGAGTGCTGAAACCTATCTTCAGTTTGAGGCAATTGATAGAGCTAGGAAATATCACTTTGACGAACCTGTTCTCTTTGCCAGCCTAGGAAATAACAACTGGAAAGAAACTTACCAGATTGGTTCACAAATCATTTCCGCAGAAGTGATAGAATTTATTCCTAATCCCAGCCAAGAAATCGAAGAAGTAGAGGATGGTCTACCGATACTTAAGGTTGTTTTTGGAAGCTCTGAAGGCAGAGAAGAATATCTGATTCAACAAGGCGACTCAAAAAGGATAAGAGGTGTTTTGTTTAATTTTTCTGGAAAGGATATTCCTGGAGCCTTCAACATTATCTATGACGAGGTACTCCAATTCAAAACTAATCAAGTTTATACACAAACTGTGATGGCGACACAAGAAAGAGATACGCTTGTGCCTAATGGTGAAAATCATAGATTAATCTTAAGGTCTCTTTATTCTAACGGTATCAGTTCCTTTGTTTTTGGAGATTTCAGAGATTCAGGAAGAGTAAAAGTCACCAGTGCTGATCATAAAGTGAAGAATGAAAGTATGACAGCCCTGAAACTCAAAGTAGAGGTCAATAGCCAGTCACATGAGAAGTATGTGTTTGGAAAAAAAGGCTTGCCGGGCCAACCCACTATTTACCCTTTCGACAATATGAGTTTGGCAGTTAGATATGGAGCAAAGAGAATAGAGTTGCCCTTCGAGATAAAATTGCATGACTTTCAAATGGAACGTTATCCAGGCACAAATAGTGCTGCTTCTTATGCCAGCGAAGTTCAGTTGATAGACCAGAGTATAGATTTAAAAGAAGACCACAGAATCTATATGAATCATATTTTGGATCATGGTGGTTTTAGGTTTTTTCAGTCTTCATTTGATCAAGACGAAAAAGGCACCTACCTCAGTGTCAATCATGATTTTTGGGGTACATGGATTTCTTATCTAGGGTATTTTCTTTTGACTCTTGGCTTGGTCATGGTGTTTTTCAGTAAGAAGACGAGGTTCTATCAGGTAAGAAAAAAGATAAAGAAGCTGAGGGATCAAAGAGCTGTCGCTGTTTCTATTTTATTGTTTCTAAGTTTCACCACATCGGCTCAGAAAGTTATATCGACAGACGTTTCTGCGATTAGTGATGCACATGCTGCACTTTTTAGTGAAATGATCGTGCAAGATCACAAGGGTCGCATGAAGCCCGTCCACACTTTGAATAGAGAATTAATAAGGAAAATCTCTCGCAAGGAAAGCCTATTAGATAGGTCCTCTGACCAGATCATTTTGGGGATGTTTTGTGACAAGGCAAAGTGGCTAACTATGCCGATAATCAAAGCTGGAAAAAGCAAACAGGTCGGCAAGATTCTGAGTAACGAGAATGAGCATCTGGCCTATAAAGATTTCTTCAATGTGGATGGCAGTTATAAGTTGAGAGAAGAGGTCAGGCGAGCCTATAGTCTACAGCCTATAGATAGAGGGGTTTTCGAGAAAGAGCTGATGAAAATAGATGAACGGGTTAACATTGTTAGTATGATCTTTTCTGGTAGAATATTCAAGCTCATACCCGTAGAAGAAGATGATAACAATACATGGATATCTGCAGTTCCAGATCATGGACACGACAGTTATGATAGAACTGTTGCTGACAATTTCTTTAATTCCTATCGCTCATCATTGCTTGAGGCTCAAAGATCAAATGACTATAGATACGTTAACAAACTGCTCAACGAACTAAAGGACTATCAAAAGAAATATGGGACAAAAGTATACCCCTCAGATACACAAATAAGTCTTGAAATTCTATTAAATAAACTAAATGTCTTTAATCGGTTGGCCCTCTATTATTTTATAGCCGGCATGCTTTTGTTGATCTTGTTGTTCTCATCCGTATTTAAGACAAACTACGATTGGTCAAAAGTATTTAGGGTTCTATTCTATTTTGTCATTTTGGGTTTTATCTTTCATACCATTGGCTTAGGGCTACGTTGGTATGTCTCAGAAAGGGCCCCATGGAGTAATGGTTATGAATCTATGATCTATATCGCCTGGACTTCTGTCTTAGCAGGATTAACTTTTGCGAGAAAGAATAGTGGCGGCTTGGCAGCAACGATGATACTTTCTGGCTCAATTTTATTGGTGGCTATGCTTAGCTATCTGGACCCTGAGATTACACCACTCGTACCAGTATTAAGATCTTACTGGCTGACGATACATGTGTCATTGATCGCGGGTAGTTATGGTTTTCTTATGCTTGGAGCTATTATAGGAGTCATCAATCTTCTGTTGATGATATTCGCTACGAAATCCAACCAGTCTTTAGTCAAAAGTCAGATTGCTGAACTAACCTTGATCAGTGAGATAACCTTAGTCGGAGGATTGGTCATGATCAGTATAGGTACTTACTTAGGAGGTGTATGGGCCAATGAATCTTGGGGTAGATATTGGGGTTGGGATGCAAAAGAGACCTGGGCTTTAGTGACTATCCTTGTCTATGCATTCATTCTACATATGAGATTGATACCTAAGCTTAATGGATTTTATGCATTTAACGTTGCAACACTTTTCGGTATGGCATCCGTTATTATGACCTACTTTGGCGTGAACTATTATCTGTCTGGTTTACATTCATATGCTGCTGGTGATCCTGTCCCAATTCCAAATTGGGTTTATATTGCAGTGGTAAGCTTGTTGATTATTTCTGTTGTTGCTTTTTTCAGGAGAAAAAAATTGGGGATATAACTAATGGCTTGATTAGTAAAGATTAAATAATTTACTTCAAGGAAAAAATATATTTATTCTTAAAATTCTTTTCGGCGTTTAAAAATATAGACAAAGAAAAAACGGTCATTATATCCTAGTATATTCTTCTACATAATGATTCAGACCTGTGCCAGTATTTTGATGATATTTGAATGTTAATTGATCTTCGTCAATCTCACCTGTCGCATCTAAAAACCTCCATTTAAAATTACTTTGTAAAGTTTTTGTTTCGGGCTCAGTCATATCCTCATGCAAAGAATCAAACCATTCATAATGAGTAAGTCTAATGTCAATCATATTTCCATCCAAGGTATAGTTGCCATAATCAGTTTTAAATGCATTTAAATCATCAAGAGTAGTGCCCTCGTACAATCCAAACGTTCTTCTATCCAGAATGAAACTGCCATCTTCTTTAAAGGTCATTGTATATCGATTTTCACCACGTTGAAAACTGGGCTGATCATGTCCACCCCAAACATTTATTGGATGCGATCTAAACCAATCTCCAACTAATTCTCCTTCAATATTTTCTTTATTGCAGGAAATAAGACAAGCTAGTGCAGATAAAAACAAAATGGGCTTTTTCATTTGTTTCGTTTTTTAATTTAATAGTGCAATTAAAATACTAAGTGTATAACGAATGAATGGTTTGCTTCTGTATAAATATATTAAATAATCAAATAGCATCTTTAACTATTTTAACACAGCTAAGCTAAAATCTGAGAACGAGAGATGAGTTATTGAGAAGTAGTCCAATACTTAAATCTGTTTGCAGTAAGGAGAATATTGATTAACATCATTTTAATTTACGCGTCGAATCAATTATGTAATTAGCATTTAATGCCTCTACAACCCCTTAATGATTTGCTGGATACTCAGATAGCTATGGATAGTACTTTCAATTTTCACAAAATAGATCCCATTCCCTAGAGCAGACAAATCTAAAGTAAGTGGCGCTTGAGTTCCAGTGTAGCTTGTTATTACTGAGCCATTCATGTCTATGACCTCTATGATGTAGTCAGTGAAATTTCCATCTAGGATGA
Source organism: uncultured Saprospiraceae bacterium (assembly GCA_937921825.1). GTDB lineage: Bacteria > Bacteroidota > Bacteroidia > Chitinophagales > Saprospiraceae > RFSX01. Next base: position 5,342 of record CAKZVK010000097.1, read on the forward strand.
CCTTGTCGGTAAAGGGGTTAGGAAATATCTGGATACAATCTGCAGCAGTAACTATATGTGCATCAGCACTGGTCATAGAATAGTCAGCGCCATAGCTAGGCCTTGGCTCTCCAAATTCTAATGCGCCGATGTCTGTGCTGCTGTCTGTGACATATGGAGCATTGATGTGATTAAAGTTTATACCTGCGTCTATTACTGAGGACCCACTGGTAGGATACAAATCTCTACTAGTAGGTAAGTAGATCTGACCATATGGATCAGGTAAAGCAATATTCTCGAAATCTGAAAAATCTATCGCTAGTGCATTGGTCTCTATTAGGTTACTGCTACTAAGGTCAGGCACATTATCATATCGGATATCATCCCACTTAAACCATGGACTGGCAGCAGTACCCGTCCGTGTAGAGTGATAGGCATCATAATCCCAGTCATCTATACTCCCTGATACGACTCCAAAAAACTCAAAGCAGTATCTAGAACTGAAAGCTACATTATTTCTATAGAAAGTATTTTGCCATCCGTTGGGAGCTTCTATAGCATTATCATTATTGACGATAGTGTTATTGATAATGACTAAACCAGAAGGGGCTCTATTCATCTTGAAGGCACTGTTTTCGTAATTGAAGATTTCATTTCTGAAGACATAAGCGGGACCTCCATATATCGGAGCCAAGCTGATGCCAGCTCTACCATTGAAGCAGCTGTTGCGATAGACTCTGGCATTGGATATAATGCCATCTATCTCTATATGATCATCCACTATATTTTGGATATCATTATGATGAATGTCCAGAGAGTAAGAAGTCGCATAGGGTGGTCCGTCTGTAGAGATTCCATCTGCAAAGTCTTTTATAGTATTGTAACTGACCACATTATTATTGCCTCGGATGTCAATACATCGTTCGCTTGGTATCCCTGTCCCCGGATAGGCACTTCGTCCTTCGAAAGTATTATTTGTGATGTACTGGTCGGACTCTACGCCATTTTCACGACGATTGACATAGCCATAATCTACATCCAGTATCATGTTGTTGCGTACTGTTACAAAGGAGGTATTCTGAGCATCTACCCCTCGGTGTCCATTTTGTATTGTAAATCCATCTATGACTACGTGTGAAGTATTAATGTTGAAGGCGCCTATGGTCACGATGCCAGCATTAGTATTCTCACCATCTATGACTGCCGCATGCAGCTCCTCACTCTTGAAGCTGATTAGATCTGCAGCAGTGCCGCTCTGTGTCAATGAAAAAGGTGTATAAGTTCCAGCGCTAACTATAAAATGATCACCTGGTGCCGCATTGTCTGCTGCAGCTTGAAGTCCTAGATAGGGATTCCCCATAGTACCATCACCACCTCCAGATCCTGGTGAGACATACAACATGGAACTATTGGATGGGGTAGGAATTGCTTTAGTTGTTACAAGTAGGACTGCAGTACTATCACCGCCATCAGGATCAGTTAGTATGAGTTCTACTTCATAAGTCTCATTCGATTCCAGATGCATAATGCTACCAGCATGAAAATTCATATTAAGACTACTGCCATCTATGATGAGATCAGGATGGGCTCTCATCGTCATAGCAGCATCTTCATAGGCAGAGCTACCTAGCACTTTGTATCTTATTTGTAACTCACTATCTAAATCATCATCCCCTATGATGGCATAGTTAATACTGATATGCTCAAAAGTGGCATCCACTCGGATAGAGTCAGTTGTTACTGCTTGTTGAGCATAGAGCTTATTTATAGTACTCAAGAAGAATAAGGCAATCAATAAGTACTGTTTGTAGTCCATCTGCATGTGATTGGATGAAGAGATGTCATAAAGGTATCAATAGCAAGTAGTATTAGAGCCGTTATTCAGAAAGTATAAAGGCATCCAAGAATGTTAGCTAAGAAGGCTGACCTGGTTTAGGATTTCTCACTATTTACTCCTCTTGACATTGGCTATGAAAGCTAGACTCTTCAATACTCTACAGTTCATCCTATAGATTCTACGATTCGTCCTGTTCCAGTTTTAATATCCTTATTCTGCCTACATCTTTAAGGTATAATTGAAAACTTATTGAATAATCGCTTAAATTTAAAATCATGAAAAATTATATCAACTTCATTTTCCTTGTATTTGTAGCGTATCTATCGGCTTACTGCCAAGAGTCTATC
>CAKZVK010000098.1 GCA_937921825.1 uncultured Saprospiraceae bacterium
TTCAGTAATACTCCATGAGAAAGTATTGTTAATCTCAAAATAAAGTGATGTAGCCAGATAAGCGAGATACATACTTTTACCATCTTCCATAGTTATCCGTGTGCCTGCTGAAAATCCGTCATCATATAAATTATTAAACGGATGTGTAAAAGACGGAAAAATACCATTTGCAATATCATCATACAGATTGTGTAATTCTGTTTTCAAAACAGGGTCCCAATTGGCATATTTAACCGAAACTAAAGGTTTGGCCTGCATACACCAAACTACTTCTTCGGCTACATGCGGATTGGCGTTAAGAAAATCATCTATAGGGTGATTTTGAGCATTTATTAGATTATTTACATTAAACAAAAAAACCAAACACAATGCCGTTTTCAAAAAGACCATTGAATTAAGGTGGAAAGCAAGTAGATTACTTTTGATGTATTTTTTCATAGATTATTTTTATTTGCTAATTTTTTCAATGGTTTAATGAGAATATTAATTACCAAGTGTTAAATCAAATAATATTTATTCTGATAAATAGTTAATGTGGAGCTCGAGTCATCTAATCGACTTGAAGTCTCTATTCCATACCACTAGACTTTTCTCTTCTTGATAGAACTTATTTGCATGTTGAAATTCATTAAGCGGTTAACTTTTGTATTCATGTAGTTTTTTTTGCTAAACTGATTACTCAATAAAGTGATAGATAATGACGAGAGTCATTCCGAGTAATATTAAGGGGAGGTAAAACCGCATTAAGCTGTATTTGGAGACCCAAATGCTTCTTAATGAGTAATACAAGTGTACTCTTTTTTTGGAGCGGTAAATATAGTCAGCTGTTGGCTTGAATGTTAGAGAAACCTATGAAGTGTAAGGTTAATTACAATCCTAAAACCTGATGAGGATCCTCTATTCTTAGGATGTATAGTAAAGAATTTTAGTTATGAATTCCAATGTAGGTCTAGGAATAGAATATGAAGCACTCCATCTCTTCTAATATCTTTACCCGCTTAGTAAGTAGCTTAAAGCTTGATCCATTTTATCGTTCTTACTTCATTTACTGCCCTTAGTTCAATAAGGTAAATGCCTGAACTCAATTCTTGAGAGGCTAATTCCACTCTATGATAACCCTCTCCATATACTTGATCTTTTATCCTATGCACGATCATTCGTCCTGAGGTGTCGAACAGCTTTAGGTTTACTTTAGAGTCTTGAGGTAATCGGAACTCAATATCTGATATACCAAATGATGGATTAGGGTGGACCATCAATTTGGGACTTCAACCTTTCTTTTGGTAATGGATGGGATTGCGCTGTGCAAAATAGTGAAGGCTTTATGATAGACTACAATACTAAATCAAAACATTATAGGTCTAAGAGCTGGGCTAGATATTAATCTATGGCAATCATTAGATGCTTTTGCAGCCATAAATTACAACCACAATTTGTCAAAGCTAGAAAACAACTACTTCTCATTAAACTATGGAATGTACTTCCATTTTTAAATCTCAATACAATTAGAAATATAATAAAGTGCTACCCGACTAGAATCAAAATAGTGAACCACTGACTTCCCTACCCTATAACTTGATACATAGACTTCTTATAACTGGAAGGTGTCACTCCAGTCACTCTTTTAAACTGTTTATTGAAGTGCGAGAAGTTATTAAAACCCACCTCCCCAGAAATTTGTACGATTGATTTATTTCCTACACCTATTAGTCGTATAGCCTGTCTGACTCTAAACTCATTTACAAATTGTGTAAAGGTCTTCTTCGTATACTTTTTAAAATATCGGCAAAAAGCGGGACCAGTCATCAATGCGACTTTGCTGATGTCACTTATAGAGATTTCTGACTGATAGTTTTCTTTGACGTAGGAATAAACCTTATTGATTCTATCTTCTTCTTGGTTCTGAATAATTAGTGTTACACCTGTAGCATTCAGAACTTCATACTCCTTTGACTTAGCAAGATATTGTAGAATTTTAAACATTCTTATCAATCGCTTGAAAGGATTCCTTAACTCCAATTTTGCCAGTTGCGCACCGACATAGGTTTTTGTCTCCCCATAGAATGAGAGACCTGACTTGGCTCTATTTATCAATTCCCCTATCTCTTGAAACTCCGGAAGAAATTCCGCAGAGCTTTTAATGAGATCTTTTTTGAACTGAACCACGATTTCTTCATTGATCCCTTGCAAACCAAATTCATATCCGAAGTGTGGAATATTAGGCCCTAGTAATATCAAGTCCCCATCTTCAAACTTTGAGATATGATTCCCTACATACCGATTACCGAATCCATTCCCTATATATACCAGCTCTACTTCAGGGTGATAATGCCAGAAAGCTTTAGCATCTGGATGCCTTTGTGTGAATCGTGCATACCTTAATGAGGACCCAAAATCAGGCTCCACTTTCTTAAGCCGAGGGATTAGGTGATTCTTGTGCTTAATATCCATAATAATTAACTACTCGAATAAACAAATTACACATAATTACCCCAAATATATTCTTAATTAACCTCTATTATCAATATAGAATATCATTTGAGTAAATTAAGCAAACATGTGCCTCTATATTAGTCAGATATTTGTATTGCAATTATTTAATAAGAATGTAAAAATCAGATTATGAAAAATTTATTATTAACAGCAGTAATGGCTCTAATGTATCTCGTACAACTGCAAGCGAGCAACATGCCTGACGCAGCACAGCTAGTTATAGTACAGAATGAAAAATCGATGATACTGAATAGCACTGATAATGCTAAAGGAGAAGAGGTCATAACGATTATGGATGCCTTCGGAAATACAATATTCTCAGATGTAGTGGAAGCTAATAAGAAAAGAATAAAGTATGATCTCAGAGCATTATCAAATGCAAGCTATACAATCAAAGTAGAGGATAGTGAGGTTACAAATATCTATGAGACAGCAATCCTCAACGACAAGATAGAAATACTAAAAGCCAGATCTTACTACAAGCCTACCATCCAAAATGTAGATGGGAAAGTGGTCGTAAAAGCACAAGTAGAGAACAGAGAAGATATCCGTATTTCTATCTATGACAACAACGACTTATTGGTATTTAAGCACGATATAGAGAAGGAAGAATCTTTTACGCAAGCATTGAATCTGAATAAATTACCAAAAGGACAGTACGATGTAATCGTATCGACTGATTATTTTGAAGAGCAAACAACTGTTAAGCTCTAGCATATAGTACTAAGGGTTATATAAATCGACATAAGGGGATTTGATAGCCTGCTCTACCTCTATGGTCGGAGCATATGAAAAGCACAAGTTTAGTTTAGAATAGTGACCTAATTTACTGACTAGGTTATATTTAAAAGTCAAGAGGCTGTCTCATAACTGAGACAGCCTCTTTTTATATTTGTTCATATCTATTTATCTTGTATAACGAGCAAATGCAGCACAAAAACCTTAGTTCAAGCCCTACATCCAGATCATCTAAGCTCACTGCCTACGAGCTTAGAGAGATCATATCAGAAAATCATCAGTACGGTTAGAAAAATCAGGAAAAAGATCAGCTAAATAGAGATGACATTCTAAAAAACTACAGCGGAACAGTACTAGCTCTGATAATCCCTAGTTGATGTAAATATTTTGGTTTATGGGTATCTCGAAATCCAGTGGTATTTTTACCACATGACTGGCTCACTATATCTTACTTAATTTAGCTCCAAAAAATGTCCAGCTACTTATTTAATCACATAGCACTTGCTGTCAAGGATGTCGAAGAGTCGATAGCCTTCTATCAGAGCCTTTTTAAGTTTACAGAAATAAAGAATACAGCCTCTAACTCCAAGACTAGATGGCTATCAATAGGAGAAGGAAAAGAACTACATTTAATCCCCAGACCAGAAGCCGAAATAAAACTGGTCAAGGCTGTACATTTTGCGCTAGCCACGCCAGATGTAGAGGCCTTTGTGGAACAGTTAGAAAAACAGAATATTTCCTATTCGGACTGGCGTGGTGTTGCCGATAAAATATACATTCGGGATGACGGTATCAAGCAAGTTTATTTTCAAGACCCTAATGGCTACTGGATCGAAGTAAATAATGCTGGCTGAGCACCTTGGAAATAACGAAGCTAGAATTGGCTTCCTTCTATCGACAGAGATAGGATAGTTAATATAATACTCTGATTCATCTTACCTTTTAGAGTGGTGCACCTTATTGTCATCAATTCCAGGCAAACATCTGCAGATATTTACATACTTTAAGGGTTCGATATTCAATATCAAAACATCTGATAAAAAAAATTACCCTAAATAGAATCTTCACCATGTCTACTTTTAAATTACTCGTCTCCACCACTTCACTAATTACACTTTCTGCTCTTATTCACTTCAGTTGTACGGAAGCGACAACTGCTCCGCAACCAAAAACTACAGAGCAAATTGTTAACCCCAGTGATTGGGAAAGCATAAAACCCCTCCCTTTAGATCCTGCCATAGAAAAAAAGATAGATGAGCTATTGCCTATGCTGACCCTAGAGCAGAAAGTCGGTCAGGTCATACAAGCAGACAATGCCTCCATCACACCTGAGGAACTCAAGAAATATCGTCTCGGCTCTATACTCAGTGGTGGCAATTCTGCTCCGGGCCCTAAGCCTTATGCAGATACTAAGGCCTGGCTAGAGATGGCTGATAAATACTATAACGCCTCCATAGATCCTGAAGGAGTGGAAGTGGCGATACCAAGCATATGGGGAATAGATGCAGTCCATGGACATGCTAATCTAACTGGGGCAATCATCTTTCCCCACAACATAGGGCTGGGAGCCATGAACAATCCTGACCTTATAGAAAAAATAGCAGAGGTCACCGCTTTTGAACTCACTGTGTCTGGACATGACTGGACCTTTGCACCTACCCTAGCCGTACCTCAAGATCTTCGCTGGGGCAGAAGTTATGAAGGATTCTCTGAGCGACCAGAAATAGTGAAAGCCTATGGCGATCGTATTGTAAAAGGGCTCCAAGGAGAATTTGGCAAACCCGGCTTTATGGGAGAAGGTCGAGTCATCTCTTCAGCAAAACATTTTCTAGCAGATGGAGCGACAACTAAAGGCGCTGATCAAGGAGATGCAGAGATCAGTGAAAAAGAACTGAGAGATACTCATGCAGCGGGGTACTACAGTGCCATACCTGCAGGCGTACAGACCGTGATGGCTTCTTTCTCTAGCTGGAAAGGTCGCAAGCTCCATGGAGATAAAGAACTGCTGACAGATGTATTAAAAAATCAAATGGGCTTTAATGGGTTTGTGGTAGGTGACTGGAATGGTCATGGCCAAGTGCCAGGCTGTACAAATACAGACTGCCCTCAATCTCTCAATGCAGGTGTAGATATGTTTATGGCTCCAGATAGCTGGAAGGGACTCTACGAGAGCACCTTAAGACAGGCAAAAGATGGCACTATAAAAATGGAACGTCTTGACGATGCTGTACGTCGTATCCTTAGAGTAAAGTTCGCTTCAGGAATATTTACTAAGGGAGCACCGAGTACACGAAAAAATGCAGGAAACGAAAGTCTGCTTGCAAGACCAGAGCATAGAGCCATAGCACGACAAGCCGTAAGAGAATCTATGGTACTGCTGAAAAACAATAATAGCATCTTACCTTTAGACGCCAGTAAAACTATAATGATCGTCGGTGATGGTGCAGAAAGCATTTCCAAAACCTGTGGCGGCTGGACCCTGTCATGGCAAGGTACAGGTCATACCAACGATGAGTTCCCTAATGCGGAATCTATTCTAGCGGGTATCCAAGAGGCCGTGAAATCTAAAGGAGGTAAAGTAATAGTCTCTCCAAAGGGGGATTCTAATCAAAAAGTGGATGCAGTGATAGCCGTCTATGGTGAAGACCCGTATGCTGAATTCCAAGGAGACCGAAAAGATTTAGATTTCAAATCAAAAGGATTTGACGCATCTACTTTGGCAAGATTTAAACAGAAAAATATTCCAGTAGTTTCTGTTTTCCTTTCAGGTCGTCCTATGTGGACCAATCCAGAAATCAATCTATCAGATGCTTTCATAGCAGCATGGCTTCCTGGTAGTGAAGGAGGCGGTGTTTCTGATTTATTATTCCAAAGAGATTCTTCTTTTGACTTTACAGGTCGGTTGTCTTTTACATGGCCCAACACTGCAAATGTCAAAACAAATACGGCATCCATGGACGAGGAAGCTCTATTTAAACTCGGCTATGGTCTTTCGTATAGAGACAAAACAGCCATAGCTGAGCTATCAGAGATTTCTGGTCTCGAACGAACGGCTATAGCTTCTACAGGAAACTTTTACGAGAAGGGAGCACCAGTAGCTCCGTGGGGTTTATTCTTAAGATCAGATCAACTCATAAAGCAAATCGCAAGTTATCCTACTTCAGTCGGTGGACTACTGGTCAGCAAGACAGATCATGAAGCACAGGAAGATGCCCTCAGACTGAAATGGACCAAAAACGATTATGACCAAGTAAGACTCAGTGCTAGTAACCCAAGTGATATGTCACGACAAGCTACAGGCGCTATGGAACTTGCCTTTGTAGCAAAATCATACTCGGGAAAACCTGCAACTATCAAGGTAGGTATGGGCTGTAATGACATGGCTGCCTGTGACAAAGCCTTAGATATTGTCATAGACAGCAAGGATTGGAAAGAATATCGTATCAGCTTGAACTGTTTTGCAGATTTAGGAGTCAACATGAAAGAAATCTTTACCGCCATGATGGTCTCTGCAGGTGCAGGAGTGGACCTAGGATTGAGCACAGTACGTCTTGACTCTGACCTCGATGCCAAACCAGGTTGTGATGGTAAGTAACAGGACAGCAGACTAATTTTAGATTAGAACTAAAAGGATCAGATGGATAACAAACCACTCTCTGAACTTAGCGACGAAGAATTACTGGCAAGAGCTGAAACACCAAAGGCTTCGCCTATAGTAACGGCAACTTTAATTGGATTTATGTTTGGCGTTATAATCTATAGCGTCGTCCAAAACACTTGGGGTCTGCTGACACTGATTCCAATCTTCTTCATTTACAAACTAGTTACTGGCTCCAAACAACAGCAGAAATAAAACAGCTCTTAAAGGAAAGAAAGTTGAAATAGCATCTTTTAGTTTTTATAAAAATAACTGCTCACTATTTGTCCTTCTCTATTTGTTATAGTTAGCGCATAGACGCAATATGATAGGTAGATAGTTAGAATAATCAACCACAAACCCACGATAATGGCTATTCAAAACAAAATGTTTGCAGATCAGCAAAAGCAAGAATTGTTTGCAAAAGCACAGCAATATGGCCTTGATTACATTTCCAAAGCCCGTGATAGAAATGTATTCCCCACTGAGGAGGCTCTAACAGCCCTAAAACAATTCGATGGAGACTTACCAGAATGCGGAGATACAGCAAGCGCCATCCTAGATCTATTACAAGAATTCGGAACGCCAGCAACCATCTCTCAAGTGGCTGGAAGGTATTTTGGTTTTGTCAATGGTAGTGTCGTGCCTGCAGCACTAGCCGCTAAAAACCTATCTATCTTCTGGGATCAAAATAGTTGCCTGTCAGTTATGTCGCCTATCTGTGGCAAACTAGAAGCGGTAGTAGAAAAGTGGCTCATCACCTTATTAGGACTACCTGAGCAATCAGTCGCAGGTTTTGTGAGCGGGACTTCGATGGCTAACTTTTGTGGCTTAGCAGCGGCACGATACAGACTCTTAGCAAAACAAGGCTGGGACATAAACGAACAAGGACTCTTCGGTGCGCCAAAGCTGAGAGTAGTGACGGGTAGTCATACCCACTCATCTATTCTTAAAGCTATTGCTCTTGCAGGTTTTGGAAGAGGAAATATAGAGTTTGTAGACTGTGATGACCAAGGCAGAGTACTCGCAGATAAAATGCCTACACTGGATGACTCCACCCTACTCATTCTACAGGCTGGCAATGTTAATAGCGGAGCCTTTGACCCTTTTGAAAAAATCTGCAAAACTGCCAAAGAACAAGGGACCTGGATACATATAGATGGCGCCTTCGGTCTATGGGCTGGAGCTACTAAAACCTTTGGACATCTAACAGAAGGATATGCCCATGCAGACTCCTGGGCGGTAGACGGACATAAAACATTGAATACCCCTTATGACTCTGGTATTATACTATGTGCAGATAGAGAAGCCTTAGCGTCCTCACTGCATATCTCCGCCCCTTATCTCAGCACCTCTAACGAAAGAGAAGGGATGTATTATACTCCTGAGATGTCTAGAAGAGCGAGAATCATAGAGCTGTGGGCGACACTAAAATATCTAGGCAGAGAAGGCATAGATGAAATGATCTCTAACATGCATCAGCGGGCAGTGCAGTTTGCAAGTCTACTCGAGAAGGTCGAAGGTTTTGAAGTACTGAATGATGTTGTATTCAACCAAGTCATCGCGCAATGCAAATCGGATACTCTGACAGAATCTGTCATGCAAGAAATACAAAAACAACGTGTCTGCTGGGTCGGCGGTTCTTCGTGGAAAGGTCGGAAGGTTATACGGATCAGTGTCTGCTCATGGGCCACTACCGCAGAAGATATAGAACTTTCCTATCAGTCCTTTGTGTCTGCGCTGCGTAAGTGTTTATCAGAGGAGACTAGTTATACAAAGTAAGCTCATATACTTAAAGATAGAACTCCTACCCGATTCGCTGCTTAGTTTTTATAATCTAAACAAATGAGTGGGAGTACTATCTCAAGTTACATACATCAGTAACTAACTATCACTTCTTGATAATTGTCTCCACCACATAGGCATTCAGTCTAGGGCTGTAGAGTTTGAGTACATAGCTACCCGACTCTATCTGCTCGTCCATTAGTACTTTGCCTTCTTTCACCACACCTGCAGTGATCAACCTACCATCTATACCGTACAATGAATAATCAAGTTCGGCTAAGTCTGTTTTGATGTAGAGTATACTCTGAACAGGGTTAGGAAAGATATCTATAGCATAGCCTCCTAGGTTATGTGTCACCGAAGTCTCATCTTCCCCATCACAGTCTTCGTCTATGCCATTATTCGGTATCTCGGTGGCATCAGGGTTTATGTCTGGATTCGTATCATCACAGTCACCGGGTTCTGTAGTAGTATCTGGAGGCTGCAGGCAATCTTCGAACCCTGTACCATCTACCCCATAGCCGTCCATATCATTGTCTGAATAATAAGTCTGGAAGTCTAAGCCTTCATCTATCTCTCCATTACAGTTGTTATCTTGTCCATCACAGATTTCTTCATTGCCCGGATAGTTATTTGGGTCATTATCGTCACAATCTTCACCTGCTGGTACGCCATCGCCATCATTGTCCACCCCAGCGAAAGGAGCAGTACAAGTAAGTTGTTCTGGACTGATAACACAACCTGATGTTGGATGGACAGCTTGTACAGTTATGGTTACACTTTCATTGGCCGCAAGGTTATCAACGGTGAAACTGGTATCTGAAGAATAGGTAGTCATATTAATCAAGAAGCTATCAATACCGATAATAGGGTTCCAAGAGAAGGTTACCATACCCACTGCCTCTTCACAAGGATTAAAGGCCACAGTAGGGAATAGCTCACATGACGTAGCTGCACAGTCTGAACAAGAAGTCACCGAGCAACTATTGGCGGCAACAGCTGCGACACAAAGTGTCACGAGATCTTCGGGAGCTAAGCCAGCCACTATATAGTTAGTACCAACATAACCATCTATGTCTACAGTGCCATTCAGCGGATCAGTAAGAACTAGGTCATAGCTTACAGCACCTGGCACGGGCTCCCAAGCAAATTCTACAAAGTCAATTCCTGAATCCATACAAGAGATAACTGCGGCATCAAGCAGCACTCCTTCATCTATCTGTCCATCACAATTATTATCTTGGCCATCACAGATTTCTGTATTGCCTGGGAAGTTATTGGGATCATTATCGTCGCAATCAACTCCTGCAGGAAAGCCATCGCCATCTGCATCGGTATCGGTACCTGTTACACAAGTGATAACTTCACTTTGCAATGGACAGCCCGTCGTAAAGACCGCATCCACTCGAATCTCAACAGATTCAGTTGCACTCAGACCATCAATAGTATAGCTGCCCGTATTACTAGAGCCTAAATATTCATTGCCTCTGTACACATAGTATACATCTGCATCTATGAGCTCCCATCCTATAGTAACACTATTACTCGTTACAGCTATACAACTAAGAACTAAGGCTTCTACACTAAAGCCTTCATCTATCTGACCATCACAATTATTATCTTGACCATCACATATTTCTGTATTGCCTGGATAATTATTAGGGTCATTATCATCACAATCTAGCGCAGCTATGGAACCGTCTCCATCAAGGTCCACTGTGGTGTTATTTCCAGTCGTACAAGTTAGCCTAGCTTTCTCTGTCAGGCAGCCATTGCTAAAGGCGGCTTGCACACAAAAATCTACGACACCTGTAGTTATATCAAAAACTGAGTAAAAGTTGGAATCTACAGTATCTGTTTGCGTGGATCCATGCGTTGTATAACTGATTACGTAATAATCTGCATTCAATACTGGATTCCATTCTATCACAACAAAATCAGACCCAGAAGAAGCACATACGACCGTAGGTGATGGAAAATTAAAACCTTCATCTATCTGACCATTACAGTCATTATCCTTTCCGTCACAGATCTCTGTATTGCCAGGGAATACTGTCGGATCATTATCATCACAGTCTTCTGGTGCTGGCACCCCATCACCATCACTGTCCAATGAGTCTACGGTCGTACAGGTTATACCCACCTTCTCAGAAACACAACCATTAGTGGACGTAGCCTGCACTGCAAAGAAGACCTCCATGCCTGGAGCTAGTCCTGTCTCAGTGAAACTTGTTTCAGTAGCTGTGACAGTTGGATAGGTTACACCGTCAATACAGACAACATATCCTGTAGCTGCAGGCACAGCACTCCAGTCAAATGTGACATAATCTTCCCCTACTTCAGCACATACCACCATAGGAGAATCAAGACCTACCCCTTCATCTATCTGTCCATCACAATTATTATCCTTGCCATCACAGATTTCTGTACCACCAGGAAAAATACTTGAATCATTATCGTCACAATCTTCTTCTTGAGGCGAACCATCCCCATCATTATCAATTCCACAGGCTTTTACTTCTATAGATACCACAGCCAGTTCAAGGCAACCGGTCAAAGGATTCTCATAGGTATACCTTGCTGAATAAATACCAGGAGCTAAATCCGTAGGATCAAAAATTAGGTCGCCAGCCAAAAAGGTAAATCCTTCAGAAGAACCATTAACATTCTCACTCCAACTGCCCTCATCAGGATTTATAACACCATCTACAATAGCATCCACAACTATAAAATCAAAATCTTGGCATTCGAAAATTTCATTGCTGTTGCTTAATTCAAAACTTATCTCAGGCATTGGACTGAGTCGACAAGCTAGACTTTCTTCTATGCCTACACAGCTACCTGAGTTAGTGGAGACAGAAAGAGTAACTACCACATATTGACAGTCATTCGTAAAGCCTTCTACCAAGAGTTGATTAGGCGCTGGACTAGAGGTCATTACATTAGTGGGCACAGATAAGTTGTAAGAAAAGCTAGGAGCAACATCCCAAGTATACAACACAGCCTCTCCAACTACAGAACAAGAAAAGTTAGTAGGTGGTATCTGAGCTTGCGAAATACTATTTGGATTATTATCATCGCAGTCTCCGGGCTTACAGCTGTACCCTTCTGGAGCTGGACAGTTAAACATTATGGGATCACCTGTTCCATATCCATCACCGTCATTATCAACATAGTACTCAAGGACCATTCCTTCTCTCACTTCCAACTCCAAGCAAACAGGACCAATAACAGGATAACATTCGTAATCAATAAAGTCTAAACAGACGTTGTAGATTCCTGCAGTCGAAGGGACTTGTATCTCTGGTCCAAAGTGCCCAGTGTCTTCCTCATGTGGATTAAACTCATAACTAGGGCCCCAACTGGTAGACCATTGAAAATTAGCATCTATTACCGCATACTCATCACAAGGCCTATCATTCTCTTGAAAGTTTCCAATATTTCCCTGATGCCGAACGCCTAACTGTATCCAATCATCTGGACAGACTGCTATTCTATCTGCTGCCTCGCAATCACCAGTGATACTGGCATTACCTGCTCCTGTGATAAATTCATCGGTAAGGAACTGATCACTACAGATACTATAAGCTGTAAGATGATCTATATCGTCAGGAACCAATTCATTAAGACCGTTTACAGTAACTTCATACTCACATTCGGATCCATTACAGCCATCTACAAACATATAATAGGTCTGACCAATGTTAAAAATTGCGTCATATTCTATAGTGGCGTTAGTAGTGCAGTTTACATTAAAGCCAACACAGGGTTCATTAAAGTCACAGCTTGGATATATTCCAGACTGCACTCCAGCTCCTACGCAATTATATATAAACACCTCTACTGTGGCTTCGTAACTACTAGCCACAAAAGCAAACCACGACATATTGTGAGCCACAAAGCCAGGAACATCACATAGCAAACCTGGCTGTGGAGCACCTA
>CAKZVK010000099.1 GCA_937921825.1 uncultured Saprospiraceae bacterium
CTGATGTAATACTAAAGGTCCTTTCTATGGTTCCACTGCCACACTGATTGACCTCACTGTCTACGGCTTCTGTCGGCACATACTGATGCGCGCAGTTATCTGTAACTACAGGTTCTCCAAAGGTCAATCCTAAGTTATCTAGGGCATAGACTGTCTTGCAATCTACTGTAAGGTCTTTAGGACAAGCAATAACAGGCAGGGTCTTATCTTGTATCTCTGCCCTTACCATACAGTCGCTAAAGTTACCCCCTCTATCATAGACTCTAAAGACAACCATAACATCTGTACCTACATCATCGCAGCAGAAGGTTACAAATGGTCCAAAATTTATATTACTTACATCACAGTCTTCTGTCATACGTCGGACTTCCATATTGGATACCCCACATTCATCCCAGCTACCGTCATCAAAGGTACTTGCATACACAGTCGCCGTTCCACTTTGAGTCAGTGCAACTACTGTAGTTCTTTCGCAGATAGCGACAGGTTCTGTGAGATCTCTTACTGTAACATTCAATGTGCAAGTAGCACTATTCTGGCAATCATCAGTTACAACATAAGTGACTTGGTTATCACCTGCATCTAGATGTGCTGCACCACCATTTCCTTCCACGACACCGTTAGAATGAAAGATTCTAACATTGGCACCATTACCACAACCATCTGTAGCAGTTATAGATGGCAGATCTGTCATGCCACCACAGTCATCATCTGTCGTCACTGTAAAGTCCGAAGGACAAGTAAATTCTGGTGCGACATCATCTTTTATTTCTATAAGTTGGGTACTAGGTCCTGCGATAAATTCTCCAGCACACCACCACTCTCTGATCTCCCAAGTCCTATAGACCTTAGTCGTACAGTCACTAGTTGGCTCGACCATATCTGTATACTGTACCACGGAATTACATATGATCTGTCCATTCCCTGGCACTAACTCTATACCGTCATCCGTGACTCTCGTCGCTCCACCATTAGGTATAAGTGGTGTCCCTGTCCCTGAGCCTGTCATCGAACAAAATCCAAAGGTGGCATAAATTCCTGAAGGTTCGCAGACAAAAGGTACTCCAGCGTTATAGACAAAACCAGCAAAAGAACCAGACCCTGTACCTGAACCTGTAGCTGTTATCCAAGGTAGAGGAATAGTCTTACCTTCTTTCTCATAAAGCTGATAGAACCCTAGGTCACTGCATGACAAAGTGGTTGTTCCTGTAGGAAAATGGATATTGCTAAAATCAGGTCTTGATAAATGGATAGTTTGATTACAAGTGGCTGTGTTTCCATTACCATCTGTTGCTTCGTATCTACGTGTCACGATATAAGTGAAATCCTCAAATCCAGGATCACCACAATTTATCTTTGCTCTCTGTTCATCTGCTAGGTAGATCTCAAAAGCCGTATCTACACAATTAGATCCTCCGCTTACGTCGGGTAAGGGCAATAAATCCAAGCCTCCACACGAAATGGTCAGATCATCAGGGCAGTCGATTACCGGTAGAAATTTATACTCTATTCTAACCTTTCCCCAACAAGCTAAGTTACAATCAGCCTGATCGTTAAGCAGCTCATAAGTCAGATTCTGATCTAAATACTCTATACCTACTACATTGGTAGACAGCTGTGTTCCAGACTCATCATTCAGTATGAGAGTAAAATCTGAAGGAACTGTATTACTGTAAGAAGAAAGTAGAGATTCAGGAGTAATTGTAGCTACACAGTCCTGATCTAAACTAAGATTGACCTGAGAAATACATGTGAAATTACACTGTGCACATAGTGAGGTACTGCAAATTAGCAATACGGCTGCACAAAGAGTTTTTAGTGCATAGTTATACCATGCACAAGGGGTAAATCGGTAAGTGGACATACTTTTATTTAATATTTAAATCGACTAGCGTTCGCACTAGCTGAGCAAATAATTAAACTGTTTTTGGGTATTATAACCTCAGGAGAACAAGCTTTTGGGTCACTTGAATCCTTCATTCAGTCACAATGAACTACAAACATATTACAATTTTTTGTAATATGTTAATCATTAACGAATAAAGCCGCTCCCATTAGATGGAAACGGCTTTTTGCACTAACAAATAATTTTCTTATTGCTTATACATTATATCTAATAGACAATCATTCTGTACTCAGAACTCATACCCATTGAGGTCAATCTTACTATTAATATTCCTTTTGTATCAAGATCTCCTCTAGTCATGGCGATAGAATTAAAGCCTGATTCTAGACTTCTTTCCATCTGATATACCTTACGACCATTCACATCATAAAAGTCAAATGCGACATCAGCAGCAGCAGGCATCTCCACGACCATTGTTGCTCTCGAAATCCAAGGGTTAGGATTGACAGAAAGAATTTTTGGTGCTGTTAAGTAAGGCGCAGCTCCTTCTAAATGTAAAGGAATTCTCGCCAAGGTAGAAGAATATGCTTCTGCTCTGACCTGCTCTGAAGACAGCTTAATTAATTGTGCATTAGCGGGTATAGTTTTCTTTGCCTTTACTACGAACTCAAGGATAACTTCGCCTTTAGCTATAGTTTCTGATTTTATGTTATTATAACTCACAGTTACTAGACCAGACTCTATCTGCGAGAAGTTGCAGTGCTGTTCTGTATCAAGTTCAATTGCCTTTGATTGGACTGCTAAGACTTCTACAAGATTAGGATCAAAGCCAAAAGTTGCTTGCCAGCCTAATATGTCATGATAGTTCTTTGCTGTTATAACGAGAGAACCTATCTCATCTTTATCCAAGGCAGGAATAGACTGATCGAAAATGATTGCATTAGCTGCTCGTATATCCAATCTGTCATTACCAAGCTCTGCTACCGAATTATTGACATCTCCAATCTTCACTCCTATAAAGTCAATACTCATATCTGCTGTAAGGCTTGCTATCGGATATTGCTCTTCCCATTGCTCTATCCATGGATTTTTATTGTCAATAAAAGAATACTCATCAGATACAAATCTCCAGCTACTATTATCAGGTAGCTCTGTGTAGATTCCCAAAATTAACTTTCGTAATTCTACTAAATCTATTCCGTTGATATTTCTACTACCGTTGACATCTGCCGCTATAAGTTTGTAAGGGCTATCAAGATAATCTATACCTAGTATGTGTCTCTGAATTAGAATCAAATCTAAAGTGCTGACCCCATTAAGATAATTCTCATCTAGAGTAGGCGCTACCGAATAGGCCCCTCCTAAAGGCATATCAGCAAAGGCGTAATTCCCTTCATCATTAGTCAAGGCCATCAGTGAATCATCTATATTGACCTGTATACCTTCTACCTCTTTCTCATCCTCGGTATGCACATTTCCAGCCACTGTAGCTCTCAATCCTCCTCCAAAACATACTCCAGAATCTTGAATCTCGATTGTGGCAATACAAAAGTCTTGAGCATTTGTCACTAGATCAGTGACCCACATCTCTACACGTTGTACACCTACATCATCGCAGGCAAATACAATATTCCTATCAGTGATATCAGAGCTCAGACTATATGCTAGTGCCGTATTACATGCCGGATAACTTCCTGCATCAAAATCACTTGCCCATAATGCTACTTGGTGGTCATCTACAGTACCGTTTCCATCTAAATCTATTCCACCAAGACTGGCAGCTATACTATTATGACATACTGGCGTAGGTGCTTTCTTACTTACCACTTGCATGAACTGAGTATGATATGCAGCATTGCCACAGATATCTCTTACAGTCCAATATATATTATAAGATCCGACGGGAAACTTTCCTTCAAAGTGGTTAGAAATTCCAAAGCCGATAGTATCTAGCTTTCCAAACTCAGTTATAACATACTCCCATCTAAACTGATTATCACAGTCATCTGTAGCAGTCCTAGTAACATCTACTGAGCCATTATTACAATCATTGACAGTTTCAAATAATAAATCAAAGCCTTCATCTAATACTGGCGCAATTGTATTTTGTACTCTTAATATCTGCGGAACTGGATTAGTAAATAACTCAAACTCTGAACCATCTCCTGAGCACCAATTGATAACTGTCCATGTTCTATTTATGATGGCACAGTCACCAGCCTGAGAGTTATAAGTAAATACTTCATCCTCGTATTCATACCCTAAGACTGCACATTTAGATCTATCGAAATCTGGATAAGCATGCACCCCTTCTAAGCTTTCTGGATCTAACCCGTCTATTCCACACTGATCAAAGGCTACAAAGTCTTCTGGCCAGATTATATCTTCTCTTGTAAAAGGATCTTCATTAACTATAGTAATCTGCTGATCACAAGAAGAGAGAACATTCCCATCTATATCTAACGCTTGCATTCTTCTAATCATGACCCCTATGCCACACTGATCAAATGCTCCGTCTATAACCTCATGAGGCTCAGAGTCTACACAGTTATCAGATACAGATCCAAATCCAAAGACAGGCCCCATATTATCAGGGTCATAAACTAAATGACAATCTACTGTAACATTTGGCGGACAATTCACAATTGGAATAGCTTTATCCTGTACGACTATTCTCGCTTCGCAAGCCCCAAAATTTCCACTTGCATCTGTGACTTTAAATTCTAGAAGTACTTCATCTAGAGAGGCGTCTGCACAGCAGAAATAAGCGTACTCAGACCAATCAGCTGCCAGCTCATGGCAAGTAGTATCTATTCTTCTTACTTCGATTTTCTCTATAGAACAATCATCATAACTACCATCATCAAAGACATGAGCAGGTACTCTAGTAAATTCTCCAGAAGCCAAAGAAACTATCTTACCATCTTCACATAAGGCTATAGGTGTAGAATAATCAATCACTGTAAAGTTTACTTCACAAGAAGATTCATTTCCACATCCATCTGATGCTAAATAAGTCAGCGTACTTTGCCCTGGATGTAATTTTATCCATCCACCATTTCCTTCATGTACTTCGTTAGCATAGTTCATTGTCATTCCAAATTCTAGGCTACAATGATCTTGAACATGTGCTGGAGGCAGATTTATTTCAGCAAAACAATCTGTATTACTATTCACTGTTTGATCTGGAGGGCAGACCATAGTCGGACTCTGATCATTTATTATTTCTATAATCTGGACTGCAGTGGCACTTAGCTCATCACTACACCACCACTCTAATACTTGCCATGTACGGAAGATTTTTCTCTTACACGGATTCTTAGCATTAGGTATTTCTCTATCAGTATAAACTACTGCAGCTCCACAATAAAGGGATGTCCGCGGATCATCTATAATCGTGGTTTTGAATGGTGCCAATGAATCTCCAGTCTCTACAGTAATAATACCTCCAGCATCCGGAAATAATGGTACACCATAAAAACCAGAATCAGGACCTAAGCCTGGATAATTATAAGAACCTGTACCACTACCTGTAGAATTATTAGTAGCATAGATGCCAGAAGTAGGACAGTTATACAAAGTCGTCATCTCATCCTGACATAAAAATGGCACGCCATACTGAGAAGAGGTATCTTCTAATGCCTGGTAGAACCAAGGAATAGGGAAACCATCAGCATCATATTGTACATGCGGATCATTACAAGAGATAATAGTCTTATCAGGAAATATTATCTCATTCAACGGTAGTCGTCTCAGAAAAATATTATGCGAGCAAGATGCTGAATTACCAAATTCATCCACGGCGCTGTAAGTTCTAATGACTTGGGACTGGTGATCTACATCACAGTCTAAGTTTATAAACTTTTCGCTTATCATAGACATGGTTACTGCAGCACACAGATCATCTGGTACTGGTAGCTCTAACTCCTCTAGAGCATTGCAAGAGATAGTCATATCTTCAGGGCAGACAATCTGAGGTCCAAGCTTATACTCGACCAAGACTGTTCCCCAACAATAGTTACCACATTCTACTTCAGTCACCTTATAGGTTAGTAACTGATTAAGATTATTCAGTGTCAATACCCCTCCAGGTATTACCTTATCATAGTGATCAAAAACCTCCGCGGTATAACATTGAATATTAGCTGAGGAGATATTTTTTCCACCCATATCTGGAGTAAAAATGGTCTCGCAACCAACTCCTAAGGATACATTGATCTGTCCATTGCAAGCAACATAACAGTCAACACCACATTGTGAATAAGCGGAAAAAGAAAAGGTTGTAAAAAGGCACACCAATAGTGCATACAAAGCATTAGAATACTTCATTTTAGTTTACTTATTTGTTAGCAAATAGTTCCTGCAAACAACAGTTGTGCAAAAACTTGTTGATATAAAATCAACTGAAAAAATTGAGAGAATAGATAGTTAAGAGGAGATTCGTGTGAACAAGTAGCACCTTGCTCACAAAACAAACTATAACAAGATACAAGTGCGGGTATCTGAAATAGTTAGGTTAAAATTAGTTTTCGTAAGCTCCTAAATAATTATCCATTTAGGTTCTATAAAAACAGATTGGTAGTTGAAACAAAGATAGCTATATATTACATATAATTATATATGTTTTGAATTTATTTTTCATAAAAAGCAAAAAAAAAATGCAGCCCTGATAAATCAGGACCACATTTACTATCATGCATTTTTATATTTCTTAGTATACCATCATACGGTAATCTGAACTTTCTCCATCTACTGTCATTCGTAAATAAATGAGGCCGTTAGTTTCTAATTGTTCCTTAGTCACTGTGATCTCATGCACACCTTCCGTGAGATGTTGCTCCATGTTGTAAATCAATTGTCCATTGACATTAAAGAATTCTAATAAACAATTATCTGACTGCGCCATTCTTAGTTGAATGTTAGCATTAGTGATCCATGGATTCGGATAAGTAGATAGTATTTCTGATCTATTTTCTGCAGTTCCACTATTGATAACTAGATCCAATTTCTCAAGTGCATTGTTATACACTTCCGCCTTTGCAACTTTAGAGGTCAGTAAGAATAATTCTTCATCACTTGCTATATCAGCTAGAGCTCTTATCGTTAATTCTAACTTCAGCTCTTGTGGTTTCGCAGTACTCCTAGAGTTATAACTCATAGTTACATATCCCTCTGATTGTGTACTTGTATTAAAGTTAGTTTCGAAATCAAAATCAATAAGATTTGTTTCTACATCTATGATTTCAAATTTCTCAGAATCAAACTCCAAGGTTCCTTGCCAGCCTATGATATCAGCATAGTCAGCAGCCGTAATAGTTACTTTAGATTCTTCACCTGTACTGATAGACCCATGATTAACATCTAGCTCCACTCTGTCATTTGCTGACGAAGCAGTAGTATTCTCACCCACATTAGTTAATGCACTATCATCTACATCACCAATTTTTACACCTATGAAATCTAGTGCCATATCATTATCCAGACTAGTGATCTCATATTCTTCCATCCATGATTCAGCCCATGGATTTATTGGATTAGAAAAATTATACTCAGTAGATATGAATCTCCAGCTATCATTGTTCGGTAATTCTGTGTAGATTCCTAAGATTAACTTTCTTAGTTCTACTAAATCTATACCATTGATGCTTCCACTATTATTGACATCAGCAGCAATTAGCTTATAAGGACTATTAAGTAATTCTATACCTAATACATGTCTCTGTATCTTTATTAGATCTATAGTACTTACACCATTCAGATAATTGACATCAAAACTTGGTGATACTACATATGATCCTCCCATAGGCATATCGGCAAATGCATATGACCCATCATCATTAGTTAATCTCATATCAGAAGTTCCTACTAGAGCCATTTCTACCCCTTCTATCTCTGCTTCCATTTCAGTAGTTACGACACCACCTACTGCGACTCGCTGCCCATCAGGACAGATGCCTGCATCTTGAATTTCTATGAATCCTACGCAAAAATCTTGAACACCAGTCACAAGATCTGTAACCCACATCTGGATATTCTGTCTTCCGAGATCACTACAATCAAAGACCTTTACACGATCTGTAGTATCCGCAGAAAAACTGACTACTATCGGATTATTACAAGCAGGATAACTACCTGCATCAAAATCACTAGCCCATAGCTCTACCATTTCTGCATCGATAACTCCATCGCCATCTAAATCCATACTTACGAGACTAGCACTCAAACCAGAGTGACAGATCGGGGTAGGAGATTTAGTACTGATTACATTCAGTACTTGTGTATCTTGATCAGAATTACCACAGCCATCAAAGACTGTCCATTCTATTACATAATTACCTGTAGGGAAGCTGCCGTTAATAGCATTAGTATCATCCATCTGTATGATATCACCACTAGCAGTCTTCAAGGTATACTGCCATCTAAGATTAGTAGTACAATCATCTATTGCATTTCTAACTATACTGACCGTGCCACTGTTACAATCTCCATTAGACGTCTCTATAGTGAGATCACTAGAATCATCAAGTATAGGTGCATTGTTATTATTCACTTTTATCAATTGTGGTTGAGGACTTCTCCAGATTACCACATTACCTTCAGTAGAAGAACACCAGTCCACCACTGTCCATGATCTCTGTATTACAGAACATCCGCCTGTGCCAGGATCAGCTGAGAATACCTTATCTGTAAAATCATATCCTAACATACTACACTGTCCATCTTGAACATCGAAAGTTGGGAAGTTATGTGGAGAAGGCAATAGTTCAGGATGTAAGTTCGAAGCATCACAACCTTCATCTACTTCATAATCTAATGGCCATACGATCTGCTCAAAAGTAAACGGTGTATTATTTGTAACTGTAACTGATTGCTTACATGATCTCAATACATTACCATTAGCATCTTGTATAGAGAAAGTTCTGGTCATCTGACCTACACCACATTGTGACATATCAGAATCTACTTCAGTATGTGGAAGCTGACCACTCGCACAGTTACCGACTACTACTGGACTTCCAAAAGATTGACCTAAATTATTAAGATCATAAGGCTCCGAACAATCTATAGTAATATCATCTGGACATGTTAGAGAAGGTATAGACTTATCTTGTACCTCTACTCTAATCATACACTGACTAGCATTGCCATAAGCATCAGAAACTCTCAGCGCTACCATTACATTTTCTTGCTGTGCATCTACGCAACAGAAATCAACATAATGTGACCAAGCTGTATCCTGCTCTGTACAAGTATTTTCCATTCTTCTCACCTCGAATTTATCTAAGTGACAATCATCAAAACTTCCATTGTCAAAAACTTCAGCTGGCACTCTAGATGTCATACTTGTAGACAATGCAACAACTTTGTCTCTAGCACAAATAGCTATCGGTGCTGTCAAATCTTTGACAGTAAATACTGTCGTACAGCTAGAAGAGTTATTACAATTATCACTTGCTGTATAAGTAATTACATTAGGTCCAGTCTTCAATGAGGCAAAACCACCATCAGAATTTATAACTCCACCCTCGTAGTTTATTCTTACATTGACACTATCGCCACATATATCTACAGGATTAATTGCTGGCAATAATATTTCTGCAGCACAGTCATCTGTAGTAGAGACGAGCTGTGCAACTGGGCACTCAAATATTGGAGCCTTATCATCAATAATTTCTATGAATTGTACTCCTGATACTGATAGCTCTTCATGACACCACCACTCGAATACTTCCCAAGTTCTAGCAATTTTTCTTTTACATCCATTAGCTACTGGAAATTCGAGATCAGAGTATAAGAGCACTGCATTACAAAGTAATTCAGTATTTGATTCTGGTATAACTTCTATCTCTATCGGATTATCAGCATCTCCTGTCTCCACTATAATGACACCTCCTCCTGAAGGGATCAGTGGCAAGGCTCCAGATCCAGATCCAGTCATAGCACCACAACTAAATGGTGTAGGAAATCCTACATCACAGATTAGTGGAACACCACTCGCAGTACCTGAACCTGTAACAGACTGGAAGTACCAAGGCAATGGGAATCCCTCTGCATCAAATCTCATAGTCGTATCACTGCAAGAAATAGTCGCATTCTCAGGAAATACAATATCCGAGAGCTGAACTCTTTCTAAGAATACTCTATGAGTACACGAACTAGAGTTCCCTTGATTATCAGAAGCTACATAGGTTCTATCTACGTAGGCCTGATGCAATGTATCACAGTCCAAGTGTACTTTCTCCTGGCTATATAGCTGTACATTAAATGCTGCACAACCTCCTGTAGCTGGAGGAAGTTCTAAGAAATCTAAAGCACCGCAAGCAATAGTCATGTCTGCTGGACATTCGATCTGTGGCGCTAATTTATACTCTACTCTTACCTTACCCCAGCATGGGTTACCGCATTCTAGTTCTGTGACGGTATAGGTTAGATTCTGGTCGATATGATTCATATCTACTAGGTTACCTGGAACCAATTGACCATGCTCATCTTCTAGAGTGACAGCGTAGCATGGATCGCCAAAGGTTACTCCTATAGCACCCATGTCTGCTGTAAATTCAGCTTCGCAGGATTCGTTAAGTGAAAGGTTTAGTTGGTTGATACACTGGATGTTACAACCTGTTGTGCATTGTGAACTAAGTACCGTTGTGCATAAAAGGAAACCTAATATGCCCAAACAATAAGTTAGGGTACTCGAATACTTCATGATAGTTTCTTATTTGTTAGCAAATAATAATATATGCCCCAACTATCGACTTCAACCAATAGCAAGGCATCCTCCGAAGAGGTCGTTTTCTTAAAAAAATCTAACTTGAAACAATCATTTAGGTGGGAGCTGGATGATATCCAGTTGTTGTTTGTTCTGTAAGTTGTATGGACTCAGTTAGCACGCCGAGGACCAATTACAAGAACATATAATTTTCGTTAACTCCTAAATAAATGATCTTATTTAGGCTCTATTACGGTAGGTTGTTGCAATATGCCGAGCACATTACTGCACAAACATAGGAACATATTAAAGAAAATCAAAATATGTTCTAATAAATTTTCAATTAAGATATGAGCGGTATAAAAGAAAAAGGCAATCCAAAATCCATGGATTACCTTTCAAAAAGAAAATTGATAACTATTCGTCTTTAGGGTTTATGGCATAGTGTATTCCATAATAATTTTACTTACAACGAGATCATTACCTGGCCAAGTTGTAGCCGCATTTGTATTTGTTGCCGCACCTATATTTATAAAATACACTTGATCTGGACTAGCAGTAGTTCCTATAGTCGGTGTCAAAAAGAAATCAAAAGCTTCATAAATTCCTGTACCTGTATCTGTTGTATACATATTATTTGTGATTGATGAAGGTGCCGACCCAGGGTTAGTATTATTTGCGATCACTTTAATATTTATCTTCTTTGAATTATCATTATCTAGAGCTACTATTCTAAGAAGGTTCAAGGTGGCGCCTGTAGGAATAGGTAGAGAATATAAAGCTCTAGGATTGTATGGGGTATTATCAAAGTAAATACCATGACTTAATCTTACAAAGTGCTCCGCGTCCTTTCCAGGATTTAGATCAGTAGCGTTTATAACCTGCTTTATAGTTGTACCACCTGATCCTCCACTACTTGCTGCCCAGGTAACGTTACCACTTCCGTCTGTAGTTAGGACATCTCCATCAGCACCATCCATGTTAGGTAAGCTGTATTGCTTATTTATCCTTAATGTACCATCTGATCCAAAACCAAACTTCTGTATTCCAGTGTAAGCCATCACCATTGGGCTAGTAAGAACACCATCGTTATCACCTGCACCCATATGAGGTCTTGCTAAAAAGCCCCAACGATTAGTAGCATCAGCTGAGTTTTTGAACCACATCCTAGCCCACCCATCTTGTCCTGATGCTGACCCTGCATCGTCAGTTTCTTGAAGCAGCAGGTGTGGCCCTTCAGTGGATGTATTAGAATTATAATTTATCTCAGTTTGCTGAGCAGATAATGCTCCTACACAAAAGAAAAAGCAGCAAAAAATAGACTGCATGAATAATTTATTAGTTTTCATTTTTCAAGGTTTAGTTAAGTGAAAAAACCAGTATTCAGCATAGGAGACCAAGTGATCTTTCTTTCCTGTCGCTAGACTGCAATACAAAAATGAAGTTTAAATGAGGTTAGTTTTTCACTCTTGTGGGTGATATTTGGAGTGAGTAGAGCGAAGAGAGTTAAGGCTAAAAGAGGAGTGACGTAAAAATAAAATAATCAGGACATGAGCGGTGATCGGGTATCAGAATGAAACGAATATCCTCTACTCAAATAATCTGCCTAGGCTAGCTTGTTGGAAATAGATGCCTTCTTTATCCATGAGCTCTCTGTGAGAACCTTGCTCTAGAATCTTACCTTCACCCATGACATAAATTCTGTCTGCATCAAGAATAGTACTCAGTCTATGCGCGATGATGATACTGGTTCTGCCTTGCATTAAAGCATCTAGGGCATCCTGCACAACCTTTTCGGAATTGGAATCTAAGGCAGAGGTCGCTTCATCTAAGAGTAAAATGACAGGGTCCTTTAGTATAGCCCTAGCAATAGCGATACGCTGTCGTTGTCCACCAGATAACTTTACACCTCTCTCCCCTATCAGGGTATCTAGACCTTCGGTAAACTTAGAGATAAACTCCATGCAATTGGCTTTCTCAGCAGCGGCGATCACTTCAGCCTCTGTTGCATCCTGTCTACCGTATGCGATGTTATCTCTGATGCTACCTGCAAAAAGGACCACCTCCTGGGGCACTAATGAAATATTCTTTCTATAAGCCCTAATCTCATGGTCATAAATAGATTGTCCATCTATGGTGATCCTTCCACTATCGATTTCATAAAATCTCAATAGAAGCTGAATGATCGTAGACTTCCCTACTCCACTCGGTCCCACTAAGGCAATCTTTTCATTTTTACTGACCTCAAGATTTAGACCTTGCAATACTGGCAGGTCTGGTCTACTAGGGTAACTGAACTGTACATCTTCTAGTTTTATAGTACCCGTAAGTTCAGCCTTAGAGTTTAAGTCATTCTTACCTTTTCCATATTGTGCTATGATAACCTCGGGGTCTAATTCTAAAATTTCTTTTATCCTATCCGTAGCGCCTACTGCTCCAAATAACTCTGTGGTAAAACTTCCCAGCCCTGCAATAGATCCTCCGATCATCGCCGTGAAAGTTACAAAAGACAAAAGCTCTCCAGGTGTCATAGTGCCTGACTGTAGCATGACAGCACCCATATAAATTATAAAACAGATAGCTCCAAAAAATACTGTCAATATGAAAAATGAAAACCATGCTCTAGCTCTAGCATACTTCAGTGCAATAACTACTACATCTTTTATGGTCGAGTCATAACGCTTGACTTCTTTGTCTTCATTAGCGAAGGCTTTGACAACTTGAATGCCCTGTACTGACTCTCCTAAGATGGAACTAGAATTGGCTAATAGTTTTTGTCTCTCCTTAGACAGCTTTCTAATTTGTCTTCCAAAAAACATCGCCAACAAAACGACTACTGGAAAAGTCATCAGCATAATCAGTGAAAGACGAGGGGCTGTCCAGATCAAAAACCCGATTCCCACTACCAAAGTTATAACCTGTCTGAAAAACTCTATCAGCGTAATAGAAAAGATGCTATATAACTTACTGACATCTGCACTTACTCTAGAGATTAGTTCACCACTATTATTTTCTTCAAAAAAAGTTAGAGGTAAAGTAATGAGCTTTTGATATACATCTTTCCTCACATCGGCTATACCGTTTTCACTTACCTGAGCGGTATAGACTACCCTGAGAAAAGAGACGACTCCTTGTATCACTAGGACGATGACCAAAATCAGTCCCACAGTATTAACAGTGACTGGCAGATCAGATTTTCCCTCTGCAACATCTATCATTTCTCCTACGAAATAGAAGATGGCATAAAACGATAGCGTGGAGATAAATACTAGTAACAAGGAAGCAAAGAAGTACCACTTATAGGGTCTTATATATTCAAACACCTGAAAAGTCTTAAGGAAATTTTCCTTATTCATCTTGACTTTAGGAGTCTCATCATCTATGTCGATATCACGACGTCTTCTGGCCATTAGCTATTTTCTAATCTAAGTCCCACAAAGCTATTCTAATTAGTGTGAACAGAGCGAAAAAGTGAAAGTTCATTGGTCTGAATTTGGAAAGATTCTATCGATTATCCATCCAGAACTGCCGACATCTCAACTTTCCAAGTAACCAATTTTCTTCTTTCAGCGTAGTAATTGTAAAATAATATTTCGAAAGAACTATCATTTCTAACCAAAACAAAATTATCAACTGAAACTTAAAATTATGATGACCTATAGAAAATCTTACAATCCATATGTGAGAGGTCTGAGACCTAGAAGATTCTTCACTCAGACTAGAGAACTCTCAGATAAAGAGAGCACGACTAAAGATGTAAGAAAATTTAATCCAGATTGGAATAAGGGGAAGAGTGATAAGAAAAGAGCATAATTGTCGGGAGGAGCTTTTATTGCTCCCGAAGATCTCGCTGATTTACGCAGATCTTGGCATTGCAAAACTTAATGAAACTGCGTTCTAAAAAACTCAATAGATCTCATCTAGATTTATGAGCGAGATCAGCGGGAATTATATTTTCTTATAAATAATAGAGTCAAATACAGCGACAAAAAAAACCCGCTGTTTCCAACGGGCTTTCCAGTTTCATTCTTATGTCTTAGTTCTTAGAACAAGTTTTTTGCCTTGTTAAGAAGGTCTCCTGCATTTCCACCTAGCATATCTTGAGCTTTATTCAGAAGATCCGCTGGGTTACCTTTAAGCATATTGCCGAGGCTTCCTAGATCAAATTCCTTATCGGCTTCGTCGGTAGATTCAAATTTTTCTTTCAGTCCCGCAACTAAGTCTGGTGCTGTTCTTTCTGCTTCGGCAGTTGCTTCTTCAGAGCTCATTCCCTTACTTTCTAGGATAGCAGCTAATTTTGATTTTGCTTCTCCGAATAGACCATTGCTCTCTAGGTTCTGTCCTTTGAACATTTCTTGTACTTCACCTAAGTTTCCTCCAGCAAGTTTTGCTTTTATAGATTCTATCAGTGCACCTGCGCCTTCCTCAGCAGCCGCAGAAGTCTCTGCTCCTCCTAGTGCATTAGATGCCATTTTTTCCATAAGTTTTCTCATTGCCAATTGCTTAAGACTTCCTAACATTTCTATGTTTTATGTATGATGTAATACTCTTGTGACGTAAGTAATTCTTAATGTCACAAGAAGTTCTAGGAGCATAAAGTTAATAGTAACTTAAAAAAGGTATGTCAATAAAGAGGTCCCTGCTTAGACGAAGGTCTCATTCTTACTTTTAAATATGCGATAGCAGGCTTACCGCGCAATTACAATCGTCTTATTTACTTGGTGGCCTTCTCCACTGGTCAATTGGAGAATGAATGCTCCTTCCTCTAACTGTCTAAGATCTATCTGATAGATGTAACCTAAGACCTATTTGTAACTCAAGATCAATAAACTTATTTGGAAAGGCACTCTGCTGAATTTTAAATGCTCACTATTTAATTTGAGGTTTTATGATTCGGATTTAATATGACTCCATGCTCACTATGTCCATCTATCATTCAGATAGGGATAGGTGTCAATAAGTGCCTTCTGATCTCTAGTAATACTCTCCAGTAATTTTTTATGTTCTTCACTCTCTGGAAATAAGGGCCGATGCTGTTGCCTCCTGACTAGTGATTGAATCTTTTGGCGTAGTTCCTTTTCATCTTCTTTGAGTAGACATCGCTCAAAGGTCTCGAAGATATATTGTACCGCCTGTTTTGTTGGATGGATCAGGTCTTCCTTATAAAAGCGGTAATCTCTAAGGTCATCGGTCATCAGTTCATAAGAAGGAAAATAATGACAATCGTCATGAGCTTCTACCAGATCATGTACTGCCAGTAAGGCAATAGATTTGCTTTTTCTATCATCTACAATTCCATTCTTAGTATGTCGGACAGGACTGACAGTCCATATAAAATTGATATTCCTAGAAGATAAGGATACCAGGCGCTCACGGATCTCTTTTAATAGATCGGAGACAGTAGTCAGATCCAATAGTTCTTTCTGAAACTGAGCCGCTGGCAATTTATGGCAGTTATTAACTATCTGACCTGAATCGATTCTTTTGTAGACAAAAGTTGTTCCTAGTGTAATGAAAACGACATCTACCTCTTCAGCATGGTCTTGAGCTGCTAGAAGACTGGATTTAGCCCTTTCTAAATAGTTATTAGGGTCTATATCATTGAAAGAACCATGAAAATCCTGATGTACATAGAGGCTCTGGCTAAAAATAAGCTGATCACTATGCAGCGAATCAGGCACTTCTACCCTCTTTATAGTACTCAGAATACTTGCAGGATTAAAGGTAATGCCGCAGGGATTCTGAAGAACATCGTATTTAAGATGTCCTAGTTTTGATGCTATTTCCTCAGAAAAACATGACCCTAAAGACAAAATCTTCGACTTATAGCCTATTCTGAAGCTATAATTAGGAGGCTTTATGGTAGTTCTGAGTATCATTTTTGTGTTTGTCGAGAGCTTTAGATAGCTCATATCAGTCAAATAGAGTGATAAATTCCTACTTTTTTGGCATATAGATTGCTTAACATGATATGGTTGATTTATCTAAGTTGATAAATACACCAGATTTTAGTATTAAATAGAACTCTTCCATACTTCGTTTTTTCACTATTTATTCTACTTTTATAAGATATCTCAACACGGTATCTAAGGTTTCAGATTAACGTGCCGAAAAAATTACACAAAATGAAGTATTTAAAGAATGTGGTAATCCTAGCAGCTCTGATGATTTCGAGCTTTTCTATGATGGCTCAGGATATCCATTTCTCTCAATTTTACATGTCACCTCTAAATCTCAACCCTGCAATGACAGGTTTGATGAACTGTAACACAAGAGTGGTGGCTAATTACAGAAATCAATGGTCTCAAGTCCTTAGAAGTGATGCCTATAATACCTACTCTGTATCTTATGACCAGAAAATAGCAGTCGGAAGATCTGACTACTTTGGTATAGGAGGTACTTTCTGGGGCGACAGAGCTGGAGAATTAAACTACGGAACGACTACAGGAAGATTATCTTTCTCATATAGTAAGAGAATGGGTGGTTACAGAAAGACTGCACATTATTTAGTATTTGGAGCTGATGCTGGGATATCTCAGAGAAAAGTAGATCCTAATAATGCTAGATGGCCATCTCAGCATGATGGTAATGGTGGTTTCGATGTAATGGCACCTCCACCACCACTTCCAGGTTTTAACCCTGACTTTCTTCATGCAGATCTAAATGCAGGACTAGTATGGTTTTCAGTTCTGGATGACAGAAACAGTTACTACGTAGGATTAGCCATTCATCACCTTAATCAGCCAAATGTGTCTTTCTATGGCAATGCAACTACAGAAGCATTGACGAGTAGATTTACAGCTCATGCAGGTGGAGAATTCGAATTAAATAGAAATATCAGCCTTGTACCAGGATTTATCTACATGACTCAAGGTGAGCATAGGGAAATCAACTTCGGTACTAGTTTCAGATTCAACTTAGGACCAAGATCAGAGCAGCAATCATGGCAGTTAGGTGCTTGGTATAGAATAGGTAACAAAGTAGAAGGAGGTATCCACTCTGATGCCTTGATTATCTCTACTAGATTTGATTACGGAAACTATGGTATAGGATTCAGTTATGATGTAACTGTATCTAAACTAAGAGAAGCAGGAACTGGAAATGGTGCCTTTGAATTCTCTCTGAACTACTTCATCTGCGGACCAGAGAAGAGATCAGTATACTGTCCAAGATTCTAAGAAATATCCGACCTAACTAGGGTCATAAAAAAATACAAAGTCCTTGTCGCTGTAATGCGGCAAGGGCTTTTTTATTGTAGCTCTAAGCAAGCAGTATTTTCTCTTTTCAATCATTTTTGATCAAAAAACAGTTCTCTCAGGATCAAGCTGTATGTAAGGCTTACTCCTCACTCTTAAATAATCTGAACTTAGAATTGGACAAGGCTATTATCAAAAACTACAAGAGGTTTAGTACCTTGCATAACGCAAATCATAATTCCATCGTTATTATTACGACCTCTAGAATTATCTGATAATAAAACGCATTCAATATGTTCAGCAACAAAAAAAGTCCAAGCCCCTCTTCTACTAGCTCTGCACCTTCTGGCAATCTAAATACACTAGTAGAAGGCACCTCAGCAGAGGGCACTATAAGCACCTCCAGTGATCTCAGAATAGATGGTACAGTCAATGGCACTATCAACTGTGGCGGAAAACTCATCGTAGGACCTACGGGAAATGTGGACGGAGAAATCACAAGTCAGAATGCAGTTATAGAAGGTAAGGTGAATGGCAACATTGTCATCCATGAAGTACTCGATGTAAGAGAAACGGCTACTGTAACTGGAGAAATCAAAACCGAAAAACTGCTAGTAGAAAATGGCGCTACCTTCACTGGTAACTGTGATATGGGTCATAAGATCAAAAACCTCTCTTCTCATGAAGCCTCAGCTTCGTAAAGAACCATATTGAATCCGCACAAGAAAGGGGACAACAGAAAAATAAAAAGCTATACCAAATATTCTGGTCTAGCATATCAGCTATTTGGATTATTGGGGCTTTGTATATTTCTGGGACTCAAAGCAGATGCCTACTTTGGAAATGAAAAGAAATTCATTACAGCCTGTAGTTGTTTGTTAGTGCTTTTCTCATTTTTCTATAAATTGAATATAGACCTTAATAGAAAGCCGTAATGTCACCACAGCACTTTTTTAAATTTCTTGGCTTTTCGATTGCAGCAACCTTAGCGCTGTGCTTTCTGATTAATCTCGCTGTACCTATTTTAGGCCACTTAGATTTCCTAGGTCTCTCTATACTTGGTTATACCCTACTCTCCATAATAATTTACTTTTTAGTAGAAAGATCATTCAAATATTCAGGCGGCAGAAGCATGATAGGCTTGGTGATTTTCAATGTCTTTTTGAAGATGGTCTTCACTTTTTCGTTTGTTGCCATTTATGTCACACTGAAAGAACCCACAGACAGATTATTTCTTGTGCCCCTACTGATCACTTACCTCGTCTTTACCATATTCGAAACGTGGTTTCTCAATATCCAAGCGAGAGAGGTGAAATAGCTGTGTCGTTACTTCTAGATGATGTACCAATTCTACTAGCCTAACTCTTAAATAAATTCAAATCACCCTGTTATCAGGATTATTATCCTATCTTGATTCTACATTTAGAATTCGTCGGTTTATACTGAACACAAATTAGTGCAGGCTCGCAAGTTGGACAATGTCTATTTCTAACTAAAGCAGTTTGTGTAATGAGTTCTGATAACTACATAATAGAACCGATGATGCCCTTCTCTGAGAGCGGCATTTGGGACCTCAATAAATCATACTATCGAGAAAATGGGATTGGTGCCTGGACGAACGAACTAGTACCCCATAATATAGCTAGTAATGCTGTCGTCGCAGAAAGCTATGCGAAATTAATCCTGGACTTTCTGAGAGACCTCGCTAACCAAGGTAACGTTTCAGATGTAGTGCACATTCTAGAATTAGGTGCTGGTCATGGCAGACTGGGCTTCCAAATTCTAAGACAACTAGATAAGCTTGTCTCCTTCCAGAAAGAAGATTTACCACCTTACTGTTATATCTTAAGTGACATAGTCGTAGATACTATTTCATTCTATAGCGAGCATCATCAGTTCCAAGAGTACTTTGATCGAGGAGTATTGGATATAGCCTATTTTGATGCGACGGAGACCACCGAAATAGAGCTACAAAAGTCAAAGCGAAAAATAAGTCCTGGCGATCTGAGCACTCCATTGTTTACTGTAGCCAATTATTTTTTTGATTCTATTCCCAATGATTTATTCCATGTCAAGGATAAAGAAATTTCCTCTTGCTTAGTTGCACTAAGCTCCAAGAATGATCCCAAAGAAATGAGTGCTGATATGCTCATCAAAAACCTAGAGCTAGAGTATGAAATGAAAAAGGTTAAGTATCCTTTCTACAAAAATGAATCCTTCAATAAAATATTAGAAGAGTATAAAAAAATTACAGCTGAAACCTACATCTTCTTCCCACGAATAGGAATGAATTGCCTAGCCAACCTTATGGCATTATCCAGTGGCGGTTTAGTACTGCTGACCATGGATAAGGGTAATCATGAATTAGAGGCACTCATTGGTAACAAGGAACCCGACATGGTCACTCATGGAAGCTTTTCTTTCTTAGTCAACTTTCATGCACTAACCTCGTATTGCCTATTAGAAAACGGAAAAGTACTCTTCCCGACTGAATCAAATTATAGTGTCGATGTAGGCTGCTTCATTTTTGGTTCTGACAGTCAGCTATATCCTAGACTAGAACAGGGATACTATAACAATATCGTGAGGTTTGGACCTGACGACTATAATAGCATAAAGCAGCTAGCTTATTTCAATGTAGCAAGAATAAAGCTAAAGGAACTGATCTCTATGTATCGATTAAGCAGTTACGATTCCGATACATTTATAAAATTTCTTCCTCGACTCAAGCAACTCATGCAGAGCATCACGATGCAAGAAAGAAAAAGCCTCGGACAAGCGATCAAGAAAGTCTGGGAGATGCACTTTGAGATTACAGAAAGTTTTGATTTATCTTATGAGCTAGGGGGTATATTGTACGACCTGGCATTCTACACAGAGGCGCTTAGTTACTTCGAGCATTCAGAAAATTTCCACGGAGTCAAAGTCGACGTGTATTACAACAAAGTGTTGTGTTACTACCAACTCAGGCAAGATTTCCTATTCTATAAGACACTTACTCTAGCTCAGGCATCCTTTCCTGATTCTGAACTGCTGCACTCACTCACTAAGTTAGATATGGGTAAGTAAGCAGAAGACAGCCCACATTACTTTTCTACAATTCGTAAACAAATATTCTCACTGTTCACTAATCGTATACAGGCTAAGCTTAGTTAGAATCTACCTTTACTAAAAAAAACAATTATGATAGTATCAAAAATTCCAACTC
>CAKZVK010000100.1 GCA_937921825.1 uncultured Saprospiraceae bacterium
ACAAAATGCCTTTACTTAGCTCATGCCTAATTGGTTCTTTAACAACCATTAATAATTATCATTTTATAGAAATTTCGGCAATCCTCAAGACTGCTTCTCCACTAATCGTCGAATCATTTTCACTCCCAGTTCTAGCTGCTCTATACTGACAAACTCATTTGCTCTATGTGCTTGAGCGATATCTCCTGGGCCACAAATTACTGACTGGAACCCGGCCTCAGAAAACTGGCCCGCTTCTGCAGCATAGGAGACTGCCCCCAGCTCCTGATTATCAACCAATCCTTTTATGAACTCTACAACCTCTAATTTATCAGGGGTATCTAGAGGTGGCACATTAGAATGAGCTTCAGTAGTCACTATATCGAATTCAGAAAAAAGCTTTTGCTTCTCTTTGATCAATTCTGCACAGTATGCATTGAATTCCGCTAAGATTGCTCGGCAATCATCTTTGGGGATAACTCTTACATCCCAATGAAAGGTTGCTGAATCAGATACGACATTAGGGGCGATCCCACTCTTATCAAATTTGCCCACATGAAGAGTGGTATGCGGAGGATCAAAACGCTGATCTATATGACCCGCTTCTATGAGTCTATTCATTTTTTCTTCTAACCAAAGAATTAGTCTAGCAGACTCGAAGATGGCGCTGACTTCAGTTTTTATTCGACTACTGTGTCCAGCAGAACCATTCACTGTGGTTTTGTAGATAACAATTCCTTTCTGGCCAGTAATAGGCTGCATCATGGAAGGTTCTCCGATTATAGCATACTTAGGTTGTTCAGAGTAATAGCTATTAATGTTAGCAGCGAGGGCAGGTGCCGCAAGACAACCAATCTCTTCATCATAGGAGAAGGCAAAATAAATAGGTCTTTTTAAATCCGCCTTGACCATTTCTGGCAGAACAGCAAGACAGCAGGCTATGAATCCTTTCATGTCACAGCTTCCTCTTGCATAGAGTTTACTGTCGGACTTCTCTGTCAAAGTGAAAGGATCTGTAGACCATGGCTGACCTTGGACAGGCACCACATCCATATGTCCTGACAAGATCACACCGCCATCTACTGGTGGACCTATCCGACAATGGATTGATCTTTTGTTGGCTTTATGGTCGTGGACATTTTGGAAGTCCACCTTATGAGTAGTAAGATATTGCTCTATCCAATTGGCTATAGAGGCATTGCTCTCACCACCAAGTACAGGGAAGGAAACTAATAGAGACAGTATTTCTTGTGCGGTCATTTCTTCTTATTGCCACTGTATCATCACAGCGATCATCAAATATATCCACGAAATAAAAAGAAGCCAAACTAAAAATGGCGATATAAATCTCAGCCACCTATCGAAAGGCACACGACATAGACTGAGCATTGCTATCAGACCTCCTAAGGTTGGGTTAATCAAATTTGTCACACCATCTCCAATCTGAAAGGCCAAAATGGTCGTCTGTCGAGTAAGGCCCACTAGATCGCCTACAGGTATCATAATAGGTAAGGTTGCTAAAGCCTGACCACTACCAGAAGGAATAAATAGATTCATGACACATTGTGCCAGAGACATGACGAGTGCTGACCCATACAACGGCAGGGATGTCAATAAACTAGACAATTGATAAGCGATAGTATCACTTATCTGACCCATCTCTAATATGACCTTTATTGTGGTGGCAAAGCCAACCATAAATGCCCCCGGTGCCACTAAAGCCACTGAGTTCAGTAGGGTTTCACTTATTTCTCTAGGACTAAGTCTAGCAGCAAGACCCGATAGAAAAGCAATGATCATAAAGATGGCTGCGATTTCTTGTAGATACCAGTGCTGTGTAAATATCCCATACAGCATCCAGGTCATGCAAGCCAAAAATATAAAAGCTACCAGCCAATTATTCGCTGACATCGAATAATCATCAAGCTTCTTAGACAGAGAGAATCCAGAGACATCTAGATCCGTCCCTAAACTTACTGAAGGATTACTGGTAATTCGTCTGAAGTATCTGACATTCCAAAATGCCAAAAGAACTAGTCCAGAGAAGCAAATCAGACTTCTGTATGGTGCTCCTGAGAACATTGACAACTCTGCAATTTTATGACCAGTGCCTACAGTATATGGATTGATAGGAGAGAGTCCAAAGCCTACCGTGATAGCGGCTACAGAAATCCCTGCAGCCAAAATCAGATCTCCGCCTATGGCTAGTGAAAGCATAGCACCTATAGGCACCATCGCTATATTATTTTCATAACCAACAGCCACACCTAAAAGTCCAAATATCAAAGTCATGACAAAGACCAAAATATAACGCTTAGTCAATCCTAACTTTTTTACTAAAGAGCCTACGGCATTCTCTACCATCTTTGTTTTCTGGAGAATACCGAACATAATTCCACTGGCCAATACCACCCAGATAATATCTGCTGCAGTCTTAAACCCTTTGCCCATGGCGACAAACATATCTAAGGGATTGATAGGACTTTGAGCAACATACTTAAAGGTGCCAGGAATGACCCGTTGGCGACCATCGACAAGCTCTCGTTCAAAGAGACCTGCTGGCAGCACATAACTTAATAGTGAGGCCAAGACAATAATACCGAAGAGCATAGTGACAGGATGGGGAATCCTTTCATACCATTTAGTTCTAGCTCTATCCATGCTATGAATATAGGCAAATAAGCTCTAGTAGACCTTCAAGGCATCCCACACCTGAGACATAGGCAAGCCTAATATATTCGTATACGACCCTTTAATCCATTCAATTCTCGTAAAACCTATCCAATCTTGTATGCCGTACGAACCTGCCTTGTCATATGGCTTGAATTCATCGACATAGGATTCCGTTTCCTCTTGGCTGATCTGTCCAAACTTAACTTCGCTCTTTACCGTAAAGGCATTGATAGAATCTGCACTTTTTAGGACTACTCCAGTGTACACTGTGTGCACATCACTTTGTAGTTTCATGATAGTAGTAATGGCATCTTTACGATCTTTAGGCTTGCCATAAACTTTATCAGCATAGACGACTATAGTGTCTGCAGTGAGTAACAACTCTTCCTTAGCAATAGCTCCTTCATGCGCAGCTGCTTTCTGAAGAGCGATATGTTCTGCGATACTCTCTATCGGCATATCATTAGGGAAGCTTTCGTCAGTTTCTATTACACGTTGTTCGTAGAGTAATCCCGCTTTAGTCAATAACTCTGACCTTCGAGGGGACTTAGAACCTAGTACCAGTTTGTAGTTTAATTCCATCCTATTATGAGCATAAATATAAGTCCATTAAGCATGACCACTTTACACATGCGGCTCATTGCTTTGGCGTTAAAACTTATTGGGTTAATCAATTTAGTGAGTAGATATATCATGGGTAGTATCAATAGTACTATCCCTAGTATTACTAACAATAATTCTGACGAAAGGGTATATATCCAGAAGATCAGCGTCAGTACTATTAATATAACAAGTGCTGCATTCAATTTCTGAGATGCAACTACTCCATACTTAAGAGGAAAAGTCAAATAGCCTGCTTTTGCATCACCTTTCATATCTTCTATATCTTTGATGATTTCTCTTACTAGAGAAACTAAAAAAGCAAAGGCACTAAAGGCTAAGGTATTAGTAAGAAGGAATTGCTTTTCAGGACTTCCGATAAGCGACAAGTTCTCTTTTTCAGCATACACTAGGATCATCATAACAAAGGAGGAAAATAAAGCTACCACTACATTACCAATCAAAGGTTTTTTCTTCCATGATGCAGAATACAAGTAGAGTAGAACTGTTGCCAATAAATAGATGAGAGACAAAAATGGTCGACCTATATGTTGTGCAAACCAAAGTGCTAAAAGAAAACCAAGAGCAACCAGTACATAGTAGAAGATCAGGTTATGATACTTATGTGGCAGTCGATTGCTCTTACTATTTACGAGGTCAGAATCAAAATCGAAATAGTCATTAATTAGATAGCCCGCAGCGGTAATCAAGACCGTAATAAAGCTGAAGAGATAGATTAATGGTGATTCCAAAACTAACCCCACTGAGTCCAAAGCAGGAGACTCAAAATACAATTTATAGAGGATGATCTGGCTGAGTGCGACTATAACCAGATTGATTGGGCGAAGCGCTTTTAGATAGGGCCGCATTTGCCGGAGAGCTTATTGATTCTCCCGCCATTCATAAACCCACTTTGCTTGTATCATTTCAAGATGACCTTCACTACAGTCTTCTCTCTTACCTACAAAATTGGGAATCTCTAAGATCCATTCTAGAAGATCAGTAAATCTAATTCTATAGATTTTTCCTTCATTG
>CAKZVK010000101.1 GCA_937921825.1 uncultured Saprospiraceae bacterium
AAATCTTTAATATCTTTTATAAAACCAAGATCGAGCATGTAATCCGCTTCATCTAGTACGAGTATTTCTATCTGATGGGTCTTAAGATGTCCTTGGCTGATGAGATCGAACATTCTTCCTGGAGTAGCTATTACTATATCCACACCTTTATTCAAACTTTGTATTTGTGGTGCTTGGTCTACACCTCCTATGACGGATACTATTTTGAGGACCGTATACTTAGATATTTCTTCAAAGACAGAACAGATCTGATCCGCTAGCTCATGCGTAGGTGCCAGGACGATACATTTTGCTCCTGTCTTTCTTCTTTCTACTAATTTCTTTTTGAGTATCAGGTCTATGACAGGAATAGCAAAGGCCGCTGTCTTGCCAGTTCCCGTTTGGGCAACAGCGAGTAGATCTTCTCCTTTGAGTATACTAGGGATAGATTTGTATTGTATATCCGTCGGTCTCCTAAAGCCCAACTTACTTAGCCCTTTCTTAATATTGGAATGAATTCTATAATCATCAAACTTCATCTACCCTATCGTTTGTTTAGCCTTAGTTGAAGAAGATTTTTTCTATCATGATACCATGTGACAAAGAGTGAATTATTGTGACCACCAAACCTGTCAGAAAGAATATAACTGATATGACTATGAGGAGTTGTTTCTTACTTACTGACTTTCCAAGATAGTAGAAATCATCTATCATCTCATCATAGACACTATGACCACTTTTCATCACTCTCTTCATTTCTTTGTGATAGTCTTCTAGAGACAATTTAGAGTAGCTAGCTGCATACAAGCTACCTTTGTATCCTAATTTGTTTTTGCCTAAGTTGTAATATCGATGAGGTAACATAGCTAATAATGCAAAGACCATAGAGGCCATACCACAGTTTAATAAAATTTTACTGCCTAACTGCAAGGCATGCATCTGCTCTGGAGGGGCCATATACATGACTCCCATGAGTAATGTTATGATGATAGAATTTATTGTCAGAATGATACTGGCTTTAGCATCGACCATTCTTATCAGATTGTAATGGTTCCTTGATACTGTCCTAAATAAAGTCTGTACGCCTCTTGCATCGAACTTATTTAGCTTTTCTTTCTCCTTATCTTTTGTCTTTTCTTTTTTCTCTTTGCTCATTATGTATTCATCTAACTAATGACTGAATCTTACGATTTCTCTTCGCAGCACTAAAGTTATAATTTGTATTCCAAATATGATAAGCGCCCATTTTAGACTTACCAGCGCCCATACTAGGCAGAAGGTCAACAAAAACCAAAAGGGAAAGATCAGAATCAGTGCAGCGATCTTAATAGAGCCGTGAAAGATTTTTTGTTTGACTTTGGTCTTGAGTATAAATTTCGTAAGTAGTATTGGGACAAAATTGAAAATCGAAAAGCTCTCTCCTATCCATGCGGCCCATTTGTATGATTTCTCAGGCTTCACGTGATTAGGCTGATCTATCAGTGCTGTGAGACGCGAGTAGCTGTACTTCTGGTTTTTTCTCTGGAATATATGTTTTTGCTGTGGGTAGCTTTCATTCTCTGTAGGAAGTAATAGTGTCTCTTTCATGCCCTCAGAGATCGCCTGTGTTATATTCCTTAGGCCTGTATGTTTATGTGCTTTGTAATCAGCTAAAAAATGGTCTACTGAGATAGGTGTACCGTACTTGACTATTAATTTATGACCTGAATTGAAGTGATCAAAGTAATTGAGACCTACTGGGATGATTTTAATATTAGCATCTAGTTCCTCTTGTGCTTGTAAACTGATACGGGCTAAGCCTTTGGTCAAGGGTCTAAGAAAGTACTCTAACCCGTGATTACCCTCTGGGAAAATGAGTAAGGCATTCTTATCTGCAAGTATATATTTACACGAATCGAAAATAGCGTCATTCTTAGAGAGGGATTTATAACCATCGCGAATACGATAGATAGGCATCATCTTTAGAGCATCTAGAAACCAATCAAAGGGTGGCTTGAATACGTCAGATCTAGTCATAAAATAGGTAGGGACTGGGGATAGACCGCCTACGATAATAGCATCCAAGAAGGCATTCTGATGATTAACTGCATAGATAAAAGGGCCTTCTTCCGGAATATGTTCTGTACCATTCCGCTCTATCCCACGAAAGTAGAATCGCATGGCAATATTGGCCAAGGCCTTTACTGTAAAGTATATAATGTTCTTTATCGCTTTCTCCATAAGTATGCTATACTAAACCCAGAAACTATATGCCATATCCCCCACCAGGCTGTAATGATGGCCATCCCTCCTAGTCCATTAAAGTAGGAGAAAATAATTAATAAGCCTAAACCAGAATTTTGGATACCTGTCTCTATAGCCAAAGATTTTCTATCCTTAAAAGTTAATCCAAAAAGTAGAGCCATAGAATACCCTATCGCCAAGGCTCCACTATTATGCAGCAAGACCAATAGAAATACGGCTGCTACACATTCCATAAAGTAGTCGAGATTAGTTATCAAAGCCCCCACTACAATAAGAAGGAACAGTAGCATAGATATCAACTCCAAAGGCTTAGAGAGCTTGGCTGCCAGTTTCGGAAACTTAGTCTTCACTATAAATCCAATGATGATCGGGATAATGATAATCAACCCAATAGTCTGTACCACTTCTAGCCAGTCTAAATGTATTTCTCTTAAGATGGCCTGTGAGGGTTCGTATAGATTAGCATAGACGCTAAAGTTCAACGGTGTAAAAATCAGCGACATTACTGAGGTGATGGAGGTCAGTGAGATGGACAACTCTACATTGGCTCTAGCTAGAGAAGAGATGAAATTAGAGATATTCCCACCTGGGCAAGACGCAACTAAGATCATACCTAGAGCTACAGAGGCCTGTGGTTTGAAAATCAAGATGAGTATAAAAGTGAATAAGGGTAATAAGACTAACTGTGAGAGTAGACCTGCAATAAGTTTTTTCGGCGTAAGTAGGACGGCCTTAAATTTATCTAGGGATAAATCTAGTGCAATACCAAACATGATAAATGCTAGTGTCACATTAATCA
Organism: uncultured Saprospiraceae bacterium; assembly: GCA_937921825.1. GTDB lineage: Bacteria > Bacteroidota > Bacteroidia > Chitinophagales > Saprospiraceae > RFSX01. The sequence continues at coordinate 3,023 of CAKZVK010000101.1, forward strand.
ATGTGATACTTGATTTGTCAAAATTTAGAACGATGTCATCCACTATCAGGCTTTGAATAAGCCAAAGCTAATCAATCTAACCGAGTCTACTTAATTACGGTGATAGATCCAATTTCTGTAATGGTTTCAAAGTACTCTTTGATATCAAAACGATAGACATAAACTCCAGGCAGTATGTCTAGTGAAGACCAACCCTGGCTTTGATCATTGATATTTAGATCTTTGCCATCAAAATGTACTGTACCCCATCTGTCTAACACCTGTAGGTCATAAGTGACAGAATTTTGGGCTTCACTAATCGTCTGAAGATATAATGCGGTCTCTTGCGAAAGCTGTCTATCCTTGCTCAGAATAGTAGGAAAATAATAGCGCTCTGGAACAACTATAAAATCTATCGCTATAGATGCCTCTGAGGCGCAGTCTCCAGAAGTGACTGTAGATAAGGTATAGACGGTATCTGTATTAGAATCAATGAGTGGAATAGGACAATCTGTGCAACTAAGACCTAAGTCTGGTGTCCACAGCAAGGTCTCATAGTCCCCTTCTACGGTTACGGGCATCTGAGTAGGTGTATTAGCTGTCAGTACTAAAGTCGGTGCTTCAAAGCTTATCCGCACTGGTTCTTGCACTTCTAGTCTCAGATCATGCACGATACTGTCACAACCAGAAAGTACAGAGCTGGTCGAATGACTAAAGCTGCCAGTTTCGTTATACTGTACATCAAAATAATCAACCACTTCACCTAGACAAATAATAGTATCCAAAAAGGTATAATTAGGCTCAGGCCAATAATCAAGTTCCAGTACTCGGCCTATAGAGTCACAACCTGTCTCTACATAGGGTAAGACATCTCCATAGGTCCCTGCAGCCCTTATCCATTGATCATCAAAGAAGATAGAATCTCCAAAACATAGAGTAATATCCTGCAATGAAGCTAAGGTAGAATCATGTGGTGGATTATATTCATAGGTAGTGCTCAAGGTGTCTATGCATCCGACATCATCTTCTACTATCAAAGCTATAGTACGAGTGCCTCTCGAAGGGAAATCAAAAACCGCTATGGAGTCATTACTATAGCTTTCATTGTCTAATTCCCAGGTTCTGTTGATAATAGTACTCTCCGGAGCATTAGAGAGGTCTGTAAATTCTATAGGTGAAAGAAAGCAACTGTCGGCCTCTATATTGACTTCCATATCTACGCCTGCAGTCTTCCTTATTTTGAAGAAAGCGGTATCGCTACATTGAGTTCCATCATTAACCACCAGAAAACCATTATACTCTCCTACCTCTGGAAAGCTCAGATTCAACTCATCAAAATTGGACCCTTCTTCTGTATAGAATTCTGAACCATCAGGACTATCAATACGCCATTCATATTTACTCACTGGTGCGCCTATACTACTGCTCACAAACTGCACAGGTTTGTCATTACAAGCATTGATAAGGCTGACCAAATTTCCATCCTCTACTATCACATCATCTGCAAACAACTGGGCTGCAATCGCCTTATCGCAAGGCACTACATTAAACTGAAAATCTCTTCGTATTCTACTCAGTAAGACACCGTTTCTATATTCTTCTATACATACTCCCACTACGAACTGACCAGTAGTAGATGGAATGCCAGAGAGCTGGCCGCTGGCATTAAGAGAAACCTCTGGGAAACCTCCCATTGGATTGTCCGCAGTATAGGGTGGCAAAAAATCTACTGGTTGGAATGGAGGCAAACAACCATTGATTCCTACAGTAGGCTCTAAAAAGAGACATGGATCTGTACCCGCTCCCATAGTACCTCCTGACTGCAATGGGGAACATAAAGAGTACACCAATTCATCACCATCTGCATCTACTCCTGAGATGTCTTCTCTGAGTGGTAGATTGGCACATATAAATATAGGTGGGTATTCTATAAAGGTAGCACTGTTATTACCTAAGCGTTGAGCTTCGGGAGTAATCAATACATCGAATACGCTACCGATATCTTCATTGAATATATTGCTAGATGATCTATTTCTACAGCAGGCCTGATAGGCTATCAAATAATCTGTATCTACGATGTCTAGGGTGAATAGCATTTCATAGAAAGCAGACTCTACCCCTACATCACCATTTTCATTGATACATGGATCATCAATGTAGGCTATGGTATCTATGTTTTGTGGATCTGCAATAGCTTTATCGTAGAAAGACCACGAGCCATCTGCTTGCTGCTGGTAGACTCCGAATTCTGCTTGGTTATCAAAGGGAACATTGGTTGCAAACCTATCCCTATACATATTGAAGATGACTCTAAAGGTCACCTGACTATTGTTATTCTCGAAACGTACAAACTCATAAGAAACATCTCCACCGACAATGTGTCTTGCGGAAAGATCACTAACTGCAAGAGATATGATTGCGATGAAGCTGAGATATAGTCTATACATAAAGCTAGAGCTACAACTACTCAATGATAGTAATTGTTCCGACTAAGAATTGTGTTTCGAAAAATTCCTTTATTTCTATGGTATAAGCATAGGCACCTGGTGCAATAGTTCTCGGTTGCCAGCCTATAGATTCATCATTGATGTTTAAGTCCTTGCCGTCAAATAACAGACCACCCCATCTATCAAAGATTTTCATAGAATAGGTGACTTCTTCAAAGGCATTCTCTTGTGTCATGAGATAGAAAGATCTATCCACATTAAGTAATGAGTTGCTACTAACGACTGTAGGTATATAGTATCGCTCAGGAACGACTACAAAGTCTAGAAAGATAGAATCTACTACCTCACAATCGTCATCAGTAATAAGTTTTATGACATAGGTGGTGTCCTCATCAGAGTTTACATTTGGATAAGGGCAGTCGTCACAATCAAGACCTAATCTTGGTGTCCAGAATGTTTCATCAAAGTTTCCTGTAATTGAAATAGGCATTCTGAATGCTTTATTGGCTACGACATATTGATCCTCTGCTGTAAAGTTAATCACAGGAAGCTCCTCATAATCGTATCTAATAAAATGCACGATACTATCACAACCAGTGACTAGAGATAAGGTAGAATGATTAAAGTCATTCATGCCTGTAGTTTCAATCTGACTAGCATTGTAATTAACTCCAAAGTAGTCTAGAGTTTCTCCTGGACATAGAATAGTATCTAAGTAGGTTTCGATAGGCTCTATATGGAAGTCAAGCGTAAGAGATCTATAGATAGAATCACAACCTGTCTCTACATACTGCACGATCTCTTCATAATTACCTGCCTCATAGATCCACCGGTTAGCAAAGAAAATAGAATCACCAAAACATAAAGTAATATCTGGTGCTGACTCTAATAACCTATCATGCGGAGGCTCATATTCTACAAAATAGACTGAAGTATCTACACAAGTATTAAGGTCTTTGGATACTAAGGTTACTTTCTTCACACCTCTATCATCGAATTCATAGCTAGGGTTCTGATCAGTAGATGTTGCTTCTCCACCGAAATCCCACTCCCATTCTACTATCTGAGATTCCTCTGCTGAAGATAAATCTGTGAAGTGTATTGCTCCTCGATAACAACTGTCTAGCACCTCATATTCAAAATTTGATATCATATCGGGTAATCTGAGTACTGTTACGACCGCCGTATCTGTACAGCCCTCTATATCTTCTACTGCGAGGGTACCGACATACTCTCCCAATTCAGGAAAGTATACTTCTAGATTTCTTACATCCCTGCCAGAAGTATCTACGACCAGCTCTCCTAAGGGATCAAAGACATTCCAAGCATAATTAATAATAGTATTACTAGCATCAATTCCTCTAAACTGGACAAGACTATCTCCACATGCTTTTATGATGCTAATAGGCACCGTCTGTCCTGTAGAGACGTCTACGACTACTTCATCTGCTACTAGATTGGCCGAGAGTTCTTTTATACAAGTGATAGAATTAAACTGAAAATCTCTTCTTAGTTGGCTCAATAGGATTCCGTTTCTATATTCTTCTACACAGATGCTCAATACATACTGTCCATTCAACTCTGGAGTTCCTGTGATCAAACCCGTATTAGCATCAATTCGTACAATAGGGTTACCCGCCATAGGCGCAGAATCCGAGTAGGGACTATTGAACTCTAGAATATCATAGGGCGGTGGGCAGATATCTCTATCGGGATTTATACCACTTTCACATGAGTTATTGGGTCTCGTACCCCCTACTGCTAAAGAGGGACAAAAAGAATAAACTAGAGAATCTCCCTCTATGTCAGAACAAGCCAGTGAAACATCTAAGGGAAAAGAGGTGCAAATGAATATAGGTGGAAACTCATCAAAGGTGGGACTATTATTACCAGTCCTTTGTGCTTCTGGTGTAATTACTAAATCGAAGACGGCTCCCATCTCAAAAGCATCGACATTAATAATATTGTCATTTCTACAGCAGCGTAGGTAAGCGATCATGTAGTTCTGATCTATGACATCCAAGGTCACCTCTCTCTCATAGTAGCCAGCTTCTACACCTACGTTGTTTGGTTCCTCTCTACAGGGCTCGTCTATTATAGGTATTCGGTCTACGGCTGGTCGTTGAGCGGTAAACTCATCCACATATTCCCATTCTCCGGGTGAAAACTCTCTGTATATACCAAAAAGTTCGTTTCTAGCCAATTCAGCCCCTCCGCCATTAGAATCCCTGTATAAATTGAATCTTATGAGATAGGTGATTCTGGTGGAATCAGCATTATATCTTACGAAAGTGTAGGTGCCATCTCCTCCTACTATATGTCTAGCATGGAGCGAGTCACTACAAATCCAGCATGAAAGGAGTAAGAAGGCTATAAAAGTTCTGTAAAACATTAAGGTTAGGATTCTAGACTAAATATAGGATTAATAAGCTATCGGATTGGCTATTGTCCCTAAAATCAAAGAGATATAGATATCAGCGACATATCACTAAATTGAAGGCAGTACTTGTTATCTTTGACTGTCAATAGATTATGTATAAGAGAATTAACAAGTACTTAGTGGTCATATGCTGTTTTATAGTCTTCACAGGCTGTAAAACAACTAAAGTCTACAATCCCAGAGCTGACTTAGATGCAGTAAGAATGATACTCATGAAACAGCAAAAGGCCTGGAATACTGGAGATATTGATGCCTTTATGGAAGGATACTGGAATAATAGTCAATTAGCTTTTATAGGCTCTAGAGGAGTGACTCGTGGTTGGCAACAGACCTTGGATAACTACAAGAGAGGATACCCAGACGAGGCAGCAATGGGTACTCTGACCTTTGAGATCTTAGAATTGAGATCTTTGAGTCCAGAAGCTTGTTTCATGATAGGCAAATATTCTCTCGTTCGTGCAGAAGATAACCCTAGTGGATATTTCAATCTATTGTGGGAGAAAAAGAATGGCCAATGGGTCATCGTATCAGATCATACCTCAGGATAAACCGCAATAATTAAGAAGTACTTTCCCATATTACAAAGCTTAAAGACTTACAATAGAAGCTGGTTTCGTTGTGATTTAATTGCAGGACTAACTGTAGCAGCTATTCTTATTCCTCAAGGAATGGCCTACAGTCTTTTAGCAGGGATGCCACCTATCTATGGGCTATACGCTTCTATCGTGCCTATTGTCCTCTATGCATTGATGGCTTCATCTACAAAGATGACAGTAGGGCCAGTAGCTGTAAGTGCTCTACTCGTGCTAGCAGGAGTCAGTCAGATCGCTGTACCAGGTACGCCTCAATATATTGGCTTCGTCATTACAGCAGGCTTGCTGATAGGGACCTGTCAGATAACACTTGGATTATTTAAGCTGGGATTTTTGGTCAATTTTCTTTCTCATCCAGTAATAGCGGGCTTTACCTCTGCGGCAGCCATAATCATAGTCGCTTCTCAGCTTAAGGATATGTTAGGCTTGGATATGACCAATTCGCATCATACTGTAGAGACTATAAAACGAGTGATTTCTAATCTAGGCAGTCTGAATATCATCACTAGCATAATTGCACTCAGCTCTTTTGTATTGATATTTATTTTCAAGAAAATTAGTAGAAAGATTCCTGGGCCTTTGATCATGGTTGTCCTCGGTACTGTTATTTGTGCTCTAATGAAGTTAGACAATCAAGGAGTGGCGATAGTAGGGACTATTCCTTCGGGTCTTTCATCTATTACACTGCCCTCTCTTGATCTCCTTACTTTATCCTTATTATGGCCTACAGTGCTCACTGTGACCCTTATAGGTATAGTAGAGAGTATAGGCATCGCAAAGGCTCTAGAGTCCAAACATAAAGATCATAATGTGAAACCGAATCAAGAGTTGCTTGCTTTGGGGTTTGCAAAAGTTGGGGGTTCATTTTTCGAAGCCATTCCGACTTCAGGAAGTTTTTCTAGATCAGCAATCAATAGTGACTCTAATGCTAAGACACAAGTATCCAGTCTTATTACCGTCTCAGTAATAGTCTTGGTATTATTATTCTTGACCTCTTGGTTGTACTATTTACCTAAGGCGATATTAGCCGCTATAATAATGTTTGCTGTATTGGGTCTCTTTGATATAAAGGAAGCTAAGCACCTTTGGAAGACAGATAGATTAGACTTCTGGATGATGGCCTCTACCTTTTTCCTCACACTAGCACTAGGAATAGAAGCTGGTGTACTGAGTGGTGTAATCCTCAGTCTACTAGCAGTAATCTATAACACCTCAGCGCCACGAATGTCAGAACTAGGTCAGGTCGAAGGTACTCAACATTATAAAAATATAGAGCGCTATACGGATGCTAAATTATGGGAAGACTCCATAATAGTCAGATTTGAAAATGAGATATTCTTTGGCAATGCAAGCTTCTTTAAGGATAAACTGACTAAGCTCATTTCTGCTCATAAGGGAGAGGTAAAGTATGTCGTACTAGATGCATCCTTGATCAACAACATCGATAGCACGGGTACGCATATGCTAAAGGACCTTGATGATGAACTAAATACTATTGGTGTTCAATTGCACATTTGTAATGCTATAGGCTATCTCCGTGACAGCCTATATAAAGCAGGGCTACTCAATGAAGTAGATAGACATCACACCAGTGTCCATGAGGCTATCACTTATATACATAATGATCAGACAAGATCAGACATTCTATGCAGGTCTACTAATCCTTTACAGACCAATGAAAAGTAATACCCGTGATAGAATCTTAGAGGTTTTCAAGAAGAGTTTTGAAACCAATAATCTACATAAAGTAAAACTTTCTGGCTACGAAAGTCCAGAGGAGGATCTAAAAGCTGTGATAATAAAACCCGTCTTGATAAAGGACACAAAGGTCCTCCAATATGTCCATAGCTATGCCACAAGAGATGTTACAAAAAACAAGGAACTAAAAGATGGTCTCGATCATCTAGAGGAAATGCTTTCTTCATTTAACAATTTTTCCATGGTGACCACTGAACATGTCTATCAGTGGAACAGTAAAACATCCAGACTCTTCAAAAGTGCTAATAGTCAAGCTGTGAAGACAAACCAAGACCATGATAAACAGAAAAAGTATATGCTCGATCAGCAGAGCCCTTATCTAAAAGAACTAGGCATTACTAATGCGTCAGGCAACATAATTGGGTCGAAATCTCATAAGTTCAAACAAATAAACAAGTACATAGAGATAATGGACTCTGTGCTTTCTTCTGCAGATTTATCTGATCCTGTAAGAATCCATGATGCAGGTAGTGGTAAGGGGTACTTGACCTTTGCGCTCTATGACTATCTCAAAAACACCAAGGATAGAAAAGTAGAAGTCACTGGTATTGAACTAAGAAAAGAACTGGTAGAAAAATGCAATGCTTTAGCCGAGACCTGTAAGTATACAAGTCTAAAATTTATTGAAGGAGGAATAGCTGATCAAGAAGCAATAGAGGCAGAAGTCTTACTGGCACTTCATGCTTGCGATACGGCTACTGATGATGCTATAGCCCTTGGCATCAAATCAAATGCTTCAGTAATCGTCTGCTCTCCTTGCTGTCATAAGCAGATAAGAAAGCAACTGAGTAAAGGAACACAAGGATCTATAAGTCCCTTACTCAAATATGGCATAATTAAAGAACGACAAGCAGAGATAATCACAGATGTCATCAGATCTCTACTTCTAGAAGCACATGGGTACAAAACGAAAGTGATGGAATTTATTTCCTCAGAGCATACGCCAAAGAATCTTCTTATAGTAGCAGTCAAGTCTAAGTCCTTACAAGATTCTACAAATAAACTGCAGGAAGTACAGAACATAAAGAAAGAATTTGGTATTGAATATCATTATTTAGAAAAAGCATTAAAGACTATATAACGCATGATAGATTGGAAAGAAGTAGGTGATCTAAAAGACATCACTTATAAGAAATGTAATGGTGTGGCAAGAATAGCTTTTAATAGACCAGAAGTTAGAAATGCATTCAGACCCCAGACGGTAAGTGAACTGTATTGGGCCTTTGATGATGCGCGAGAAGATAGAAGTATAGGGGTTGTACTTCTTTCTGGTGAAGGCCCTTCACCTAAGGATGGCGTATTCGCCTTTTGTTCTGGAGGAGATCAAAGAGTGCGATCTAAGACAGGCTACCAAGGTCCAGATGGTGTCGCACGACTTAATATTCTAGAGGTACAGCGCCAGATACGGTTTATGAATAAAGCGGTTATAGCAGTAGTGCCAGGTTGGGCAGTTGGCGGTGGTCATAGTTTACATGTCGTCTGTGACTTGACTTTAGCCAGCAAGGAGCATGCAATATTCAAGCAGACAGATGCTGATGTCGCCAGCTACGATGCAGGCTATGGTTCCGCTTACCTTGCCAGACAAGTGGGTCAAAAGAGAGCAAGAGAAATCTTCTTTCTAGGCAGAAACTATTCTGCACAGGAAGCCTTCGAAATGGGTATGGTCAATGCTGTTATTCCTCATGAAAAGCTAGAACAGACGGCCTATGATTGGGCACAAGAAATTCTGAAGAAAAGTCCAATGGCTATAAAAATGCTAAAATTTGCTTTTAACTTAGTTGATGATGGACTAGTTGGACAGCAACTCTTTGCAGGAGAAGCAACTAGACTAGGTTATATGACAGAAGAGGCAGAAGAAGGAAGAAATGCCTTCCTCGAGAAAAGAGATCCAAACTGGGAGAAGTTTCCTAAATTTCCTTAATCAATAATCCTTACAGCATGAAAGCTTTCTTTATTACTCTGATAGGAACCTACATTTTAACTGTACAATTGACTGCCCAGAGCACCACTCCTCCAGCTATAGATACACGTATGTATGAGATAATAAGTGAGGTTTCTGCAGAAAGGATAGAGAAGGATATTACTAAGTTGGTATCCTTTGGGACTAGACATACCCTATCGGATACGGTTTCTAACACAAGAGGTATAGGAGCAGCGAGACGATGGATAAAAAGTGAATTCAATAACATATCGAAGGCCTGCAATAATTGTCTGGAGGTAAAATACCACAAGGGCTTAGTAAAGAAAGGAACTGCAAGAAGAATACCTGAAGATACTTGGATCGTAAACGTCATGGCGATCAAGAGAGGTACTTTATATCCAGACAGATACATCATCATGTCTGGGGACATTGACTGTAGAGTAAGTGATCCCTTAGATTATACTACAGATAATCCCGGAGCAAATGACAACGCCTCAGGAATGGCGGGAGTAATGGAGGCGGCAAGAGTATTATCGAAGTATGATTTTCCAACGAGCATCATTTTCTTAGGTCTATCAGGAGAAGAGCAAGGACTATTCGGCGGCAAATTATTAGCGGCAGATGCAATAGAAGATGGATGGGATATCATAGGTATACTGAATAATGATATGATAGGAAATATTAAAGGGATAGATGGTGTCATAGACAACTCATCCTTTCGTGTATTCTCAGAACCTACCCCTCCGAACCCCAATGAACAACAGCTGATCTGGAATAGATTTTATGGAGGAGAAGTAGATGGCCCTTCTCGACAATTGGCTCGGTATGTAGATAGAATCACGACGACCTATTTTTCGGATGTTACTGCTAAGATGATCTATCGTTTGGATCGTTTTGGAAGAGGTGGACATCATCGACCATTCAATGACGCAGGCATCCCCGGTATACGTATTATGGAAACCCATGAAGACTATAATAGACAGCATCAAGATGTAAGAACTGAAAATGGTATAGAGTATGGTGATGTTCTTTCTGAAGTCAACTTTGATTATGCTCGAAAACTAACTGCAGTGAATGCAATCAATCTAGCAGGCATCGCCTGGGCTCCAAAGCCTCCGCAGACAGTAATGATAGGTGGTGCAGTAAAGGCCTCCACTACCTTACAGTGGGATATAGTGGATGATGAAAATCTGGCAGGTTACAAAGTATACTGGAGAGAAACCACTTCACCCCAATGGGAATACTCTAAGTATGTAGGCAAAGTGTCAAAAGCAGTCCTTGAGAATATAGTCATCGATAATTATTTGTTTGGTGTGGCAGCAGTAGCTAAAGATGGAAATGAAAGTGTAGTCGTTTATCCTAAGACTTTAATTCCAAGACGAAACTAATACTTGTAGAACTGTGCGGCACTATTGTTATTCGCGATGAATAATAGACCTGAATTGTCATTAGAAATTTTCTGAATGCTTCTAACATCTCTTTCTGCATTAATACCAGTAAGTTCTGTAGTCGTGACTTTAATAATTCCTCCTTTTTCAAAAGTGAGCATGCATCCTTTACCCGCATCACTCCTTGTAGTTTCCACTTCTCTATTGTAGTAATTACCAGCTAAGAAAATATCTCTATTTCCATCTCTATCAAAATCGTCAATGGCAATGCCGTACACAGGAGCTTTCTGAGCTTCATTAGGTAGATCTACTTTCTTGAAGCTGCCAGTTTCATTTATGAAAACTGCACTTGCAAAGGTGTAGGCTTCATTGAGAACAGTGCTTTCTGATATTCTATCTTCTAAGACTTCAGTAATAGTCGCATTGCCGAAAGTTTCGTAGCTTTTGAAACTTTCACTGACGAAAGGCATTTGTTCTGATGAACATTGTCTACCTCTTACTGGATAGCATTTACCATTCTCATAATAGCCTAGGTATACATCATTAGTACCATTAGCATCAAAGTCATCCGCATATAATTTAAATGGTTCTTCCTGGGATGCTTTGTACTTTATATTGAGTCCAAGATTTCCAGCTACTAAATCTATATCACCATCATTGTCTACATCAGCAAGCTGCAATGTATTCCACCAGCCATTAGTATTATCAAGTCCAAGGTCCTTAGTAACTTCCTCGAAAGTCTTCCCTATCTGATACGCTTGTATGCCTAGCCACTCACCTGTTATGAACAGTTCATCTATTCCATCTGCATTGATATCTCCGGTGCCCAAAGATGTCACCATACCTATATCTTTAAGAAAAGGGGCTACGGCATCTGTAACATCTACCAGTTGGCTATTTCTATTCTCAAGAAGGAAGCTGCTTGCCGCTTGTCCATATTTCTTAGGCACCAGCCGTCCTGCTACTAACAGGTCTTTGTCACCATCCTTATCATAATCAAAAGCCAATACAGCGCCATTACTACCTTTTAGTCTTGGATGTTTGTCAGACCTTTGGAATTGTCCCTTACCATCATTGATATATAGCCTATCAGCATAGTTAGCAGAGTTTTCTTCATATTCATTACCCCCACTTGTCACATAGAGGTCTAGGTCTCCATCCAGATCGAAATCAAATAAAGTAGCTCCTCCATCTTCTGATAGCATATTTAGCTTTAAGGATCTAGTTGTCTTGATTTTAAGATTCTCATCTAGAATAATAAGGCTTCCTGTGTTGCCAACTGAGCCTCCTAGATATAAGTCCATCTGACCATCTCCATTTATATCACCAGTAGCTGTTATCGGGCCTAAGCTGGAAGTGCTGTATGGCAGGAGCACTTCTGATTCATAATCATCGAATTTATTCTCTGAATGGAATACCTTTGAAACAGCGTATTCTTCGAAGATCTCTTTCTTTTTTGTGCCTCTAGTATAACTTTCTTTAGCCTCGGATTTTTTGATTCTAATCGTTTGATTAGGTTTTAAGTTTTTTAACGTCAGAGATTTATTGTCAGACCATATGACCTTTAGTTCAGTAACCATCTCATCATCTCCTAATCCGAAGTGGGCTATATTCTGTGAGCTAGACATGTAGCCTCTATATGGAGTAAGTTCGGTGACCTGCTTTGTACTCTTGGTCTTAAGTTCTACTCTAGTACCTATTCCTTGAGCATTAAGTGGGCTGCCTGAGAGTTCGATATTTAGATAGTTACTTTTTGTTCCTTCGATGGCTTTGTTACGATAGAGTTCAGCGGTCATATTGGTATTATTCATTACCATATCCAGGTCTCCATCATTATCAAAATCTGCATAGGCAGAACCTTGACTCCAGTTCTTTTTTGAAAGACCCCAGTCTTCAGTTTTCTTAGTAAAAGAGAGATTCCCTTCATTCTTGAATGCGTAATTGGCAATCTTTTGTGAAGGTGCTTTATTAATGACGTCCATGGGATTCATGGTATGTGCAGTACCTGTTTGTGTTGCTTTGTTGTAATCTTCAAACCATTTAATACGCCATTTTTCAAAGTCCTTGTTACGCATCTCCCTATAGATGCCATTCGTTACTACTAAGTCCTTATAGCCATCTAGATCTATATCCATGAATAATGGACTCCAACTCCAATCTGTATTACTGACACCTGCTAGTTGTGCTAAATCACTAAAGGTATTATCGCTATTATTCATCTGGAGAACATTGTACATGTACTGATAATGGAATCCAACACTGGCCAATTTGTAGAATCTTTCAGGATTCATACCACTCATGTTGGTCTTTTGCCTGAAGTTGTCCTCAGCAACCATATCAGCTACATAGAAATCAAGGTGGCCATCATTATTAATATCTGCGACATCGGCACCCATACTAAAGTTACTCATATGCTTTAGAGCTGAATCGGCAACATTTGTAAAAGTGCCATTACCATTATTCTTGTAGAAGAAATCAGGTTCCTCATAATCGCAAGCAATGTATATATCTTGCCAACCATCTTGATTGAAATCAATAGAAGTGGCACTTAGACTATAGCTGTAATTTTTAATTCCACTAGACTCTGTGACATCAGTAAATCGACCTCCATCATTTCTGTACATTCTATCAGTGTACTGAAAATCATTTATTCCTTTGTATTGTGCTCTATAAGCTCTCGAATTAGGAGGTTGGTTAGCAACATAGACATCTAAGTCTCCATCTCTATCATAGTCAAAAAAGTTAGCCATGACAGAATATCCTGCGTCATCAAGCCCCAGCTGTGCTGCAGACTCCGTGAAGGTATTGTCACGATTATTGATAAAAAACTGGTTAGCACGTTGTTGCGGATTACTATGTAAGGATTTGCAGACATAGATGTCGTCGTAGCCATCTCCATTGATATCGACTATGGCTACACCAGTAGACCAGGTATTACTCTTGATACCTGCAGGCTTAGTTATGTTTTCGAATTTGAAGTTCTCTTTGTTTAGATACAGCTCATCGTTCCCCATATTTGCGGCAAAGTAGATATCCTGGTTTCCATCATTGTTGACATCAAGTACTCCTACGCCTGCGCCTATCAGCATGCCCTGCTCTGTCATAAAGTTCATGCTGAGACTTTCAGTTAAGGTATTATTGAAAGTCACATTAGATTGAGCAGGAGGCACCTCTTCAAAATACTTGAACTCTGTATTGTCTTGACTCCGCATAGCAGAATCAGTAGTATCTCCTTGACATGATTGTAAAGCCAGTATAGTTACTACGCCAATACAGAGTGGCAAGAAAAACTTAACTACTGAGCAACATTGGGATAACTCTTTAATACGAATAGAATTGCATAGGTGAATTATTGTTAGCGATCACAAGGAGATTGGTGTCGCCACTTGCTATTGTCTTCACAGCTCTGACATCTCTATCTGCTGAGACCCCTGTTTCTGTAGATCGTTTCGTAGAGATTGTTCCATCTTTTAGGAAGGTGAGCATAACACCTTTACCTGCGTCAGATCTTGTAGTTTCTACTTCTCTCTGGTACATGTTACCTGCTAGAAAGATATCAGTGGTTCCATCTTTATCAAAGTCATCTATCGCTATACCATAGACAGGTGCTATCTGTGCCTCATTTGGTAGAACTACAGATTTGAAACTTGACCCTTCGTTAAGAAAAACGGTGTTAGCAAAGGTATGTGCTTGATTTACCACAGTAGTAGAAGCGACTTTTCCTTCTAGCACTTGATCTATCGTAGCTAAACCAAACTCTCTATAGGAACCAAATTTTTCCTTGACAAAGGGCATTTGCTCAGATGAACATTGTCTACCTCTAACCGGGTAGCATTTACCGTTTTCATAATACCCAAGGTACACATCATGGCTGCCGTTCCCATCAAAGTCATCAGTATACACTTTGAATGGTTCAGAAGCACTCGCCTTGTATTTGATATTATATCCTAGGTTGCCAGCTACTAAGTCTAGCTTGTTGTCTCCATTTACATCATACACTTCTACTGTATTCCACCAGCCGTTAGTCTCTCCTAGTCCATACTGCTGTGACATATCTTCTAAGGTATTTCCAACTTTATATACGCCTACTTTCATCCACTCTCCTACTATTACTAATTCATCATTTCCATCACCGTCTAGATCTGCAAGTTTAGCATCTGTGACCATACCTAGTTTATTGAACATAGGCGCTACAGTTTTCGATACATCTGTGAATGAGCCTTTATCGTTTTGTAGGATGTAACTATTAGTAGGCCATCCATACTTTCCTGGAACCTGCCGACCTCCTACAAATAGATCTAAGTCACCATCCTTATCATAGTCTAGAGGAACCACTACTGAGTTACTAGTAGCTAGTTCAGGAATTGCATTTGATCTAGTGAACTGCCCGCTACCATTGTTGATATATAATCTATCAAGATAATTAGCATTCTGTGGTTTGAATTCATTGCCTCCACCTGACACATATAGGTCTAGGTCCTTGTCATTATCTACATCTATAAATGCTGCACCACCATCTTCGTAATTGATTTCTTGTGGCAAGCCATTACTCTGTTGGAAAGAACCAGAACCTCTGTTTATCAGTAATTTTGAAGTCTTACCAAATGAACCACCGACAAAGATATCTGCAAGACCGTCACCATTTACGTCTCCTTCACAGATGATAGGGCCTAAAGTTGAGGTTCTATAGGGCAAAAGAATTTCTCTAATAAAATCATTGTATTGATTTTCTTCATGAGCGACATCAATAGACTTCATCGGCTTGAATAAACTATTTCTTTGTAGGCCAGTACGTCTGTAGGTCTCTTGAGCTTCACTATAATTTAGTTTCAGAGTTTGATTAGCCTTTATTCCTTTTTTTCTAATCATCTTATTATCAGCCCAGATAACTTTTAGCTCATCTATCGTTTCATGCTCTCCCAGTCCGAAATGTGCTAATCTCTGTGAGGTAGACATATACCCTCTATATGGTGTATACTCATAAATCTGAGTCTGACCTCCTACTGTTACCTCTATCTGTGCATTAATATTAGTCCTAGTATTCTTAGTTTCTTCCAGCTCTACATTTATGTAATTATTTAGCCCTTTTTCATTAGCAGTATTTTTATAAAGACCAGCGGTCATCTGCATATTATTCATTACTAGATCTAGGTCTCCATCATTATCAAAATCAGCATAGGCGGCGCCTTGCGACCAGGTCTTTTTATCTAGACCCCAATTACTACTACGTTTTGAGAAGGTCAGGTCACCATTATTCTGATAGATATAGTTGGTGATTTTCACACTTTCAGCTCTATTAGCAATATCCATCGGGTTGATATTGAGATGCTTTTCTGCAGTGTTTTCCGCTTGTGCTAGCTTCTCAGCATAAAATTTTTTTCTCCAGATCGTGTAATCTTGGTTACGCATTTCTTTGAAGATGCCATTGGTTACAAGAAGGTCTTTATAACCATCTTGATCAGCATCGATAAAGAGCGGTGTCCAGCTCCAATCTGTATTTGATATTCCAGACAACTGTGCAATCTCGCTGAAGCTGCCATCTCCATTATTAAGTTGCATTGAGTTAAACATGTATTGGTAGTGATGTCCAGCCTCAGCAATACCATAGAATTTCTCTGGATTCATTCCGCTCATATTTGTTTTCTGACGAAAGTTGTCCTCTGCGACCATATCCGCTACAAAGATATCTGAGTGGCCATCGTTGTTGATGTCTGCTACATCTACTCCCATACTGAAGTTACTGATATGCTTGAGTGATGAGAGAACTACATTAGTGAATGTGCCATTACCGTTATTCTTATAGAAATAGTCTGCTTCGTCATAGTCGCAGGCCACATAGATATCGGGCCATCCATCCTTATTGAAGTCTACCGTAGTGGCACTAAGGCTGTATGAGTAGTTTTCTATGCCACTTTCTTTTGTAACATCAGTAAACTTGCCATTATCGTTTCTGAATAACTTGTCAGTAAAGATGACCATCACTTGACCTTTTATCATTCCCTTTAATTTCAGAGAATTTGGTGGTTGGTTGGCTAGGTACAAATCAAGATCACCGTCTCTATCATAATCAAGGAAATTAGCCATTATACTGTAGCCTCTGTCTGCGACACCTAGTGCTTCGGCTCTCTCGACAAAAGTTCCGTCTCCCTTATTGATATAAAACAGATTGGCTCTTTTATTCTGATCTTCATGCATAAACTTGCACACATAGATATCATCGTAACCATCCTTATTTATATCCACAACTGCTACTCCTGTAGACCAATTTTTGGACTTGAGCCCTGCTTTCTCAGTAACATCTTCAAACTTAAAATTACCCTTGTTTCTATACAGCTTGTCACTGCCCATATTAGAGGCGAAATAGATATCTTGTAGGCCATCGTTATCGTAATCAAGGATAGCCACTCCAGCACCGTTAAGCATGCCATCATGGGTAATAGAGTTTAGTTCTGGAGTTTCTGTTAGGAGATTATTGAAGTCTATACCTGATTGAGCGCTGCTGATTTCCTCAAATATTTTTATCTGAGAGGTGTCTTCTACTTTCGTTCTTTTAATCTCTCCTTCAGAACAGGAAAGTAATAGTATTATTAGAAATAATACATTTAGTTGAATTCGCATTTTCTTATCAATTGAGTGCGACTAAGATAAGAAAATTGGAATACTGACAATTAATCGAAGGTTTTGATTTTAGGTGAGCACATCGCTATCCTCTGGAAAAAGGACATTCAGTGATTTAGGCACAATTTTAAAGTGTAAATCAGTGTCAAATTGGAAGCTTTCGCCATCTACATGGTAGTAATAGGGTTTTTCTGTTGAGATTATGACTTCTTTAGTCTTTATAATCTCTACCAACTTACTCTTGTCAAGGGTATTATTCAGCATCCGCCAAGAGTTTAGAAGCGTCTTTACGAGTGGGGCTTCTTTTACAAATACTACATCTAACAGCCCGTCGGTAAGCTTAGCTTTTGGAGCAATTGTGAAATTGTAACCATACATTGCTGCATTGGCGACGGCGATGATCGAATAGGCACCAATTATTTGCTCCTCATCCGTTTGTACATGATACTTTTCGGCACTAAATTTTACTATTTCTTTTGTAATTGTACTCGCATACATCTGCAGACCACGTTTCTTTCCATGATCCACTTTGTAGGCAATAAGAGCATCGAAACCTATACCTGCGAGATTCAAAAAGAAGTTGTCATTGACTGTGCACGTATCTATTCTATGCGTCACAGCTTTGTTGAGAATCTGAATGGCTTTCTTAGTATTTCTACCCATGCCGATATGCATTGCAAATCCATTTCCCGATCCATTAGGGATGATACCTAAGGTAGTATCTGTATGCACTAGACCCTGAGCGACTTCATTGACAGTGCCATCTCCACCACAGGCTACTACTATATCTGAACCTTCCTTATGAGCCAGTCTGGCGAGTTCTATCGCATGCCCTCGATGTTGAGTTTCGAAATAATCATACTCAAACAACTCAAGATTGAGGTTATCCTTGATGAGTTGCCTTTTATTCTCTTTATTACTAGCTCCCGAGATAGGGTTTACTATGAAAGAGATTTTTCTTTTCGCTTTAGGCACGTTTCATTAGTTCATTTGGACTTGTAGCTAAGGATCTCTAAGGTACTTATCCTATGAGAGTGCAGCTATATCTTCAGTAGCTTTTCGATGTACAACTCCTCGAAGTTTTCATTAACTACTTGTATATAATATATTCCTGCAGCCAAATCTGAGTAGTTAAGAATCATCCTATTAGCTTTTAGAACTGTCGTAGCTCTAGTGGCAAGCTGGCCATTCATATCGAATAGTCTTATAGTTATAGGGTTTTCACTATCGTAATGAAGCTCTACAGTTTCTCTAAATGGATTAGGAAATACTTTAGATTCTTTATATAAATCAAAACCTGAGCAGTCTTCATCTATCCCATTGTCAGGTAGGTCTTCTACAGAAGGATTGATCAGTAAATCTTCATCATTGCAATCTAGAGAATCTCTTACGAAGCCAGCCGGACTCACTGATAGACAGGTGTCTAGATAGTTATAAAGGTTACCATAACCGTCACCATCAAAGTCTTGATAGTATCTGTTCAATGGTAATCCGTCATCTGCAAGGCCATTACAGTTATTATCTATCCCATCACAGATTTCTGCAATAGTAGAATTGATTTCATTATCTAGATCGTTGCAATCTGTGTTATCTATCACATAACCTGCTATAGGTGCAGCTCTACAAGTGTCCACTGGAATGTCTGGATTACCAAAACCATCTCCATCTGCATCTATGTAATATGTAAAGAGTTGTAAGCCTTCATCTATTGCTCCAGAACAGTTGTTGTCTACCCCATCGCAAGTCTCAGACATAGCAGGGTTTATCTCTGCATCAAAATCATTACAGTCTTCATTATTGTCTACATATCCCGTTATAGGAGCAGATCTGCAGGTATCTACAGGTACTGCAAAGTCTCCATAACCATCTCCATCATTATCTAGGTAATAAGTATAGAGCTGAAGACCTTCATCAATAACACCTGAGCAGTTGTTGTCTATTCCATCACATGTTTCTGACATGGAAGGATTTATTGACGCATCATTATCGTCACAATCTTGATAGTTATAAAAGCCATCAGCATCTTCATCTATGAAGAAGATACTTTCTGCTAGTTCTATTACATCCTTAGCGATTTCTATACCTATTTTTCTTCCTGGAATATCATCAGCTGGAGGATGTATCCCTCCATAAATCCTAGAGAGACTAGTCTGGTCTGAAGCGTCTATATAGGTTGCCCATTGGAGCACCACATCTTCTGACGGTCCATCTTCAAAAACCAAAAATTCATTTTTCGCTGCACTGAATTCAGCCATTCCTCCAGGGAAAAAGGCATCACCGGATATGTATTCTAAGACTTGTGCAGCAGCCCTAGAGTAAGTGGAATGTCCAGAGACATACCCTGCAAATGGAGGCGTTACAAACGAAGGTCTCTGATATGGCCACCAGTTCTGTGCGAGTATCCAACCTACACCTGCTACATCTGTCGCTTCATTATCAATGAAATCTGGACCTCTCCAAGTGTACAACTTAAACTTTCCTATGTTCTCACCATTGTCTCCCTCTAGAGGATCTCCTGAAGTTACTATTTCTATAAGTCCGTCTACTAGTGGGATCCCCGCAGGATGATAATTTGGCAATGACTCTATAGTAGATTGTCCTCTAGCAGCCATTGCTCTTATGGCAGACACGGGTCTAAGATAATCGTACCATCCTTTGATACCCCACGCTGAAATAGCACAATCATGCATAGCTCCACCTAACATAAAATAGGCTTTTATATCCCATTCCAGCTCATCTATTTCTTCTGTCTGACCTCTATACTTTCTTTCAAAATCTGGATGATCATGTACATAGTTTAGTATCGTGAACCAATGACCGGGAGGTGTCTCAGAATCTGGGCCATCTGCCCAAAACTCCGCCAGTACCCTTCCATAATCTGCTCTAGAAACTATATTAGGTTCATAAGGTCGATTAGTCGCAGGATTTATATTGTGTCCTGTACTATTGTCACCACCTTCCAAGTAGTTGTAAAACTCTTGATACTCAGCAAAAGTGGTCGGTAGTTCTGGATTATTCCCAATGGCTCCAGGTGAGATATCTATCATCACTCCATCAGCAGGATCCAAATGGCTACCCCAGATTGATACCATAGAGAAGCCCCATAGAAACTCTTCAGTGCCTTGGTCGGCTTCCATAAGGTTAACCAGTGGAGGTGGGCCTGGA
This sequence comes from uncultured Saprospiraceae bacterium, assembly GCA_937921825.1. Lineage (GTDB taxonomy): Bacteria > Bacteroidota > Bacteroidia > Chitinophagales > Saprospiraceae > RFSX01. Next base: position 23,332 of record CAKZVK010000101.1, read on the forward strand.
TCATGATAGACTTTGTAATCAAAATTATCTCTGTTGTATACTGTCAAGTCCTCATCTGTCAGACTGAAGGATAATACTTGTCCCCATTCTGGACTTAGAAAGTCAGGCGTATTTATAGGTAAAGGATTACCAGCCTGATCAATGACTACATCCAGTGTTAATGGCTGCCACCTGTTTGGATCAGTCATAATATTCTCATCTTCTATTTTCATGACTAAGGCGTCATTCACTGGTTCATAACAGCAATTGTCATATTGGGTGGCTTCTCTAGAGTTATCTTGATTTCCAAATTCCAACATCTCCGCAGCCATCCAATTGCCGAAAGCAGCTGGGTCTCCATTTTGATAATTCGTAGATGTATAATTTATATTTAGACCTTTTGATATCATTAGCTGATCTAGTCTATCTTTTATTCGGAAGTAGTTGCCACTTGGTGCAAAGCGAAATCTTTGCAGCATCAATCTATACACTGCATAGCTGATAGCAGTTTCTGTTGCCTCTGCTTTGCTGACAGCATAGTCGGGCAGACCATCAAAAGGACATTCAAAGCCCTTTAGAGTTTTGCCGATAAGATACGTGTCTGCTTTTTCATCATTAATAACTGACCAGATGTCATACATCATTATACTTGTATGCCATAGGTTTCTAGCATGGACTGTAGGACGAGCAAAATCATTCCTGATGGCATGAAGCATCTCTTCATTCCAATCCCTCGCAATAGAATGCTGTCCTTGCGCTATATTAGAAACAAAAGTAGAAATACAAATAAGTGACAGAATACTAAATAATCTCATTTTCTATAATATTTAAGTCCTTGGCTTACAGAGCTGTAAAAATATAATTTATTTATATGTATTTGTATTTATGTTACATTTATCTCTGTGTACTTTACTATTTAGTATAACGATAATTTAATATCCTCTGTTTGCTCAGAACTTCTTTCAATTAAATACGTTACTTAAAACAAAACCTAGATATGAACTGGATAGAACTTAATACTGAAAATGAGATTGAGGAAATAAAGAGGAAATCAGAAAACAAAGAAATAGTCATATTCAAGCATAGTACATCATGTGGTATAAGTGGTTTTGTTTTCAAGCAATTTGAAAAAGAGCTAGCATCAGGGGATTACTCGCATATAGATTTCTATTTACTTGATTTATTGAAATTCAGACAGATCTCAAATAAAGTTAGTGAAGTCTTCAATGTAAGACATGAGTCACCCCAAGTGCTCAAAATAAAGAATGGGATTGCTGTATACAACGAATCCCATTCAAATATTTTAGCGGAAGATCTTATTGTCTAAAACCTGTTACTAGTTTGATCTTGTGTTATGTGGCTTGCTGAAAGTCTTAAGCAGCATGCCACTATCTACCCCATCCGTAAGCTGCATCCCATTAACAATTGCCAGTTCTTCTAGATCCCTATTCGAACTACCCAAAGCTAAGAGCGCATCTTTCAGCGTAGCGCTTCTCTTTACAGCCTGTACAGAGATACGAGTTGCCTCTACATTTATCTTAGATCGATCTGTGAGTTTATCGAAGTTCGTCATCGTTCTTTTAAACGTACTGGTGTAAGAATTGAAATTTTGTTGTTCACTCATACCATGAAAAACATAGATAAAATAATCTTTTTGTATCAAGTAGGTAATTATTCTAGGTCCGGCGGCTTGTTGTCCATTTTGAGCCTGCTGACCTTCTGGAGGTTTCTGATCTGAAACCATCGCTATAGCATTGTAGCCGTTGACATTGGTTCTTTGAGATTCTAGTACATCCAGACTAAATTGCTGAACTAGTGACTGTGCCGCACCATCTAAAGTTTTTTCTGGACTTAGTGTGAAGATCATTAGGGCCTTACCGTCTGCAGGAGCCATCTGTACTTGTGCTGGAGAATTCTGCAACTGCCATCCTCGAGGCACTGGAAATTGGAAGAGCAATTCAGGATGATAAAAGACATTATTGTCTACGTAGCCTTGCTTAGGGTCTTCACCATAGACAAGACCATCTATTCTCTTTAGATATTCATTTCTATTGACCTTTAGATTCCTAAGTCCTAGATCTGTTTGCCATTCTTCTGACATCTCATGCACCTTCGCATATCTATTTACAGGATTGGGATGTGTAGAAAGAAAATCAGGGATTGACTGTCCTGAATTTTGGGATAATCTGTTTAGAGTCTGAAAGAAGTCCGCCATCTCATGAGAGTCATATCCTATTTTGGTAGAGTATTCTACACCTAGTTCGTCGGACTGACTTTCATGATCCCTACCGAACTTAAGAAACATCAAGCCTAAGCCTTGACCTGCTTGATTGGCAAAAGTTCTGAATTTCTCACTTGCTATCAGTCCTACCATAAAGCCTAACTGCCCTAAGGTCTGCTGAGTCTGTTGTTTTGCAGAGTGCCTAGCAGTGATGTGTCCTATCTCATGACCTAGTACCCCTGCAAACTCTGCTTCGTTATTAAAATGTGCCATTATACCTCTTGTGAAATAAACGTATCCACCTGGTACAGCAAAAGCATTGACAACAGGACTATCTAAGAGTCTGAATTGATAATTAATATCTGGTCTGTGAGAGACCGCTCCCATGGCCTTACCTTTTTCGTTGATGAAATTTTGAAGATCCTGATTATCATAAAGACCGTAAGCCTGAATGATGCTTGGATCAGCCTGATCACCCATCGCCTGTTCTTGAGCCTGAGACATCAGGGAAAGTTCTTTTTTGCCTGTGACAGGGTTTCTTGCACAGGAACTAAATAGAACTAAGGCTGTTAAGAAAACTATGAGATGTTGGATTTTCATATCAAATACTTTGTGTAGATGCTAATTATTGCTGTTTGTTAAACGAAAAGACGCTGCCGCTAAGTTATAATAAGGAAAAAGTTTATCACCCATTATAGTTTCATTAATGGGTTATATTTAACTTTAATTAAGAATTCTAGCGAATAAACTTGAACATCAAAAGAAAAATACCGTCGTTATTCACTTTAATGAATCTACTCTGTGGATTCTGTGCAATATTAGTCGCTGATCTCCATATCAGCACCATATTACTACTGACGGGGATGTTTTTCGATGTAATAGATGGGATTGCAGCTAGAATACTCAAAGTTCAAAGCCAATTTGGTAAGGAATTAGATTCTTTGGCGGATTTAGTGAGTTTTGGCGTAGCACCTGCTTATCTCTATACCCTATTCAGTCCAGTAGATCATTGGGTCATGTATATTCCCTCTTTTTTTATTCTTATAGGAAGTGCATTGAGGCTAGCCATATTCAATCTAAGGCCTAGTACAGATTACTTTACTGGACTGCCTACTCCAGCAAGTACTTTCTTTCTAGCAGGTCTATTTATGGGAGTGAAGTTTGATAGTGAGATTATGAATACCATGGTGGACAATCCTTCTATCTACCTCGCTATTCCTATCATACTTATGGCACTAAATCTAAGTAAGTTGAAAATGTTTTCTTTCAAGCAATTAGGACCCAAGAACATAAACTACAATATCTTCATAATGGTCTGTCTTATGACCTTCGCATATCTTACCTTTATTGATTATAAACTGGCAATGCCTATAGGTGTCATAACCTATGTGATTATGTCCGTTATATATAGTGTAAAAGTTCATAAATAGTAAATACTTCATGGCAATAAAAATTACAGATGAGTGCATCAATTGTGGTGCATGTGAACCTGAATGTCCCAATAATGCGATATATGAAGGTGGCGTAGAATGGGCCATAGCTGATGGTACGACACTAGTCGGAGAGTATATGTTAGAGACAGGAAAGAAAGTAGACGCTGCTGATCCTCAAGCTCCAATAGATGATGATGTCTATTTTATAGCTCCAGATAAATGCACAGAATGTCAAGGATTCCATGAAGAGCCACAGTGTGCTGCAGTATGTCCTGTGGACTGTTGTGTACCTGATGAGGATAGAGTCGAATCAATAGAAGAACTTCTCGAGAAGAAATCAAGACTCCATCTCTAGAGTCAAAATCCAGTTTATCAATTCTTATTTAAGACTGAGTATGGGGCAAAAAAAAGCCTGTCCAAAAAGACAAGGCGTTTTTATTTCTCTTTACGAGATTAGATATTTTCAGTAGTAGTTGTAATGCGGTAAGGAATTATATTCCTAACCAACCTTCATAATCTTCCTCAACTCTGAACTGGGGAGTTTTCAGCGTCTTCGTCGGAGACTTTTTGAAGAGTTTTGTAATGAAATTAAATAATCTGTTCATAGGTTAAAATGTAATTTGCTTGTGTATATATTAAGACGTTTCAAAAGCTCAAAAGGTTGGCTCGTTAACATAAAATTTTATACATGTAAATCAGCTGACCAATTTCTCTATTGAAACTTCAAAAATAAGTGTAAATCAGACCTGTTACAATTAATATTAGAAATATTTCTAATATATAATACTCAGTTATTAATAATTTTTCTCACCTTAGATATCAGTATCAATTGAGCTTATGAAAATCACTCTTTCTAATCTATTATCGCTATTAATTATAATAAGCTTTCAGGCTTGTAAGCAAGGAACCACAGGCAGTGAGACCTCGTCAGTACGAAGCGATATAACTGTAGCAGAAGCCAAAAATCTTCTTGGGAATAATGACTATGTCTTTTTGGATGTCCGTACTCCTTCAGAGATTAGTCAAGGCAAAATTGAGAACGCCATAGAGATCAATTATCGCGCAGACAACTTTGCGGATAAAATAGCTGCTCTAGATAAGAGTAAAAAATATGTAGTCTATTGTCGAAGTGGCGGAAGAAGCGCCAAAACATGTGACCTCTTGGAGGGTCAAAACTTTAGTACAGTACACAATATGTTAGGAGGCTATTCTTCTTGGAACAATTAAAAATTAATTAATCGAAAATCTATATCAATGAAAAATCTATTCCTACTGTTAGCTGTCTCATTATTTATGAGCAGTGACATACATAGCCAAAAAATGGACTTTTGGTTAGATGCAGGTCTTAAAATACAGACAGGCTTCACAGCGCTCTATAATGCCAATGCTACTACTGCTAATGCTAATGGTGAAACCTGGGATAATACTTTGGCTACAGGAACCAAGTATGGTGTAAAGCTAGGAATGAACTTTAACTACACTGGAGTATCTCTAGATATCATGCAGGGTAAAATGAGAGGTAAGTTCCAAAAAGTAGATCAGGCTAATGGAGGTACTGAAAGAGAAGATGAGGTAACAGTAAACGCAACAGACATATACCTATTATTTAGAAATGCGAAGCACAAAGGTTATTTCGAAATAGGTCCTAAATATTCTATCATAAATGATGTAAAGGCTACAAATAGTAGCAGTGCAGAAGTAAGTAATGTTAGCGATCAGTTCGAGACGAGTAATTTAGGAGCTGTCTTAGGTTTTGGGACCTATATTTTAGGCCCTGAAGATGGTAGATTTTCTGGGATCTTAGGTTTTAGAGTTGAGTATGGATTCCAAGACATAGTCAATGAAGTTGGTAGAACTGAAGGTTCTAGAGTTCCAGTTAATTATGGTGGAGAGACCGCTGCGACTAACAGTATCTTTGCTGGTATTGTCTTCGAATTTAATTGGGGAATAGGAGGTGTCGGTCAGGCAAGATGTGGAGAAAGATCTAAGTTCATCTGGTTCTAGGGAGACCAGGTTCTGAATAAAATTAAAATAGGCTGCCTTTCGTTAAAGGCAACCTATTTTTTTATAACACCCTTTGTATATAAGACATATAATTGATATGTCACCCCTACGTCATATAGAAAATAAATCCTATACTTTTTCTACATATTTTGAGCAGCTCCGCTAAGGCACTTATTATCAAAATACTACATATTTAATTTCATTAATATGATGGATAATATTTTGAACATAAAATTTGATTTCATGTTAGATACACATGAAAATCTATACTCTCGAAAGGTCTCAAGTACTTAATTCCACACTAGAAAAGGTCTGGGACTACTTTTCTTCACCTAAGAACCTTGATGAACTCACTCCACAAGACATGGGTTTTCAGATTATATCTGAGTTGGGATCTGAAGGCATGTACCAAGGTCAAGAAATAGAGTACTACGTCAGACCTATCTTGAACATCCCCTTGTACTGGAAAACACTAATTACAGAAGTCAATGACCACCACTCATTTATAGATCAGCAAATCAAAGGGCCATATAAGCTGTGGAAGCATACACATACCTTTGAAGAGGTAGATGGCCAAATTAAAATGTACGATAAAGTAGAGTATGCTCTACCCTTCAGCTTTCTAGGGAGTATCGCCCATGAAGTATATGTGAAACAAAGACTCCAAGAGATTTTTGACTATAGATATACTATGGTCGATAAGATATTTAACTAGAAAGATCGAATAATCTTATTGAAGCTCTCCGCATTGAGTGAGGCTCCCCCTACTAGACCACCATCAACATCTTGCTTTCCGAAGAGTTCTTTAGCATTGGCAGGTTTTACGCTACCACCATATAGTATGGATAGCTCTGAAGCTGTCTTCTGGGTATAATTTTTCCTTATTAGGGATCTGATGTACTTATGCATATCCTGTGCTTGTGCTGGAGAAGCTGTTACACCAGTTCCGATAGCCCAAATTGGTTCGTAGGCAATTATGACATTCTTCAGCTGAGTAGAGCTTAAGTGGAACAGGCTTTCTTTTAGTTGTTTCTCGACGTAAGCTTTATGTTTCTTTGATTTACGAACTTTGAGAGGTTCTCCACAGCAAAAGATCACTTGAAAGCCATTTTCGATTAGTACCTCAACTTTCTTTTTTAAGAGATTATTGGACTCATTAAAGTACTCTCTTCTCTCAGAGTGACCAATAATCACATGATCAACCCCTATAGAAGAAAGCATGTTATGGCTTATCTCTCCAGTATAAGCACCTTTAGACTCTTGATGCGCATTCTGAGCAGAGATATGAATATTTTTATTAGACTTAGTCAATGCTTGGGTCAATGACAAGTACGGTGCCGGACAACCAAGGATTACTGTGACATCATTAGGTATCTTCTTATCGGAAATGGCTGAAGTCAATTCTCTAGCTTCTGTCTCTGTCAGGTTCATTTTCCAATTTCCTGCTGCTATTTTTCGTCTCATATTAGGTCTAGAATAAAGTAAATGTTATTATGCAATTTATTGTGAAAATAGCATAAACAGAGCACATAGATATTGAAAAAACCAACCCCATACATTCATCGTGATATCAGCTGGCTATCTTTTAACTATAGAGTCTTACAAGAGGCTATGGATGAAAGTGTACCTCTCTATGAGAGAATTAAGTTTTTAGCTATTTATTCTTCCAATTTGGGAGAGTTCTTTAGGGTTAGGGTCTCTAATCATAAAAACCTTATGAGGGCTGGTAAGAAGACTCAAAAGAAGGTAGAGTTCGAGCCTAAACAAATAGTAAGGCAAATCTTAAAAATTGTCACTAAGCAGCAGCAGAAGTTCAGTGAGATCTACAATAATGAGATATTACCTGCTCTTGAAAAAGAGAATATCTCTATGGTTAGGCTTAAAGATCTTAAGCAGAAGCAGCTTGACTACGTTATCTCCTACTTTAATGACCATCTTATCCCATTTATCCAACCGGTATTATTAAAAGATAATATGGTAAGACCCTATCTGCAGAATGGGGCCTTATATCTGGGAGTATATATGAAAAGCAAGTCCGGTAAGGACAAAGAAAAGTACTATGCTATAGTTAAGATTCCATCTGATAAGCATGACAGGTTCATTGAAATACCATCAAAAGGTAACACCTTTATCATGTTATTGGATGATTTGGTAAGGATAATCATACCTGAGATATTTCCTGGGTTTACGATAATTGATAGCTATTCGTTTAAGCTTACGAGAGATGCCGAGTTATATATCGATGATGAATATCAAGGTGACTTGATAGAAAAAATAAAGAAGAGTCTCGCAAAAAGAGATAAGGGTTTAGCTTCAAGATTGGTCTACGATAGAACCCTCCCTAATCATTTTCTTAGTCATCTACAATATGTATTTGATATTGAAGATTTAGACCTCATACCAGAGGGAAGGTATCATAACAATTTTGATTTTATAGATTTCCCTAGAGTCAATAATGATAAACTTAAAGATGTCAGCCTACCAGCAATCCCCTACTCACCTCTAGAAGCTCTTGACTCCGTATTAGACGGCATAGATGTCAGTGAACATCTTTTATACTATCCGTATCATAGCTATGAATCAGTCATTAGATTCTTTGAAGATGCTGCTGTAGATAAGTCTGTCACTCACATTAAAATCATACAGTACAGAGTAGCAAAAGTATCGAGGATCATGAATGCTCTGATCAAGGCTGTCAAGAATGGGAAAAAGGTTACAGCCTTTATAGAAGTAAAAGCAAGATTCGATGAAGAAGCTAATCTGACCTGGGGTGAGAAGCTGAAGAAAAATGGTGTGAAAGTAATATATAGTATGCCGGGTCTAAAGGTCCACGCTAAAATTGCCCTAGTCAGACGTGTCAAAAATGGGAAAGAGACCAACTATACCTATATGAGTACAGGGAACTTCCATGAAGGAACAGCCAACCTCTATACAGATTTTGGTTTTTTCTCTAAGGAATCAAAACTGGTCAAGGAGGCTAAAATGATCTTCCAATTCGTAGAAACAAAGAAGAGTGAGCAAATTAAATTTAAGCATCTTGGTGTCGGTGCTTTCAATCTAAAAGAGAAATTAATTGCTGCCATAAAAAGAGAGATAGCATTTGCTGAGTCAGGCAAGAAAGCTTATATCACTCTAAAGATGAATAGTCTTCAGGATAAGGAAATGATAGAGTTACTCTATAAAGCTAGTCAGGCAGGAGTGAAAGTCAGGATGATTATCAGAGGTATCTGTTGTCTTATTCCAGAACTAGAAGGCATAAGTGAAAACATCTCAGGGATAAGTATAATAGACCGATATCTAGAGCATGCTAGAGTCTACATATTTGCAAACGGTGGCGATGAAAAAGTATATCTCTCCTCTGCAGACTGGATGGTTAGAAATCTGCATCATCGAGTAGAATGTATGTTCCCTATATATGATGAAGGGCTCAAAAAATTTGTGAAAGACATACTAAAGATCCAACTAAAAGATAATGTCAAAGCTCGAATCATCGGAGATTCTAGCTCAATAAAATATGTCAAAAAAGATGGTCCTACTATTAGATCTCAATTCGACACTTATTATTATATAAAAGAGCATTCGTAGAGAAAACATATCAATTCAATAGCAATTAATGAATACAGATTTAGAGAAAGAGATAAAATCCAAACTAGCTAATTGGAAATCAATAGTGGCAGAGTATCAGATTCCAGATACTAAGAAAGCAGTGTTTCAGATCTCGAATAGCTTTCTACCGTTCTTATGCCTATGGGTACTTATGTATTTTGCATATCCTGTATCTAAGTGGCTAACTTTGTTGCTCTCCTTTGTGAACGCATTCTTTCTGGTGAGAATATTTATTATTCAGCATGATTGTGGACATCAGTCATTTACAGCATCTAAGAAGGCCAATAATATAATAGGGACCTTATGCAGCTTATTTAGTTCTATCCCTTACAAATATTGGGCGAAGGTCCATAACCATCACCATGGTCACACAGGTCAGCTGGAAGAAAGAGATATCGGAGATATTAACTTCCTAACTGTTGAGGAATTTAAGGCAAGAAATAAATGGGGTCGATTTAAGTATAGATTTTTCAGACATCCACTAACCCTCTTTGTTATAGTTCCAATATTCTACTTTACAATCTCAAATAGAGTACCTAAGGTAAAGAGTTTCAAAGGCATGGTGAGTCGTATTAAATGGTCACAAGTGAAAAACAACCTTCTCATTTTGGGTTGTTATACTTCCGTTGCTTACTTCGTGGGATGGAAACCTTTCATGTTTATCCACTTATCCATAGTCTTCATGTTTTCAATTATTGCCTTTTGGTTTTTCTACGTCCAGCATACTCATGAAACTGCTTATCATACATGGAAGGAAAATTGGGATTTTCTGCTCGCTTCTATTCGAGGTGCTAGCTACTATAAATTACCTAAAATGTTCCAATGGCTGACGGGTAATATTGGCTTTCATCATATTCATCACTTGAGTAGTCGAATACCAAACTATAATCTAGAGAAATGTGTGAGGGAGAATCCAATTCTTTCTAAGTATACTAACATCATTACTTTCAAAGAAAGCCTCAGTACTATGCAAGCAAAATTGTGGGATGAGCAGAAGCAAAGGCTTATTAGCTTCAAGGAGTTTTACAAGATGGAAAAGTTAGAGATTGTACGCTAAGCTACATTAGGTCAAAGAAAACAAGTATTCGCACATACTGTTACAATTTGATTTTTAACTTTGGTCAACAATTGAAAAGGCCATCCCAATAACCTATTTCAAATCCTCAGACATATACTCAAAGTAAGCTCTCAGTAGTTTTGAGTTTAGTTCTTTGGATGTAAAAATTTCTACGACACAACAACTTTCAGTTTTGAAGCTAGTTGCTACTGTCTTCTCTAGTTCTACTTGAGAATGCACGCTAGTGTAGTCTATCGAATAAAGATCACAAAGCTTAGAGGCATCCAACTCATGTGCAGAAGCAAAGACATCCTCTATTTGTTCTGTGGTATCAGGACCTTTGATATATCTAAAGATTCCTCCACCTCCATTATTTATTAGAAAAACAAGAAGCTGAGGCAGTGCCTGCTTTGTTTGCCAAAAGGCATTAGAATCATAAAAAAATGACATATCACCAGTGATCAGAATATTTCTTTGCTTAGATAAACTAGCTACTCCCAATGCTGTAGAGGTACTGCCATCTATACCGCTTACTCCCCTATTGGACTGGAAACTGAGGTTAGGCCTCTGATCAAACAACTGAGCATATCTTACAGGTGTACTGTTGGCCAGATGTACTATGCTTTCCTCTGGAATAGAGGATAGAAGCACATCAAAAACAATGAGGTCACAAAAAGGAATCTGTTCTAGATACTTACTATGCAAGACACTGGTTTCTATACTTAGGTTTCGCCATTCAGATAGGTAAGACTCTTCATTGGAGGAATTTAGTTCAAGAAGATCTGCCATGATAATGGAAGGCTCTTGTTGGATATGATGAGGAGAGGTATCAAAAGTGTCCTGAACAGAACCCAAATCTATATGCCAATGCTCAGCTGGCGGATTATGCTTGATAAACTGCTTTATCTTTTTAGAGACAATCGGTCCACCCATATGTATTAGAAGGTCTGAATTCTGACCTTCCTTTTTGTCCAGTCGATGAAGTACTCTATCAATACTTTGGACAGAATAAGACGACTCAATATTAGAGGTGGTCTCAGTCAGAAGAACAATATCTTCTCTAGCAGCAAGTTCAGCAAGAATGTATCCTAATTTACTTCCCGGTGTCATTTGTCCACAGATTACCATCTTCCGCTCCGCCTCTGGCCATTTATTCCTTAGCAAGTTCAATGCATTATTCTCAGCTTCAGAATTTATAGCCGCACTGGATGAGGTTAATTCTAAATCAAGTTTCTGGTAAGGAACTTGGTCATAGAGTGGTTCTTCAAAAGGGATATTAATATGTACAGGCCCAGGAATCCCAGCTGAGGTAAGCTCTATAGCGTCTTGGATGATAGTATCATTAGTCTTTAGATCTTCTGACGAAGAGGCTTCCTCTATCCAAGTGTAACTTTTCTTGATATAATTCTCATAGACCTTATTCTGTCGCATTGATTGGCCTATGCCCTGATCTATCTTACGACCTGGTCTATCAGCGGTCAATATTAATAAGGGTACTCTCTGATAATAGGCTTCGACTATAGCGGGCGCATAATTGAGTACGGCACTCCCTGAAGTGCAACATATTATTGATGGTTTCCTGCTTTCTAGGGCTTGACCTAGAGCATAAAAGGCCGCTACTCTTTCATCTGGGATGGTAACTATGTTAAATGTCTGAGTTGCATGGAAAGCAATCACCAAAGGTGCATTCCTCGATCCTGGAGAAAATATAACATTCTCAATCTTCTTTGCTCTACAGAATTCTACAAGGCGGTAGATGCTTTCCTTGTTAGTCGTATTCATGGAAGAGGTATAGCGTCTACAGCATTCTTAAATACACTTAGCAGGGTTGTTGCTTTTAGCTCGGTTTCTTCCCACTCCTTCTCACAGACTGAGTCTGCAGTAAGGCCTCCACCCAAATGCAATAGAATCCCATTATTATAGGCCTGGAGACATCTAATGTTAGCAAAGAATGAAAGATTACCCTCTTTAGATATAGGACCTAGGAAGCCGCAATAATAGCTCCTATCATGCGCTTCTACATTCCCTATCAGCTCTACGGCTTTCGAGATGGGAAAACCTGACAAGGCTGGGCTAGGATGAATGATATCCATCAGCTTAGACAATGTACTCAATGGACTTTTTTCAACTGTTAGCTCTGAACATATATGTACCATAGCCCCAGCTTTCAGATCAAAAGACTTAGAGATTGAATACTCAAGACTTTCTCTTTCGAAGGATCTTGTGAAATGCTCTTCCACAAAAGCATGCTCTTTTATTTCCTTTTCTGTCCAGTCCATAAGACTATCTGCTGCTTTAGTACCCGCTACTGCCTTAGTATGATAACTATCTTTAGTGGAGCTCAATACTAACTCAGGAGAAGCGCCTAACCATGTGCCGAAACTTGGTAGGTGAAGCAGGTAAGTGAAGGCATTAAGGTGATCATTCTTGAGGGCTATAAATTGATCATATAAATTAGAGGTATCTGTTTTGTAAAATTTCAGTTTGGATAGAACGGCTTTATGTAGTAGACCTCCTTTGATCGAATCTTTGATTTTATTGAATTGAGCTGAGTACTCATTGTATGAAGTACTTTCGGTTTGAGTCTCAGTACTGGGGGAACATTCAAATTTTCTTCCTGAGGCTAAACTCGAAAATTTGAAGAATAGTTGCTGATGCTTTTCTTTATCGAATGGACAAAAGACAAAGTCGTAGTCGCGGACTTGTTCATCTAGCGTTCCACAGGCTATACTAGACATAGTAGCATAAAGGTATTCGGTCGTGCCTGGCATGCTATAGACTATGAAGGAATCTGCGATATCCTTATTAGTAAACTTAATATTCTCCATTACCACTATACAACTAGGCCGAAGACAATTTGTTGAACCTATTTAGCTTATTCAGTGTCAATTGTCTATTGATTTTTCCAGATTCTGTTCGTTCAAAACTAGAGCATAAATATACTTCTTTAGGTTGCTGATACTTAGTTATAGCGGCCTTCTTTAGGATGTTAGGGTCAAAACTGTCTGAAGATTCGATGAGTAAGACAATTCTGTGTCCTAGTACAGCATCATGTATTCCAGCAATAAAGAATGGCTTTAGAATCAAAGAAGCTAGAGACGCTTCTACTTGCTCAGGAAACACTTTGATACCTCCCGTATTAATCACATTATCATATCTACCTAGCCATTCGAAAGTAGCGTCAGATAGCAGATCAACTAAGTCATTAGTAGTTACTGTACCAAAATGATCTGCCTCTATAACTAAGCATTGCCTATTATCAATAGACAGTCGAATATTCTCGAGAGCCTTAAATGGCACATTTACATTCTCAGTAATGTCTCGAAGGGCGATATGTGTCAGAGTTTCTGTCATTCCATAGCCTTCATAGGCTCTCAGCTTATGAGTAAGAATCTTGGACCTCAGGCTTTGAGAAATTTTCCCACCTCCCAATAGGACAGTTCCTAGCTGCCCCCAGTCTATAGTATCTGAATTATAAAGCTGTTGGGGAGTAAGTGGTAAGAAGTCTATTTTTTCTTTGAGTTTTGCGAGCGGATTTGATGAGGGTACTATAAGGTGCAGCTTAAGCTTAGAATGTATTGCTCTGACGATCATCATTTTTCCAGCTACAAAACTTACTGGCAGACAAAGTAAAGCTGACTGACCCTCAGTAAACATAAAATAGTCAGCTGTCAGCTCTGCGCTTGTGAGCATGGCTTTTTTGCTGTGGAAGATAGACTTCGGAGTACCTGTAGAGCCCGAGGTTTTCATCTCTATGTACTCTTTACTATCGTCATACCATAAAGTCAGAAACTCAACAATAGAACTTACGAAAGGCAAGTCCTCTTCATACTTTATTAGTTCTTGGAAATGCTTAAAATCTATATGTGCCCCCTCTATAACAAAGCCCATCAGAAGTCAATTTTGTCCCATGTCTCAGAACCATGAAATAGTTTGCCCTCTTTAATATAAAGTGGACTAGCAATGTTATTAGAAAACAATTTGCCTGTGCCAAGTCCCTGGTACATTTTTGAATCCAGTGTTGCTGTCCACTGGGCAATAGCATTAAGACCTACATTGGATTCCAAAGCAGAGGTTACCCACCAGCCGACATCCATTTCATTAGCTAAGCTGATGTATTCTTCTGAATCTTTAAAGCCTCCATTTAGACTAGGCTTAAAGATCAGATAGTCTGGCTTGATGGTTTCTACAATGTGCCTCTTGTCCGATGCATCTTTTACGCCGATTAACTCTTCATCTAGCGCAATTGCTAGCGGGGATTTCTCGCACAGTTCTGCCATTTGTTCCTCTTGCTGTGTAGCAATGGGTTGTTCTATAGAGTGCAACTGGAATTCACTTAATCTAGACAGTTTTTCCAGCGCTTCATTGACTCCAAATCCACCATTGGCATCAACTCGAATCTGGATCTCTGAGGCTGAAAATTCATTTCTTATATACTTAAGCAGATTTAATTCTTCTTCAAAATCTATGGCAGCAATTTTGAGCTTAATACACTGGTAGCCTGAATGGAGTAAAGTTTTTATTTGATCAAGCATAAAGGACTTCTCCCCCATCCATACCAGACCGTTTATCGGTAGTCCACCATTCTTTAGGAAATCTGACTCATAGAGAATATGAGTACCCTCAGTGTCAAAATCTAATAATGCCATCTCATAACAGAAACGTAAAGCGGGATAGCCATCGAATAGTGGATCAGAGAGAGCAAGTCTTTTAGATGTAGAATTGATCTTGGATGCCAGTAGCTTTATTTGCTTATCGACGTTACCATTGAGATCAGGGCTCAAGTTGACAATAGTACTTAGTTCTCCAATACCCTCTTTACCATTTTCTATTAGCTGGAGATACCAGCTTTCTTTAGAGTTAAGTATGCCTCTAGAAGTACCGCTTGGAGTATGGAAGAGTAATCTTCTGTAGCTGACTTTAGCTTTCATCAAAGATTAAATAACTAAACAGAGATAATGTTCTAAAATAAAGATGGCCTGATTATACCACCAAGCCATCTATACATCTTATTTATACTTTCTTATTTTATCTGGAATAACGCATCATCGATGGCTTCGTTAAACTTAACTTCTTTCAGTTCCATAGCAAAAGGCATTGGTCCTGCTCCGCTAGTTGTAATCTTAGCAGGAATCATAAAACCCTGAAAGTCTTTGTAGTCAGAGTACTCTTGGGTTATAGTCATAACCTGACCAGGCATCGCTTCTTGAGAAGAGACTTCCTTTAGCAATAAGCCTGACTTTACACTATAATACTCCGTAGACTTATTGCCCGCGTGATCTACTACAGAGACCTTGTAACAAGATTCTCCAGCTGCATTGTCCAGTCCCTTGAGTTCTAAGGTGTACTTATCAGAGAGGTACTCCGAATGCTTAAGCATAGTCGATAAAGATTTTATCTGATCATACTTAGGTCCTTCTGTAAAAGTGTTAGCTGCTCCCGGCTGACTTTCGAAAGCTTTAGTTCCATCAAACTTTTGCTCTTGGAAGACCATTGCATCTGTTCCAATTTTCATGGCAGCCTTATTAGGTGCTTTCTTGTATATATCTACACTGGCATTCATGCCCATGATTTCCATTCCATAGTGCTGCTCCATAGTCTTGACAGCGTTCCACTTGTCTGCTCCACCTACTTTGCTGATGTATTTGTTTATTACTGTTTTTGCCGTGACATCATCTGGTAGTACAGCGTCAGGTATTTCTAAAAGGTTACCAAAGGCATCATAGTAATCGATTACACCATCGGCATCAAACTTTACCAGTTTGTCGGCGATTTCTTCTTTATTTCCTACTACTACAATGTTAGCATTATCCTTTCTGACATATTTTTTAGCTACATTCTGCACATCCGCAATTGTGATGGCTTCTAACCTCTCTAGGTAAGTCGAATAATAATCTTCGGGTAGATTGTAGATAACAATATTTCTAGCGTATCTGGCAAGTGACTGCGGAGACTCTAAAGATCTAGCGAAACTTCCAGCCATAGAATTTTTAGCCATCTGTAAGTCATGTGCAGAGACTGGTTCATTGGCTATTCTATCCATCTCATACAAAAACTCAACGACAGAACTATCTGTCACCTCATTCCTTACACTAGCACCTGCAGAAAAACTTCCTACCATTCTGTCAGCACTGACACGAGAACGAGCACCATAGGTAAAGGCTTTGTCTTCTCTAAGGTTTTGCATCAGTCTCCCCAGGAATACACCTCCACCTAGGATAGCATTCATTACTGAAGCATGCAAAGCCTCGTCAGAACCTGGCTTCATGTCTATAGGATAGGTTACTGAAATAACAGACTGTACCGAGGCGTCTTTATTAGCAAAAGCCACTGAAGTTCCTGACGGTGCTGTCGGCATTTTATAGCTATTCTGTGGAACGTCTCCTTTCTTCCAGCTGCCAAAGTATTTCTCAGCATTGGCTTTGGCTTCTGCCAATGTTATATCTCCTACTATAGTTAAGTATGCATTATTAGGCTTGAAGTAAGTATTATAGTACTCTTTACATTTTGCGAGTTCTATGCGGTTAGTCGTCTCTTCTGTCTGCACCTCTCCATATGGGTGATTCAGCCCATAATTGACTTTGCCAGCTACATTGGAAGCAATTGCATTAGGATCATCTTTAGATGACTGTAAGCCTGATAAGGTCTGTTTCTTTACTTTTTCAAATTCCTCTTTTTCAAATGAAGGATTTAATAGTACATCAGACATTACTTCGAGTACTTTCTCTTGATGCTTAGTCAGAGAACTCCCAAAAACCCCACTTGAAGAGGAAGACATAGAAGCACCGATCTGGTCTATAGCTTTATCTATATCTGCTTTCTTTCTAGTTTTGGTTCCTCTGCTCAGCAAAGAGCCTGCAAAGTCTACATAGCCTTTTTGATCTCCTTCTATTACAGGGAAGTTATCTAGAGAGATCTGGTATGATACTCTTGGTAGTTTATGATTTTCTACAACTATAACCTTCATGCCATTAGCCATATCAAAGACGTTGTAGTCTCCTAGTTGTATTTTTCTTGCTGGACCTGCACTTGGTGGAGCAGATCTCCATGCTTCTACATTCTTAGCCTCAGGAACCACCTCTGCTTTCACACCTTCAGCCACTTTAGGACTACACTGAATAATGAATAGTGAACTGATCGCTAATAGATATATTGATAAATATTTCATTCTTACTAGGATTTAAGGTTGGGAAGTTTGTTTAGGTAGATAATAGAGTACTACTCTCTTGTCCTTGCTAAAGTACTTTCTAGCAGCAGCTTGGATATCTTCTTTAGTTACTGCTAAGTATCTATCTATTTCTGTATTAATCAGATTAGCATCGCCAAAGTACATATGATAATTAGCCAGACTTTCTGCGATACCTGATACACGAGAATTTGAACTTACAAAGCTATTCTCTACCTGATTCTTAAGCTTTTGAAATTCCTCATCAGAGATTAACTGATTTTTGACTTTTTCTATTTCTATATCCATAGCCATCTCCACGTCCATAGGATCAAGACCTGCATTACAGATTGCAAAAGCAATACTAACACCTGGATCTTCTAACTCAAATGGGAAAGCTCCAACGAATAATGCCTTCTGCTGTTCATCAACCAGTGCTTTCTGCAGTCTAGAAGATTCTCCTTGGGATAATAAAGTAGCCAACATAGATACTGCATAGAATTCAGAAGTTCCCTGAGCAGGTATTCTGTAAGTCTGGATTACTGCTGGCAGTTGGATGTTATCATAGATCGTATCTCTAATTTCAGAGGACATCTCTGGCTCCACTATAGATGGCCGATAAATATCTTTAGTTCCTCTAGGGATCGTACCAAAGTACTTCTTTATCCAAGCAGTAGCTTGAGCAATATCAAGGTCACCTGCAATGCTCAATACCGCATTCTCAGGAACGTAGAAGTCTTTATAGAACTGCTTATAGTCCTGCTCTACTGCAGCGTCTAGGTGTTCCATGTATCCTATTACAGGCCACTTGTATGGATGTTGGGTATAGACTCTCTTCATCGTCTCTTCTACCACAGAGCCGTATGGTTGATTATCCACTCTTTGTCTACGTTCTTCTTTTACTACTTGTCTTTGTGTCTCCACACCTGAGATATCTACTTTAGCATGAAGCATTCTTTCAGACTCTAGCCATAGGCCGAGTTCTAGCTGATTGGAAGGCAGAATTTCATAATAGAAGGTTCTATCATAAGTAGTATTCGCATTCAGTGTCCCTCCTGCACTTTCGACATATGAATCATATTCTCCTCTACCTATATTTTCAGATCCTTCAAAGAGTAAGTGCTCAAAGAAATGGGCAAAGCCTGTTTTATCAGGTTTCTCATTTTTAGACCCGACGTGGTACATAACAGATACAGCAACTATAGGAGTAGATGCATCTTGATGAAGAATAACATGTAAGCCATTGTCAAGATCAAACTCTGTGTATTCGATTTTATTCATCTGGCCTAGTAGCAGTGATTGCCATAGGAAGAAAGATAGTATTGATAGGATATATCTCATTGAATTAATTTTTGCTAAGTAAATTAAATTAAACTTACTAGCATTGAGAATAGAGCTGGAAATTTTAGATGAAGTCGGCTATAACATCTATTATATACACTTGTCAGCGCAAGATGAACTAGCAAAAGCATCAGGTTTTGCCTTGAATACAAAGCCCATAGATAAGATGTAGCCCATAGCTTCTTTAAGCGCAGTGTTTGATTTGAAGGCAGGATCAGTATTTATATCTGCATGGACTTCGAGCTCAATCTTATATCTGTCTAGAATATCGCAAAGACCGTAGGCAATCTCAACCGATCTGGCAACTTCTGAGATCATTCTCTCTTTGATAGACATCTTCTGGGTCATCTTGTCATTACTGATATACATGAATCCCCCTTTCTTTTCTCTAAGAAATACGATCACCGTCGCAAACTCTACCACACCTGCCCTATCTAGAGAATCAGATCCAATACAAACCTTCAGTTTGTTACCAGCTGCACGTTCTTTTTCTATAGTCCTAATTACAGCTTCTTTAATACTAGGTTCCAACCTCTCTCCATTCAATCTTCGCCAATTATACTCGACATTTGATATCATAAGGGTATTCTTAGATTCTTAAGTTACCAAAAAGAACTAATATGTAATAATCTCATTATCAGAGACTGCTTATAAACACCAGTCTATATGGGCATTAAACCTATATTTAAGGCATAATTTGATACTACAATGAAGCTCAGACTAGCCTTATATGCTCTCCTAGTAATTACCCTCATCAGCTGCAACTCTAAAACAGTTTCTAATAGCAGCCACTCAGGGACTACTAATAAACTGATCAATGAATCCAGTCCTTACCTTCTCCAGCATGCCTATAATCCTGTAGACTGGTATCCATGGGGAGAAGCAGCTTTGGCTAAGGCGAAGAAAGAAGATAAGCTAATCATTATCTCTGTAGGATATGCTGCCTGTCACTGGTGTCATGTTATGGAGCATGAGTCTTTTGAAGATTCTTTAGTGGCTTCGATCATGAATGAAAATTTTGTTTCCATCAAGGTGGATAGAGAGGAAAGACCTGATGTAGATGATGTCTATATGACTGCAGCTCAGCTCATCAATGGTCGCGGTGGCTGGCCACTTAATGCCATTGCGATGCCTGATGGTAAGCCCATATATGCAGGGACCTATTACCCCAAAGATCAGTGGATAAAAATCCTAGAACAATTTATCTCTCTCAAAAAAGATGATCCTCAAAAGCTAGCAGATTCAGCGAATGATCTTACAGAAGGTATCCAAGGCTCTAATGTCATAGAAGTGAATTCTAATCCTTTTGATTTTACAATGCAGGACTTTGATCAAACAGTAATCAAGAGCATTGCCAACTATGACAAAAAAGATGGCGGACGTCAAGGTGCTCCTAAATTCCCAATGCCCAATAGTTATGAATTTCTAATGAAGTATCACTGGGCGACTGGCAATGCTGAAGCTTTAGAGATAGTCCGTACCAGCTTAGACAAAATGGGTAAAGGTGGTATCTATGATCATCTTGGTGGTGGCTTTGCACGATACAGTACCGATGCTAAATGGTTAGTGCCGCACTTTGAAAAGATGCTTTATGATAATGGCCAGATGGTCAGCATTTATGCGCAAGCCTATCAACTAACAGGTGATCCATTCTATAAGCAGATCGTAGAGGAGACTATTGCTTTTGTAGAAAGAGAGCTGATGTCAGATGAGGGTGGCTTTTACTCTTCTCTCGATGCTGATAGTGAAGGCGAAGAAGGAAAGTTCTATATATGGACTGAGGAAGAGATAGAATCAGTAATCGGTACGGATGCACATGCTAGTATACTTAAGTCCTTCTATGACGTCTCCAAAAATGGCAATTGGGAACATAAGAATATTCTAAATATCGTTGAAGATTTAGAAAAACTGGCTGCGAAGCAGAAACTTGATCTAGCGGAAGTCAAAGCACAAATAGATCTAAATAAGAGCAAGTTACTTAAGAAAAGAGCAGAGAGAATAAGGCCAGGAACTGATGACAAAGTATTGACGAGTTGGAATGCACTCATGTTAGCGGGCTATGTGGATGCCTACAATGCTACTGGCACTCAAGCTTTTCTAGACAGAGCGATTACCAATGCGGACTTTCTTCTAGCTAAACAGTTTGACAATGGGAGACTGAATCGTAACTATAAAGATGGTAAGTCTAGTATCAATGCCTTCTTAGACGATTACGCTTTACTCATTAATGGTTTGCTGAAATTATATCAAGCCACCTTTGATGAAAAATGGATAGAGAAGAGTAGGCAGCTCAGTGAATATTGTTACGAAAATTTCTACAATGAATCTACTAAGATGTTTGACTATACCTCGAAGCTAGACCCGCCACTTGTAGCAAAGAAAGCAGAATATAACGACAATGTAGTACCTGCTTCTAATTCCTCTATGGCTAGGAGCTTGTATACTTTAGGCACATTGACTTACAATAAAAAGTATCTGGATACTGCTAAACAGATGCTGAATAATATGATGAATCAAATGACGGATACCGAATTCCTAAGCTTCTACAGCAATTGGTTCCAATTACTACTAGATCATCTAAAGACGCCATACGAAATAGCAATCGTCGGAAAGGATGCCCAACATAATAGAGATGCATTGGCTAAGAATTATTTAGGCAATTCTATATTCCTAGGAGGAGCGACAGAAGGAGGACTAAAGCTCTTAAAAGACAAACATATAGAAGGTGCTACGATGACTTATGTCTGCCAGAACAAGGTCTGCAAATTACCAGTAGAATCTACTGAAGAAGCCTTAGAACTGATTAAGCCATAGCAGTGTGACTCACTACTCTACCCGGGTAAAGTTCTGCTAGCTTAAGATTAGACAGCGTAATAATACAGGTCATGCCTTGATCAAGAATAAGCTTATAGAAGCTATCCATCATTTGTGCAAAGCTCTCTTCTGAGACTTGAGATAGTGGATTGATGAGGACTACAATTTCAGGTTGCTTCGCTAGACCGACGACTATAGAGAGCACAAATTTTTGATAATCTGAGAGCTCCGAAGTCGTTTGCTCATAGCTCATGCCATTAGCCGACAAGAGGTTTTCCACTACTGACTTGTCGCTTTTTATTTGGATGGAATCGAGGTAGAATTTTATATTTTCTTGGATAGTAGCTGATTCTAAAAATCTCATAGAACCGTCTATAAATGCAATACTCTTTCTATGCTTTGCTTTCTCTGACTCAGTTGCATGCTGGATATACTCACCGAATACCTCAGTATTAAATGAAGAATCTGATTCTAGGCCTAGCATAGATTTAAGCGATGAGGTCGTTTCTATATCATGGGATAAGTAGACTAGTTCTCCCCTCTTTATTTGTAACTGCTTAGTGGATGGCGTAGCTGCTATCTCTACAATGTATTCTTCTCCCATGATCTTATGTTACGGTGTGACAAAGCTTTCTATCCTGCAGGGTATGCCCCAGTTCTGAGCAGTCATCACATTTAGCTTTACAATAGAACAACTCAAATGCAATCCGTGCTGCTTCAGCTGCTCATGAAAGTGAATAGGATAATAATTTTCAGATTCAGTTACAATGCCCCAGAATCCTCCTTCTAGATCTATGTATTTTACAGTGCCTTCTATCTTGGTCATGGGAGGGGCTATCTGACTGAAAGCTGACGATTCTGCTTCAGCATCTTCTCTATAGTAGAATTGAGACTGAGAATCATCTTACCTTGATCTGCAATAGTTACTCTTAGGTTATCTACTTCTTTGTGCAGGGCATTTCTGATATTAGAAGGAGAAGGCATAAATGGTGATATCTTATGAGTGACTAACCATACTTCTCTAATAGAGGTAATGGGCAAGCTGAAAAGATCATAGAAGCTGTTATCAGATTTGATGATAAGTTCACCGTTGGTATTCAGATTGTTGACGACCCTTTTGAGAACGATTCCAGAATCTGTGACAACTACATAGACATAGTTATTTCTAATGTTCGTCTTCCAGAGATCCTGTTCTACATAACTACAGACTACTTTCTCACCTGAGAAAATGGTTGGTTCCATACTGTCACCGCTTACATCAAAACATCTATGGGTGCCGGTACTGAATCTCTGGTCAGGTAGACTGAAGGCGGGAAGCTCTTGCATGTAGATAGGATCATGGAACTGGTCTACATAGCCTGCCTGAGCAGCATAAGGGACATGGACTATCCTTTCTGACCCTTGGTTATCAGTAACTACCGTTATAATTTGTTCTTGTACAATTGGGGCAGCCGGAGCTTCTGCATCAGCACTGAAGTGATCTCCTGATCCTGTAAAAAGGTAATTAGCGTTGATGTTGAAATTATGAACCATCTTACCGATGAGATCGGCATTGACTTTTCTTTTCCCAGTTTTGATATCACTTAGACATTGGGGGTGCAGGTCTAGTAACTTAGCAAATTGTCCTGAAGAAGGAATATTTTCTTGCTCTTTTATCAGATTCACACATTCGATGAATCTTTCAGTAACGGTTCCATTCATTCTATAGATTTAGCTCGTAGGCCAAATATAGACTTTATATATTATTTTTTTATTTAATATGTATTTTTAGTTTGATTCTTCTATAATCTTTGTTTCTCTGCCGAAGTGCTGCACTAGACTATGCATATCATTAGCTAGGGATTCATTCTTTGTCGCTCTGTAATAAGTTTCTGCTAGTGCCTTGAGGGTATTAAACATTAACCTATCCATCTCAGCTATTTGTAAGTCCTTAGTCCATAGATCTATCTTGAACGTCTCTAAGGATTCTCTGTCAAAGAAAGATAACAGCATAGCCTTACTATCTCTAACCTGCGTCCCATCGCCACCTTCTGCATGCCAGGTTATTTTCTCTGGTTGCTTCGTCTCATCTAGCTCGATTTCAATCTTAATTTCTGATTTCATGGCTCTAATTTATTGCTTTAAGCTTTAAGTTTTTCTTTTTGAGTAGACTGAGAATGCCTTTATTGCCACCAAGATGCGCTGCTCCTACAGCATAGAAAGTTTTACTAGAAAGATTAGAGAGTATGCGGGTGGTCATCAACTCATTTCTATCATACAATAGCATCTTTCTAAGCTTACCCAATGACTTTTTAGTCATCTTATGCAGTTGTTGGATATCTTGATTACTGTACAGTTCTCCCATTTTGATAATAGACTTTCTGAATCGCCGTACATCTGCCGCTAGGTCCTTGAGCATTTTGAGTTGAATACCTAGCTCCAGTTTAGTCAAGATGGCTAGCTGTTCTTCCATTGTCTCTAGACCTCCTAGTTTTAGTTTCAGTCGATCCGCTTCACTCCAGAGAAAGGCATCAAGGCTTTTACCTGATTCAGATTTAAGTATTCTCTCACTGAGTTTATTAGTTATGATTATAGGCAGGAGTCTTTCGTATACCTGTAGATCAAACGCGAAAGATTTCTGAATTATAGTTCTCATCTTATAATATTTCTTAGGACTATAGAAGTCAGAAACTCGTTGGTCATTCGGAAGAAAATAGTGCTCAGCATTAAGAATACTACTGGCTTCTGCAAGATCTATTTCAGTTTTGAATTCTTCACACAGGTATAGTTTAGCTAAGGCCGGTTCTACATGCTTATAAGAATCCTCATTCTTAATATGCATCGTCCCAAACAGATAAGACTCAGGTAGTCCCTCTTTACTAATGCTCCATAGCAATGAATCCTCTAGCATAAACTATAAACTAAAATGGCTGCTTCTCCTTGAAGAAACAGCCACTTTTTGGAGGTAAATTCATCTTTCTATTCATAGTCAAAAGGAAGAATCTTGCTCTTCTTAACTTTAGATAAGGTCATGAATGTTTTTAGTCTTTCTACTTCCTCTATTTGAGATAATTTCTTGAACAATAACTGTTCGTAATTAGGTATGTCTTTAGTGATGATCTTTAATAGGAAATCTCCATCTCCAGTGATTATGTAAGCTTCTGTCACTTCGTCTATCTTACCCAATTTCTCTATGAAGTTTTCTAGCGCATTTTCTTTATTCCAAGCAAGTGTTACCAAAACGAAGGTGCTTACGTTGAGACCAATTTTCTCAGCATTTACTTTAGCATGGTAGCTCTCTATTATATCAGTCGTTTCTAGCTTCTTTACTCTCTCCAAGGTTGGTGCTGGTGATAGCCCTATTCTCTTTGAGAGATCAAGATTCGTAATCTTACTATTTTCTTGTAATATTCTAAGAATCTTAAGATCTATCTTATCTAACTTGTCAACCATATTCTATTCTGATTAAGCTTAAAATTGGGGGCAATTTAGAATATAATTTTATATAAACCTAGCAAAAGATTAGTAAAATTCTTTATGGTTCAATGATTTCCTTAGATTATTCTAGAAACAAAAAAAGCCTTGGAAAATCCAAGGCTAGAACCAACTATGAAAAAACTCTTTACATGCTCTATAACGAAACAACGAGCAAGAATATTACTTGTACACTGACAATTAAGGAAATATCCCCATTGTGGTGTAATCATTTGCGACCTTATTGATTGCAGTTATAAAAGCTGCAGTTCTCAGATCTTTGACCTTTTTCTTTCTTCTGTAGACTTCTCTGATCTGCTGGTAAGAAGTAATCATGGTTTCTTCTAGTCCTGATCTTACTAAATCTACTTCGTCTGCTCCTCTAGTGATAAAGCTTTTACGTCTTTCATTGACCTTCTTGCCCGTCATAGATTCTATGAGGTTGACTATATTAGTATAGGCATTCTGATCAAATCTCTTTTCTATACGACCATACCTAACGTGAGATAGGTTCTTGAGCCATTCGAAGTAGGACACAGTTACACCTCCAGCATTGAGATACATGTCTGGTACTATGATACAGCCTTTCTTAAGAAGTATCGCCTCTGCATCAGCAGTCACAGGACCGTTAGCCGCCTCAGCTATAATCTTGGCTTTTACTTTCTTAGCATTGGCTTTAGTAATCTGACTTTCTAGGGCTGCAGGTACGAGTATATCACATTCTATACCTACCCAGTCTCCTCTCTCCTTGAGCTTCTTCGTGCCAGGGAAACCTATGATAGATCCTTTTGACTTTCTATATTTCAGAAGCTTATCGATATCTATACCTTTAGGGTTATAGATCGTTCCTTCTATTTCAGAGATAGCAATAACCTTGGCTCCACCTTCTTTAGTAGAAATAGAACCAGTGAATGACCCTACATTTCCGAGACCCTGGATAACCATAGTCTTACCTTCTATACCGGGCTCTATACCCCACTCTGCACAGTCACTGGCATTGCTAAGCATTTCTTTGAGTCCGTAGAATACACCTCTACCCGTGGCCTCCGTTCTTCCTCTGATACCATTTTGGTTTACAGGTTTTCCAGTGACACAGGCTGCACTATCTAGCTCACCATTATTAAGTTGCTGATAGGTATCTAGAATCCAGGCCATCTCTCTAGATCCTGTTCCATAATCTGGAGCGGGTACATCCGTACCTGGACCAATAAAGTTCTTTCTTACAAGTTCGACAGTATATCTTCTTGTAATTTTTTCCAGTTGCTCAGCATTGTACTTACGCGTACTGACCTTGACACCACCTTTAGCACCACCAAAAGGCACATCTACGATAGCACATTTGTAAGTCATCAATGTAGCCAAAGCCATAACCTCTTCTTGATTAACCATATGGCTAAATCTGATACCTCCTTTGGTCGGTAATCTGTGATGACTGTGCTGTACTCTGTAAGCTTCTATCACCTCATAGCTATTACCTATCTTGATAGGAAAGTTCATCTGATAGATGGCATTACAAACTTTGATTTGCTCTAGTAGACCTTTGGGATGATTGGTAAGGGCAGCAGCTTTATCATAATTACGTTCGACGCTTTGATAAAAGTTTGCTTGTTTGTCACTCATTGTGAATTTGTTTCTCTAGTTTATTAATCTTAGAATCTAGTCTAAAAAGAAATACGACTATGACAAGAAAAAGGATCAGAACCACCGCAACAACCGAATAGATTTTTCCAGTGCTTCTCATGAAATCATCAGCGCCTCCTTGTGCTAGTATGCTTTCTGTAAGAAGAAAAAATAAACTTAAGGTTAGGAATAAATTTGGTTTCATATTAGAAGACTAACTTCGTTATAATTTGGAATATTTTATCAGATTATATTAAATATATTTTAGATAAGTTCCACTTTCTCCTTTAGGGTCAGATATCTAAAATAGATGTTAGAAATCCAGAAGCCTATGAGGGTATACCCAATTATAGCGGGATAAAAGACCGCTCTTAAAGTATTATCTAGATCTTCTCCTCCAAGAGCTGGATTGCCCCCATTACCTGGATGCAAACTATCTGTAAATCTAGGAATCACCATTACCAAGATCATCAGCGTCACAAAAGAGAAGAGGTTATAGACAGCACTTAGTCTAGCTCTGGTATCTATATCACTAACCGAGGCACGCAGGAACCAATAAGCACAGTAGACTAGCATGGCCGTAGCACTCATATTGAGCTTAATATCTGTCGTCCAGAAAGTGCCCCATGTGTACTTAGCCCACATGGAACCCGTTAATATGCCTGCTATTCCAAATACCAGGGCGACTGTAGTAGCAGAGGCGGACTTCTTATCAGAGACCAGAGACTTACTTCTCAAGTAGACCAGACTATGATAGCATGAATAGATAAGCAGAATGAACATTGCAAACCAAATAGCTACATGGAAGAATGTATTTCTGATAGTCTCATGGAGTATATGTCTATATGGGAACTTGAAGCTCTCTACTTGATTGATCTTTGAAATATCATGATATTCATTTCTATTGGTCATGAGACCTGATACATCATTGACTCTGACGGCATCCGGATAGAAAGTGTATCCATCTATCTCATTTTCTACGATCAGTGTGAGTGCATCTTGTTGAGGATTGAAATCAGGTAAAGTGGATGGGATGTAAAAAGAAACTTCTAGTTCGTTCTGACTAAGGATGGTCACCTTCTCATCTCTGAGTAATTGATCATTAGGTAACTTCAGCCAGACTTTGTTCTGCTGAGCATCTTGGAAATGGGTATTGTAGGTTTTTATTTTTAGATAGCTGCTCTTATCAGGATCTATTGTGATCTTAGAAGGAGAGAAACTTTGGATACCTGGCTTCAGAGGAATCAAAAAACCTGCGATGATTACATAGATCATCAATAAGACTGACAAATACTTATACCAGTTTTTCATATTAAGATTTCCAGGTTATAGAGATAAAAATAAGGGACATCACTAAGAGTATCATATCAATACCAAATAACATCAGCAAGTTACTATTGATAGCTGTATCAAAAAACATTCTCTCGGACACCAAAGACACTTTCATACTTATCAATAAGATAGGCAGTAAAAGTGGAATAGCTAGAATAGACAATAAGCCTGACTGATTCTTAGCATACACAGTTAGCGAAGACGTCAGAGTCATAGTAGTAATTATACCCAAGATGGCTAGGGCAAGAGTCCCAATAAATAAAGGTGGATTCACTAGGCTTTCATTGCTAAAGACTCTGAATAGTAAAAGCAGAAAGAGACCTGCAGCAAATACCTTGGCAAAGTTGAACAGCAACTTAGCCGCTAGTATCTCTGTAGCTTCATATAATTGGTATTGATTCCACATTCTTCTAGAGCCGGCATGGCCAAAACTATCAGAAACCAGATTGACAGAAGTAAAAAGCAACACAATCCAGAAGACACCTATTCTAGTAGGGCCCGATATATCTCCAAAGAGCTTAAATATTACAAAAGTGATGGTCACTAGATACAGAAGACCCGCTAGAATACTGAACCTACTACGGGTATCAAGAACGAGATCCTTTTTGATAATATGGAATATTCTCTGTATCAAAACAGTCCAAAGTTACTCTTAACTCTTACAAATCTTAGTGTAACTGTAACTTTTCAAAAGGAATCTCATTAGTTATATTACAAATTATCATAATATATAAAGCAATCATTTTGACTTTATTACAGCTTATATATAACTTTATGTACATATTATTCTGAACCAATAACCGAATACCAAAATGCGATTTATCCTAATAGCGCTTGCGCTGCTCTCATTAGCTGATGTACATGCCTTTGATTCTTACTTCCATAGTATCAAGGCCAAAAACGGCGATGGCATCTTTTCCCTATTAAGGAGATACAATCTAGATTCTCATAATTGTAATAAGCAGCAGTTTCTACAACTAAATAATCTAAAAATAGATGACAAGCTTATCATAGATAAAGAGTACAAGCTGCCGATTCTGATCTTTAAGTATAATGGTACTAGTATCAGAACTACTGTGGGTATAGATAGTTGGGAGCAAGCAGTCAGAATTAAAGAATACAATGAAGGTATCTTATCTAAGAACCTAAGACGTACGAAGTATATAGACAGTAAGATTTTGTGGGTTCCTTTTCATGAGCTAAACTGTCTAGCGAGTATTCCTAAAGTCGATAAGATCAAGACTCCAGAAGTCAAAAGTGCCTCCACTCCTTCTAAAGGTAATGCCGTAGATGTCCCCTATTTTGGCGATAAGTATAGGACTGTCGCTATAAAGGATAATAGCCTAAAAGGAAAGGTGTACTATATCGTGAGTGGACATGGTGGTCCAGATCCAGGTGCAGTATGTGAATGTGATCATACTTTATGTGAAGATGAGTATGCTTATGATGTTTGCTTAAGACTGACAAGAGAACTCATCAGTCATGGTGCAACTGCTCATATGATTATCCAAGATAAAAACGATGGGATAAGAGAAGACAAGTTCTTAGACTGTGACAAAGACGAATTCTGCATGGGTGCCACTATCCCTAGAAATCAAAAGTCAAGATTAAACCAAAGAGCTTCTGCCATAAATAATCTATACAAGAAGTATAAAAAGCAAGGTGTCAAAGATCAAGTCGCTATAATGGTGCATGTTGATAGTAACACCAAAGAGAAGAGACAAGATGTGTTCTTCTATCATCATAAGTCTTCTAACTCAAGTAAAAAACTGGCTAAGTCTCTACAAAGTACATTCAAAGAGAAGTATAACTACTATCAGAAGAATAGAGGCTACAAGGGATTTGTCAGGCCAAGAGGCCTATATATGCTCAATAATACTTTACCTACTGCAGCTTATGTGGAGCTCGCTAATATCCGTAACCCTAATGATCAAGACCGCCTGATTCTGAATTCTAACAGAGAAGCTTTAGCTAAGTGGTTATATGAAGGTATCGTCAGCTATTAGAACTAATTAGGCAAGTACAGTAGATTACATCCTCTAATATCAGATTGTTCCATTCTTCCTAGGATTTGGAACTCCTCATTGGCCTGTGATATACTCATGTCCTCTGTCAGAATGAACGATAAGGTATCCACATTGGCGAGGTCTATGATACCACAGATACCACTCTTTCCAACTTTAACTTCTGTAAATGGATCTTGTAATTGACGTGTGGAGATTCTCATCGTCGGCGCAGACGTATAGAGTCCATCAGCATTAGAGTAGGCTTGAGATAGTAATTCTGTCATTCCATACTCAGAAAGTATTCTTGCTTGTGGAAATGATCGCTTCAGTAGAGAAACGATCTCAGCAAAGCTTAACTCCTCTCCTCTATTTTTCATTCCTCCCGTAAATATTATAGTAAGACGATCACTGTCGATACGACTTACTTTTGCAAAGTCTAATAAGGCAAAAGTAACCCCGAAGAGTAGTATAGATCTATCTGTGGTATTTAGTATAGAAAGTATCCTTTGCTCTAGCTGATCGTGGTCATATAGAAAAGCTGAATTCTTGGCAGTATGAGATTTCTTTTTGAAGCTATTCACCATGTGCACAAGAGAAGAGTCTCCTGTTTCTGTGTAGTTAGGGAGCAGTGATAAAACTTCAGTATTGGCTAGGGTAAATCCTGCCTGAGTAAAGATAGACTCCGCTACAGAGTCATACCATTGTAGATCTTTGATATAATGTTGTGATCGAAGACCAGAAGCTGTGGTGCCACTACTTTTGAAAATAGCTTGCTCTTGCCAGGCACCCGTTTTAATTATTTCAGATTTATAAAATCCGATAGGTAATAATGGAATGTGTCTATAATTCTTAATCCCAGATATATCACAATGGACTAACTTTAGATATTCTGCATAGAAGGGATTATGAGAAGACTGATAGCGAAAGACGTTAAGAGCGACACTATTAAAGGTTTCTTCCTCTGCAGAATCAAAAAGATTTAATATTTGTTGATATAATTCCAATATTGTCTTAGTATAGAATATAAATGTAATTCAGGATTTGAAATCATACACATATATCTTATTTTATTTCCTTGTTCTGGTATCTGCCATACGCTGCGGCTTATCACCTGGATTCAGTGATATCCCAGAAATTGAATTTATATCAATATCAAAAGATACCATCAATCAAGGTAGTTTACTGACCGATTCCCTCTTACTCGTGATAAGTTTTACTGATGGAGATGGAGACTTAGGTACTGAGAGAAATGGCGTATTTGAAAACATAGTGCTTACAGATTCTAGAACACAGGTAAGATATGATAGGTATAAGATCCCGCCTCTTGACATTGCTGGTGCGATGACAGGTATAGAGGGTGAGATCATTCTCAAAGTATATAATACCTGCTGCTTATTTCCAGATAACATTCCTCCTTGCTCACGTCCACCTCAGTATCCCTTTGATGAACTGCAGTTAGAGGTAATAATGATTGATGATTCTGGTAATGAGAGCAATAGGATTACTACTCCGAAGATTACACTTCTTTGTAATTAACCCAGTCTATACCCTTCTTTAGTTTGTCTAGGGTATTCTGTTCTTTTTCATTATATGGATATCTATAAGTCCACTTCGTTTCTGGTGGTAAGCTCATCAAAATAGATTCTATATTCCCATCTGTATCTAGACCGAATTTAGTGCCTCTATCCCATACCAAATTGAATTCTACATAACGGCCTCTTCTGTGCAGCTGCCATTCTTTCTCTCTATCTGTATAATCAAGCTTAGCAGTCTTGCTGAACTGATGCGTATAGATAGGAATAAAGCTTCTCCCTACCGACAAGATGTAATCCAGACCCTCTTGCTTCGAAAATTTATTCTTATCTAAGCGATCAAAGAAAATACCACCTATCCCTCTGGTCTCCTTTCTATGCTTCACATAAAAGTAATCGTCAGCCCATTTCTTAAACTCTGGGTAGTAACTTTCATTTGCGTTATCACAGCAAGCTTTAAGTGACTCATGAAAGTGAGTGGCTAGAACATCATCTACATAATGTGGTGTCAGATCGATACCTCCTCCAAACCACCAGAGCCCATTATCTGTTTCGAAATAACGGACATTCATATGTATGATAGGCGTATGTGGATTAATAGGATGCAGTACTATAGAGACCCCTGTCGCAAAGAACCTATTAGGGCCGATACCCAGCTTAGAATAGATTTTCTCAGGCATATTCCCTTCGACAGCTGAAAAATTGACACCTCCCTTTTCTATATGCTGACCCGTGATTATCCTTGTCCGTCCGCCGCCACCACCAGGTCTCTCCCACTTATCTTCGTGAAACTTTCCTGTACCATCTAGCGCTTCTAGACTACTGCAAATCTCATCTTGTAAGGACATCAATTGCTCCTTGATGTAGTACTTATCTGGTTCCATACTAACTGAGATGGGTCATTAATTCTGCAACTACTTTTTTGCTATTACCTACAAACGATTTATCAGCCGTCACAAATACTGGTCTCTTTAGGAAAGTGTATTCTTCCAGAATGTATTGCTTGTAATCTTGCTCCGATAAGTTCTTATCCTTGAGTCCTAAGCTCTTGTATTTCATAGCTCTACGGCTGAATAGCGCTTCATAAGATCCATGCTCTTTAGCTAGCTGATCCAGCACCTTAGCAGGGATGCCTTCCGATTTAATGTCTACTACCTCTCCCTGCCAATCTACTTCCTTAAGAATACGCTGGCAAGTGGAACAGGAGGGTAAAATATATGCTTTCATCTATGAGATTTGATTACATTGCTAATGCATAACACAAAGTCACGAAGATATGTTTATTCCTTCTGCAGAATTAATAATCAACCCTGATAATAGTATCTACCATCTGAAATTACGACCAGATGAGATTGCGGATACCATTATAACTGTAGGGGATCCTGACCGAGTCGATCTAGTGGCTAAGCACTTAGACCATATTCATCTAGAAAGACAAGCTAGAGAATTCAAAACAATAACAGGCGCACTCAATGGTAAAGACCTATCTATTATTTCTACTGGAATAGGCACCGACAATATTGATATCGTCCTCAATGAACTAGATGCCTTGGCTAATATTGATTTTAAAACACGTAAGATTAAAGACCGCTTTAGACCGCTCACTTTCATACGTATAGGTACCTCTGGAGCTATTCAAGAATCAGTACCACTGGATAGTACAATCATCTCTGCATACGCTTGTGGCTTGGATGGCCTCCTGAATTTCTATGATGCTGATCGGGTACGCGAAGTAGAACTCGAAAGGAAATTGCCTTCGACATTAAATTCCTATGCAATTGCTGCTGATAGCACCCTGCTGTCGAAGTTTAGCAACCTAGGTAAACAAGGCATCACAATTACTGCAAATGGCTTCTATGGGCCCCAAGCAAGGACATTAAGACTAAAGTCTTCGTTTGACTTAGCCACGCAAGACAAATCTTATGAAGGACTATCATTTACAAACCTAGAAATGGAAACTGCGGGCATCTATGGCCTAGCCAAGTTGCTCGGTCATAAAGCTATTTCACTCAATGCCATACTCGCCAATAGAGTGACGAATGAATTCTCAGAGCATCCACTTAAAACTATAAAGTTATTAATAGAGAAGAGTCTTGAGCTGGTGACAGGTGATGTGGATAATCACTAAGCGTTGAATTACGAATTTATAACGATTAGAGGGAAAACGCGGATTATGTGTTTTCTTTAAAGTTATTTCCGAACACTGCATTAAAAATGCACTTTCCCGTTCTTAACGAAAATTGAGCTTTCAGACCCTAAAATAAAAAGGGCAAATTATAAAACACTGTCTAAATAAATCAGATCTCTAGTGCTACCTGAGCAGGCCATTCGGAGTTATTTTTTATTCCGGAAAGCCTATCCAACTCCTGTCCAAAATCAGTGCAATCCGTTAAATCCATAAAAATCCGTGATTCGCATTTATGATGCATTAGAGGGAAGCCCAAAAAGACTAGTACTACGAGTTCTATATTCACAAAAGCTTCCCTATACCTCGTTACCCTTCCTGTAATCTGCTAAGAACTTCTCTAGTCCGATATCAGTTAGTGGATGCTTCAGTAGACCCATTATAGTATGTAGTGGACACGTGGCTATATCAGCTCCAGCTTTAGCGGATTGGACGATATGGCGAGCATTTCTGATAGAAGCAGCTAGAATTTCTGTCTCGTACATCTGTACAGCATAGATTTCTGCTATTTCTTCTATAAGACCTATGCCGTCCCAGTTGATATCATCTACTCTGCCGACAAAAGGAGAAATATAGCTAGCACCTGCTTTGGCAGCTAGTATGGCCTGACCTGCCGAAAATACAAGGGTACAGTTCGTCTTGATGCCTTTAGCTGAGAAATGGGTGATCGCTTTGATACCGTCTTTGATCATAGGTACTTTCACGACTATATTAGGGGCTAAGGTAGCTAGATACTCTCCTTCACTTATGATGCCTTTGACATCTGTGGCAATAACTTCAGCACTTACGTCACCATCTACCATGGCACAGATCTTCTTATAATGCTCTTCTATGTTCTTGGCTCCTGTGATTCCAGATTTAGCCATTAATGAAGGATTAGTGGTTACACCGTCTAGAATACCGAGGTCTTTAGCTTCTTGAATCTGATCGAGATCTGCTGTGTCAATGAAAAATCTCATAGTAATAGTTGAGTATGAGTAAATAAAAAAGTGAGGAATCACACCTAGCCGCTCAACCACCTACCCTTGCTGCATTTCTGCCCTGGGGGAGTTCAGTAGGAGCTGGCCGTGAGACCCTCACCGAGGGCAAATGTAGTCAGCTTTATGTTCTAATTCAAACTAATATGGATTAATGTAATTATAAGCTCTGTATATCTAAATGACAACTAGTTTCTTTATCGAAGAATGTGCACCTGATTGGAGTTGCAAGAAGTAGATACCAGCCTCTTCTATTTCAATGCTTGCACCTGTACTACCAATCTTCAAACTATCAGAAAAGAGCACTCTACCACCTAAGTCGATGATTCTATACATAATCTGCTCTGTCAAAGGCTTACTGAGAAAGAGCTCCACCTGCCCTTCAGAAGGGTTTGGTCTGAGATTCCATTCTCCAAATAGATTGATATCCTCAATACTTGAGGTAATGTCTACGTCTATAGCTAGAATAGTCGTTACTGATCCACAGTCATTTGTAGCTGTCAGAATGACGTCATAGATGCCCGCCTCTGCATAGCTATGGTTAGGATGCTCTTCTGTAGAAGTCGTCCCATCTCCAAAATTCCATACATAACTCGTTGCTCCTATAGATAGATTCTCAAGGGTCAAAGCGCCTTCTTGTATCTCGAAACTAAAATCAGCTTCTGGAACATCTGATACTGTAATCAGAGCTGTCTTCATTTCTGCAACCACCCCTGTGGCATTGGTGGCTTCTAAGATTGCATCGTAGGTACCAACAGTCTCATAGACAACAGTAGGATTAGGCTCAAAAGACATCTCTGGGGTTCCACCTGGGAATAACCAAGCATAGTTATCGACAGCAGTATTTACTGTACTCGTATAATTGATAGTATGAGGAATACAACCTACTGTTTCATCGGCTTCGAAGGACAACTCTAGAAAAGCATTAATCACAACTTCAAAACTTTCCGTTTTTGTCCCACAGGCATTAGATACAGCTATACTCACATCGTAGGTCCCATTCGCATCGAAAGTATGGGTCACTGCTTCATCTATATAGGTAGCACCATCACTGATGATCCATTGTGGATTAGATTCTGATGAAGTATTCAATAACTCTACCGTATTGCCTACTACATTGAATTCATAAGAGAGTTCCGGTGGTGAAGTCAGCTTCACATAGCCTGGCCTAGTAGATTCATCACTATTAAAACTATTAGAGACTCTCAGAGAGGCATCATAGCTACCTTCTGTAATATATACGACTGTTGCTGTCGATCCTGTCGCTGTAGAGGGCATTCCTCCAGGGAAATTCCAATTATAGCTCTCAGCATTCGGACTTTGACTTTCGTAAGTCACTGTAAGCGGTG
Source organism: uncultured Saprospiraceae bacterium (assembly GCA_937921825.1). Lineage (GTDB taxonomy): Bacteria > Bacteroidota > Bacteroidia > Chitinophagales > Saprospiraceae > RFSX01. Next base: position 59,406 of record CAKZVK010000101.1, read on the forward strand.
TACAGCCCTCAGGTGTTGTACTTGTAAAAGCACTAATTGTATAAGCATTTACCAATACAGAGAAACTTCTCTGATCGGTACCACATTGATTCATTACATCTAAGGTCACCTGGTAGGTGCCATTACTATCAAAGACATGACTGACCTCGGAGGTCGTGTAGCTAGTGCCATCACTGATCGTCCACAAGGTCGAAGTCCCTGCTGTTAAGTTCATCAGATTCAATGTATTGCCATCTTGTGTAAACTCATAATCTGCTTCTGGCGTCCCTGTGACTGCCACATAATTATCAAATGTCTGAGTATCAGATCCTGATCTATTTGTTATGGTGAGACTGACATCATAAGTACCTGCTTGGTTATAACTGACGACTGGATTTTGCAAGGTAGATGTACTTGGTGTTCCTCCTGGGAATGACCAATTCCAACTCGTCACATCATTGCCACTCACATCAGAAAATGAGACTGTCTCTTGTGCACAGATAGCCGTATTGTCTGCACTAATATTCGCACTCGGTAATAGACTGACTGAGATAGCAAGTGTATTACTAACTTGTCCGCAGTCATTTGTAGATACTACAGAAACCTCATACGTTCCAGGTGTAGTATAGGTATGTATTGGGTTGCTTTCTGTAGAGCTCTGCCCATCTCCAAAATCCCATAACAGGTTAGTACTATTAGTCGTTGTAGAGGTAAATGAAACCGTCATGATATCTCTAGTAAAACTTGAGCTTAATGTCGGCACGTCATCTACTACAATATAATCTGTCACTGAAAAACTATTCGATCCAAAAGCATTAGTGACTTCGAGAGTCGCTGGATAGCTCCCTGCAGAGGTATACTCCACGGTTGGATTTCTAAGTGTAGAACTACTTGGTGTCCCCCCTGGGAAACTCCAGTTCCATGAGCTAGGTATTCCTGCAGAAGTATCTAAGAAGGTTACCGTATGTGTAGCACAGCCTGCTGTGGAACCCGAAGTCGTAAAACCTGCAAGAGGCTCTACATTGATCACTACAGTCTGGGTATCATATGCTGTAGTACAACTATTCATAGCTGCAAGCACTACGGAGTAGGTTCCTGAGCCCGCATAAACATGTGTAGTAGAAGTATCAGTGCTCGTAGTACCATCACCAAAATCCCATAAGTAGCTGTCTGCAAAATTGGAACTATTATTAAATGTAACGGTATTGGCAGAGGTGCTAAAGGTATAACCAGCAGTAGGCAAAGTGTCTACACTGATATATGATCTTTTTGTTTCTCTATCAGAACCTTCAGGATTAGTCACTCTGAGTTGCACATCATAGATACCCGGATTTGTATAATATACAAAGGGGTTAGCGATGGTACTATCATTAGCAGTACCGCCTAGGAAGGTCCACTCCCAGGACTCGATACCTCCATAACTGAGGTCTGTGAACTGGAAAGTATCCAGTGGGCAACCTCTTACAGTGTCTACAGTGAATAAGGCTTCTGGCTCATCAAAAACTTCTATATCTATAGAGATTTCATCATCTCCACAGTCATTCTCTGCATAAAAGGTAACCGTATATATTCCTGGACTCGCATAGAAGTGAAAAGGGTCTTGATCAGTCGAAGTGGTACCATCACCAAATTCCCAAAGGAAACTTCCATCTGCTCCAGCACCACTATTATCATAAAAGTCCACCTCTAACTCATCTGTTTCATAATCAAAATCTGCTATAGGTCCAGAGACGATTTCTACTTCATCTTCTAATTCTAATTCATCATCACCAGCTGCATTGAATACTTCTAGAGTGACGTCATAGGTACCCGCTATAGCATATTGTACGACAGGGTTCTGTTCTGTAGAAGTACTTGGTGTACCTCCTTCGAACGTCCATTCCCACTGGTTGGCACCGCTAGAGAGATCAGTATATTCTACTTCAGCGACTACACAAGCTTCTGTAATCTCATATTCAAAGTCTGCCGTAGGAGGATTACCACTAGAGCAATTTCCGAAACAGCCTGCACTGGTCGCATAATCTTCTATGTCAGCTTTAGAATCACTCGACCATACGGTGGAGCTATTTACCGAAGGAGACATAATAAATCCCCCTCCTGAGTCATGTGTTGCATCCCAGTTATGACCCAACTCATGGGCTTGGAGTACTCTTAGAAAATTAGCGGAGTTAGAAAAATCTTCACAGACATTGTAGGAGAAGTTAGTGCATACCGCACCGACCCAGGCTAGCCCAATTGTCGACCCACTAAAGTTACGTGCTGACCATAAAGTCGCCACATCATGACCACCAAGATTGGAAGGTGCCCAATCAGTAAAATCATCCAATAAATCATCAGCACTATTAGAGCTCGTCCAGGGATCACAACTGTTACAATTAGAGATCCATACATCTGTAAGATCGTATTCTATTGCATCTGCAAATTCATCATCATAATTTCCCTGTACATCATTGAGAACACTAGTGATCTGATTCTCTACAGCAGATTCACTTCCATAATCATCAAACATAAGCCAGTCAGCCGCAAGTGCTATTTCGACTTCAAAGCATTCTCCTACTTTTTTCTGGGTATGGCTTGTAGAGCTAGTGATTTGATCTTTTAGTACTACTTGTTTTGCACCTACCCCGCATTTGTGATGGCTGTGGTCTGCAATGACATCCTTGTCATAGAATGAGAGGACAAGGTCTCGAGGTGCTTTGTTATCGAAGTAATAGGCTGGCTGGATATTTAGCGTACGACCATTTTGTCTGATATAGCCTTGTAGAAAACCATCATTGACCGTCAATCTAACAGTGGAGGCTGGATCACCTTTGATATAGCCCTTAAGAGGTATCGGATGAGTCATGCCTGCCGAAGAACCCTTTGCTAGTGTCACAACATTCTCTTTAGATCTCAATCCACTGTCCCATAACTCTAAAGTGAAGGTTTGACCTCCCACAGTTAGGGTCTGAATGTGGAAAGTATTCTTGCTATTTATCTGATTGAATAAAGCACTGGTTTCTACTTTGTCTAGGCTGTAGTTGCGGTATTGTTTTTCGAGCTGTGTTTGTAGCTCTACTTGTGCAGAAATCTGAAAAGAAAAACAAAGGAAAAGGAATAGAGAAAAGATACGTCTCATATAAGAATTAGATCAGATTTAGATAATAAAATACTAAGGCTCCTTAAAGATACATATTAGTTAAATTAAGTTATGAAAGTTTTACCTTGGACTAGAAATAAAACTGATTATGAGTAAGCCCACGACAGTCAAGGAATATATAGACGCAGTGCCAGACGACAGAAGGCCCGCTTTCAAGAAACTAAGAGCTACTATAAAGAAACACATCCCCAAGGGTTATACAGAAGCGATGAGTTACGGAATGCCTGGCTGGGTTGTCTCTCTTAAGGACTATCCTGATGGCTATCACTGTAAGAAAGATACACCGCTACCCTTTCTGAGTATGGCTAATCAGAAAAGCTTTATTGCACTCTATAATATGGGTTTGTATGCTGACAAGCAGGTCTATGACTGGTTTGTAAAAGAGTATCCTAAGCATAGTCAATACAAACTAGATATGGGCAAAAGCTGTATACGTTTCAAGAAAGTAGACGATATACCCTATGCCCTCATAGCAGAGCTAGTTACAAAGATTACAGCCAAAGACTGGATAGCACTCTATGAAAAAGAAATCAAGAAGTAAGACTTACTGGAACCTTTGCCACCACGGTTTATTAGGATAGGCGGCAGTGACTCTGAGGGGTTCCTTCTTTACAGGATGGATAAACTCCATGCTATGACAGTGCAGTGCTATGGACTTATCCTCTAGCGGTGTCTGAGGACGATATTTCAGATCTCCCAAAATGGGAAGTTTTATAGAGCTTAACTGGGCTCTAATCTGATGGGTTCTACCTGTCTCTAAAGTGACCTCTAGTAAGGCATAACCACTAGCATCTCCTATCTGCTGATAGGACAGTATCGCTTTCTTAGCACCTTCGAAGGGTTTCTTGGAGACGATGGCTTTATTCTTTCTAGTGTCCTTCTTTATATAAGAGACTACTCTTTCCGAGTGCAGTTGTGGCCTATCCATCACGACGGCATGATAAATTTTAGTAACAGCTCGCTCCTTAAAGAGTTCTGTGACACGTGTGAGGCTCTTACTTGTACGGCATAAGATGATAGCACCACTGACAGGCCTATCCAACCTATGTGCTAGGCCCAGAAAGACATCCCCAGGCTTTTTGTATTTCACCTTGATGTATTCTTTGGCTATATTGATAATAGATTTATCCCCTGTATTGTCCCCTTGGGAGAGGATACCAGCCGGTTTATTGACTATAAGGAGGTGATTATCTTCAAAAAGTACTTTCATGGACACTGAATCTTAACACAATAATGGTAAAACATCTATTGAAAACCAAGTATTTATATATTAATGTATTATGTAATCTATAAATAGTTGTATTTTAACATATTACATATTTGCTTTTAATATAATATGTAGTTTATATTTGTATTGTGTAAGTTTTGGTTATTAAATTGTAAAATTCGTTTTTGCTCGAGAGAAGTCTCGAGCTTTTTTTTGCCTACAACTCTTCTTCTTCCAAAAGTGTCTATCTAGAGTTGATCTTTCTGTGGTCTACTACAAAGCCAGCAACTCACTCCAGACTGACTGAGAATCATTCTCTGGGTCTTAGGTAATCAAGTCAACGACTATTTTATAATACCACTCCGCAAACTTCTTTCATCAGGTAAAGTTTATTGACTCTACATAAGTGAGAAATTGACAACACTTCCATTTTTGTAAAAAATTAAAGTTCTAGTTTATGTATTGTAGACAGCTGAGCGGGAATTAGATTTTAGATTTGGAGTAAATAAATAAAATTCTATGAAATTCATAAGCGCACTTTTTCTTATTGCAGCTTTGAATAGCTTGCAAGCGCAAATTACAATTAGCGAAATCTTATATGAACAACCATTGTGGAATACAGATTTGCAATACATCGAACTTTTAAACTTTAGCGAAGACACAATCAATATTTCAGAATGGTCTATTAGTGGAGACATAAATCTATCTGTATTGCCAGATATTAATCTATTACCAAATGAGCAGTATTTAATTAGTTCAGATTTCAATGCCATGATTGACTTAGGTGTAATTATGGATATGGCCGAATGGGGACCTCAACAAATCTCTGGAAATCCATTCTTCTTACTGACTGATCCAACTGGACAAGAAGTTGTCAGAATTGATTATGAGCAGGACGCTAACTGGCCTATACCAACAAGAGGTGTTTCCATAGAACTCTGCGATCCAACTCTAAATATAAATGATGGACTAAATTGGGCCTTAGCTGAAAACTCTTTATTCTCAGGAAGCAATGTACTTATAGGTACTCCTGGAGAAACAAACACTTGTACTGAAATCCAGACATCTTCAATTAATAATACTGAATCAAAGAGAATAAACATATACCCTAACCCGTGTA
>CAKZVK010000102.1 GCA_937921825.1 uncultured Saprospiraceae bacterium
AGAGTACTGGATTTCAGATTTGAGCGCATCTACGAGATGGAACAGCTAGCCGCCTATCTAGGAGAGAGTGGCTATGTGGAGACAGATAAGTTTGCCTTTTTTGCGGCACTTAATGATGCCTGGCTTTTTGAGGGTTTCCGAAATAGACGGTCTGGCAGCACCTGGCAAATAGGTCCTACAGGCAAGGCACTCAATGCACGAACAAGTACTGCACTCATCGTTGTCAGCGCCCCTGGTGCACGACCCTCTAATACAAAAAACTGGACCCTAGAATATGGGCTAGAGACCATCTATGAAAAGTATATCCCTAAAGGAAATTTTCAGATAGATTTCTCTACAGGTCTTATGTACGGAAGAGCACATAGAATTATAGGTTTTGAAAATGCAGATGACGTCGTCGATAATTACGAGATCTTGAGTCAAGTGACAAGCCTAGATATAGATTATCTACTGAGCTCTCGAATAAATATGGGTATCGCTCTAGTCAATGAATTTATAGATACGAGCTTCCAGAAATTTGACAACTTCTCGAGAGTGGATTTAGATTTCCAATACTTTGTGGCCCCAAGGGCCAGCATCAGTGCAAATGCCCGACTCTCTCTCCAGAAACGAGAAAGAGAAGACCTCAGAGATTCTTCTGGCTTCATTATATCCTTAGACTACCTCTTTCTCTAAGCCTATGACGGCTTTACGGGATAGGTGGTTGTGAAGGGCCTTATCTTATACTCCACATACCGCTATATGTCTGTATAGGATACTAACGGTTATACCGCTTAGTAGAAGCATAAATCTATTGATTTTCAACACCTTTGACTATGTAACCTAAGTACTTACAGCTTTAACTTTACTGCTCTTTTGTATTATTTTAAATAATAGCAGTGCCAACAACGACAAGAAGGTAACCTTTTCTAAATTTTAGCAACACTATTCACTAAATTCAGACAAGATAAATAGAGCATCTATGCCTATATTCCTTCTTCCAACAATAATATATGAAATCATTTAGCTTCCTCTTAGCCATTCTATTTTGTCTAGATTTTGTTATGGCACAAGTTGTACATCCAATTGGACACGGCCTTACAATGCAAGGAATTATTTACGATATCACTAAAGATGAGTCTAGTGGCTCCCTTTATGCTGTCGGCAAATTTTCTGCAATTGATGGTAATAGGATGCAAAATGTCGCTAAGCTAGAAAATGGAGAATGGAGTAGCTTAGGAGATTCGACAGAAATAGATGGAATCGTTTTATGTGCTACAGTTTACAATGGTGTACTATATATAGGTGGAAATTTCACCATCGCAAAGAATGAGGAGATCTACAGCTTGGCAAAATATGAAAATGGACAATGGCAATCACTAGATGTAAAAAACCTGTATGGATCTATCCGAGACATGGTAATGTATAAAGATGAACTTTATGTAACAGGGGACTTCAGAAGCCTAAATGGAGTAAAAAATAATGGTATCATGAAATATTCAGATAAAAAATGGAGCGATGCAGGTCTGAATTCTGATCTTAATGCTAAGGGCCTTTTTGTCAACGATGATAGATTAATTGCTTGGGGGAATGGATTTAGAAGCAATAGTGGCTTCTCACATTCCGTATCAATATATGAAAATAACGCATGGTCTTCATTACCAAACATAGGAGAGGAACCTAGTTCCCCCAATGCTTGTAGTATGCACCAAGGGAAAATTTATACTTCACTAGACAATTCACTTTTCTATTTTGATTCTAATAGCTATTCATGGAAAAACATATTGAAACAGCATGAGGACAAAAGTATAAGTCGACTATTTGAACATCAGGGGCATCTACATGCTGTAGTAGACTCCTCAAGTACCTTCGACTTGGAAGATGTTAAAATCATACGTTTAGAAAACGACGAGGTAGTAAATACTGACTACCCGAATCTAGGTACTTTTGATGGATCGATAAGAACAGTAGTCAGTGAAGGTGATAATTTGTATGTAGGAGGAGACTTTCATGAATGGAGCTCAAACTCTGCTTCACTCATACGATGTAATGAAGCTCTACCTATTTCCATTGGGAATGTTTCTTCGCATATATCCTATAGAAATGCACATTCTTATTGCCTAGCTAATTCTATTACCCGTTACAATGGAAAGTATATCATCGCTGGAAATTTTAGCTTTGCCAATGACATCTATTCTCCCAATCTTGTTTATTGGGATGGTGAAGCATTCACCCCTTTTGAAGTCGTCCTTCAAGATGGCATTAAACAAGTAGAAGTATTTGAAGGAGAATTATACGCTGTTAGAAATTATCGTAGAAAAGCACATCCAGGTCTTGAAAATTATGATTTACTAAAATTTGTAAACAATCAATGGGAAGGAGTAAAAACACCTGTAGCTGTAGACGAAATCAATATCATAAACAATAGATTATTCTTAAATGATGAAAGAGAATATGATTCCGGCAATGGTGGACCTTACTATTTAGAAAATAACGAATGGCATGAATTAAAAAAAGTAGAGGGCTCAAGCAACTTTAGAGATTACTACTATAGAGATATCCAACCTTACAAAGGTGGCTATGCCATGATCTATCAAGATTGGCCAGAAGATAAAGAGATTGTGTTTTTACCAGATGACGATAGTGAATGGATGCATTTAGATACCATCGATATAAGAATTGACAAATTCTATTCATTCAATGACAACTTCTACCTCATTATTAATCACGGAGAAACATATAGAATCACTAATGGAGAAGAGAAAATTATTGCAGATGATGATAGTAATGAAGACAGTTATTTTTTCACCTGGAAAGACCAAGACTTTCTCTGTTCCTTTAATGGTGCATGGTTCAAAATAACTGAAGACAATTTAGAGAGATATAATCAATTGCGAATAAGAGATTTGGAAAAAATTAACGACAACGAAAGACTCGTCGTCTTACAACATGGATTTCACTTTCAAGGTGATCAAAGAATTGATTTTCACAATATTGGCATTCTGACAAATGAGGGATTATCTGCAACAATCGAACAAAACACAACACTTATCTGCGACGATGGCTATGTTGATTTTAAGGGAGTTACAGACTATTTGCAATATAATTTAGACTGGAAGTTTCCCGGCGGCATTCCAGATAATTCATCAAAAGTTTTTCCGATGATCCAATATGAAAACCCAGGTACCTTTCCAGTTTCTCTGACCATATCTAACGTTGATGGTGACACAATAGAAATCAATTCACAGGTCAAGGTAGAAGATTGTGGGATTAAGGCAACAAGGGCAAACAATTATGACAACCATTGGATACTAGGTAACAATTATTCTTGGCCTTATGGTACTGGGGGATTTGATTTCACGACCGCCAACTCAACGAAACCTGTGAGACATTTTCCTTCTTCACAGCTAGATAACGGTTCTGTGATCATGTCAGATATAAAAGGGAGTTTACAATTCTATTCTAATGGTATTACCATAAACAACATGCATAATCAAATAATGCGAGGCTCTGAATGCTTTAATATTAATCTCTACGACTACCCTTTGAATTATTACATTATGAATCAATCCCTGATGAGCATTCCAGCAGTCAATAAGCCTGAGATATATTATCTCTTTGATCTAGATCCGCTATCTGTTGAAGGACAATATTGGAATGCAGCGTCTAATCTATCGATGAATACTATTGATATGAGCAAAAACGATGGGGAAGGTGAAGTCGTTGAATGCAATTCCATAGTTATTCAAGATTCCTTATTGAATAGCACCATGCAAATGACTAGACATGAAAATGGTATAGATTGGTGGTTGATCGTCGGAAAATTAAGCTCTAGTGAATATTATAAAGTTTTAATTACAGAAGATGGTGTCGCTTCGGTAGAAACTGATCAATGGGACCGCTACTACGGTACCACTTTTAACGGACAATCAAGTTTTTCTCCTGATGGCAATTTCTTTGCGCAAATTATACGGGAAGATCAACAAGTAGTCCTTTACAAGTTTAATAATGCTACTGGTGAATTATACGATCAGAAAATTTATCAGATTTTTCCAGTAGATGACACTGAATACCCTCAAGGTTGCTCGTTCTCACCAAACAGTAGATACTTGTATGTTTCGTCTCTTACACAGATGAGACAATTAGACTTGTGCGATTATGAAAACATAGAGGGACAAATTATAGATAGCTGGGATGGCGCTGTTGATTTTGTTTATCCACTCTATTTTGCAAAACAGATGCTATCACCAGATCAAGAAATTTTAGTCGCATCCTATGGTAATGGTCACAAATCTTTAGGAGTGATAAAGTCCCCAAACAACAAAGGCAAAGCCTGTAACTTCTTTCAGCATTCCTTAGAGCTTCCAGAAAACACAAATAATAATGGTGATCTACTTCCAATATTTCCACATTTCCGTAATTACAATTCCCACTTTGGGGATTGCAATTTAGTCGGAACATCAGCCACTTCGTACACTGATGACTTAGTTGTATTTCCTAATCCGATAAGCAACAACCGAGTTTTAAGATTCAGTAAGAAAATCAGCGGCTCATTATTTGATATAAATGGAAAGGAACTTTTTACATTTGATTCTATAGATTACCTCGACTTGCATACAATTCAAGCTGGTGCTTATTTCCTAAAGACAGGTAGCGGAACTAAGAAAATTATTGTTCAATAAATTACTGTCTAAAAAAGCACAGGACTCTACAGGATGGTAAATCTTGATTGGCAAGATGTATTATAAGCTAATGAGAGTCAAGGTTTAATATAATAAAAAGTGACCTGCAATGGCAATCCTTACGATCATCCTATTACTTAACTTTTTATGAATATGTGGCTATATCCTGATCTTAGACCTGTTAATGTTTATCCCTAAAAAGAATTGGAGCAATATGCATTGTATATCTCCTCTCGTTTTTGGTTTTCATTTTCATACAGACTCCTAGATAGACATTCACATCCTTCCTCATATTCTCTCAGTAAGAGCTTGGTTAATCCTAGGTTATATAGAGCATCTCTATCCTCAGGAAATTCTGCCAAGTACTCTGTAAAGTGATATTTCGCTTCTTCATACTCTCCATATACGAAGTGAAGATTGGCCTTGAGATAATTTTCCTCTGAAGTTTCTATGTCGTGAGAATCAGCTTGACTGAGGTAGAGCAAAGAAGCATCATAATCCCCTATCTTCTTTAATAATTGACTATAATTTGTAGAAGCCTCTATATAGGTTTCGTCATTATCGATAGCTTTCTTATAGTACTTTCTTGCCATATCTAGGTTACCTACTTTCTGGTTAAGCTTGGCAAAGGCAAAGTGAAACATAGGTAATTCATCGTTTATAGATATCGCTTTCTCTAAATCTTCTTTGGCCTTATCATATTGCCTCAGTAGTTTATGGCAGATGGCTCTATTGTGATATGCAATAGCAAAATTTGGCGCTAGATCTATAGCTTGTGTAAAATGGTCTAAAGCCGCTTCTGCATCACCAGTTTTAAGTTCTATTAATCCCTTCAGATCATGGATCAAAGGTAGATTGCTTTTATTAGAGTCAATTTTCTCTAATTTGAACTCAGCATCTACAAAATTTTGGTCGGCGATATCTTGAATCACTTCAATTATCAAAGAGTCTGAGCTATGCATAGATTGCACCGAATGAATAAACTCTACATAGTCTTTTGCCCTAAGAGGTGACTTAGAAAAAGATTTGTCAGGATCTGATATATCATAATCAAAGAATTTCTCAGCATAGTACTGTGATCTGAGGGAAGGATCAAAATACATGTGTGATAGGGGATTTAGCTTCTCTGCTACCGTAAAGTCAAATTTGGAGGCACTAATATTTCCAATAGCCTCATTTAGTCTTGCACGATGGAGATAACCTCTAGGGTCATTAGGATTGTTCTCTATGTAAGAGTTGTAGCTATTGAGAGCTAGGTCAAATTCTGCCTGAGCCATAAAATTATCACCTTCATGCAGCAAATGCATCATGTACTGTGACTGGCCTAGAGAAGCAAAGCTAAAAAAGCAAAAGATGATTTTTAATATGTTAGTTTTCATTTTCATGACGTTCGTTTTAGGTAGAAACTATAATGAATGTGGCAGAGTTAGTATGTATTGCATCATATGTTAGTCTTACTAACTCAAACAACTACTAATCCTATTTGTTCAAGTCATTGACGTCTATTCTGTAGTTTATTTCAAAACAAAGTGAAATAACATTTTTAAGAACTCTTCATATTGCCGCATCGGAGGGCTAGTACACCACTTACATAGAAGTCTGATGGATGGAGTTCTATAAGAATCAAAGTGGCATCTTTCTATCTAGCTCTAATTATTTCTAACTCTAATATAAAATCAAGAAATCAATTAAGCTAGATAAGAAATTGATTCTATTTACAAACCGATTATTCTTCCGAATATAACTCTTCATCAAGAATGAAAAGAGGATCGCCATGAGTAATAAGAATGGACAAACCTATCACTCAATGCTTCTTCTGGAAAAGAATATCTAATAAGGTTCTTACTGACTACTAGTGAAAGTTTTCTCGGATTATAATAGTGCAAACTAAACATATTAGCTTTTAGTTAGTTCCATATCGAAGATGGAAGGAGCAACAAACTAGGCGTCGTCTTTCATTTAGTAAAACAATAAGTGATATGAATTTTATAAGTGTAATTCTATCTTTTATAAAAGATAAAAAATACCTCAAACTGCTAGCATTGACCACCTCGATTATAGGTCTTGGGACGTTTATGTATAGATACTTGGAAGGATGGGAATGGATAGATTGCTTATATTTTTCAGTAGTAACTTTGACCACAGTTGGTTATGGGGATATTGCACCCACTACCTCTGCAGGCAAAATGTTTACTATTTTCTATATAGTTCTTGGTCTGGGAATAATCTTAAATTTTATAGAAATAATTCATCTGCACTACGAGGAGCAGAAAAATAATGAGACAAATTAAATTGTACAATACTTAGTCACTTAATGATCTAAAGCATACGACTGGTGCAACCTAAGTTCTTATCTACTATATATGGTTATTGATTATATTCTCTAACAATTCCTGCTGTCCACTAATTTGTTCAGGCTCTCCTCTCTTTAAGGCCAGCTCAGCTAAGTCCTTCAGACTTAATTGCCCCTGCTCGAAAGCTTTACCTTTTCCCCTATCAAAGGAAGCATAACGTTTCTTCCGTATCTTCTTATAGTCAGAATTCTTTAGCACTTTCTCTGCTGTAAGTAATGCACGTGCAAAGGCATCCATCCCACCGATATGGGCATAGAACATATCTGTAAGATCTGTAGAATTACGTCGGACCTTTGCATCAAAATTAATGCCGCCCCCTTGTAAGCCTCCAGACTGCAGGAGTACCAGCATAGCCTGTGTCAGTTCAAAGACATCCATTGGAAACTGATCTGTATCCCAGCCATTCTGATAGTCTCCTCTATTAGCATCCATAGAGCCTAGAGCCCCTGCATCAGCCGCGACTTGTAACTCATGCTCAAAAGTGTGGCAAGCTAAGGTCGCATGATTCACCTCAACATTGATCTTGAAGTCTTTAAGCAAATCATATTGTCTTAGAAAACCTAATACTGTAGCACTATCAAAATCATACTGATGCTTAGAGGGTTCCATAGGTTTAGGCTCGATAAAAAAAGTGCCTTTGAATCCTCGACTTCTCGCATAGTCTCTAGCTTTGTGAAGGAACATCGCAAGATGTTCTTGTTCCCTTTTCATATCAGTATTGAGTAAAGACATATAGCCTTCTCTACCACCCCAGAATACATAATTCTCTCCGCCAAGTTTTATAGTAGTGTCTAGAGCATTCTTGACCTGACCCGCCGCATAGGACACAACGTTGAAATCAGGGTTGGTAGCTGCACCGTTCATATAACGTGGGTGACTAAAGAGATTAGCAGTACCCCACAGTACTTTTATTTTGGCTTTATTTTGTTTTTCTAGCGCATACTTTGCAACTTTCATTAAGCGCTTTCTACTTTCTGCGAGGTCGCTGCCTTCATCTACCATATCTACATCATGAAAGCAATAGTACTTTACACCTAGCTTCGTCATAAACTCAAAAGCTGCATCGATTTTATCTTTGGCCCTCTGGACTGGATCAGTGGCTGTATTCCAGGGCAAGTGCCTAGTTCCTGGGCCAAAGGGGTCTCCTCCTGTGTTGCAGAGGCTATGCCAGTAAGCAATAGCAAATTTGAAGTGCTTCTCCATAGTCTTACCCATGACCTTCTTTTTTGCATCATAGTATTTGAATGCTAAGGGGTCTTTTGATTTTGGCCCTTTATACTTTACTGCACCTACTCCTTTGAAGTATTCTGTTTCGCCTTTCAGTATCATGCTGTGTTATCTATTTTATTCAAATGTTTGCAAAAAATGCACTCAGTGAAGTGCCTTTAGGTAAATCTAACTTCTGTCGAAGTCTATATCTTTTTGTCTCTGCACCTCTATAAGAGAGATTAAGTTCCTCTGCTATTTGTTTCGTTGAAAATTTCATATGCAGAAAATACCCCAGCTTCAGTTCTTCGTAACTCAGCTCAGGGTATTGTTTTTTTATTTGCTCTACGATAGGGTTAGACATCAAAGTTGTATGGTCTAATAATTCTATGCTTTTCTTAGAGTCTATTTGCTTGAGCAGCTTAGGCAAGGCATCAGAGCTATGATCTAGTTGTAATTTATTAAGTGTCTTTTTTATAGATTCTAATTGCTTCTTCTGCACCTCTAATAACAAAGATTGTTGTGCTATTAACTTATCCTTCTGTTCCAGCTCACTAGCTAAGGTATTATTAGAAGTTGATTTAGAATCAGAACCTAGCAATTCACTAAGTGCTTCCTTCCATGAGGTATAGGCCTTCTTATACTCGCTGTAATTAAGATCGGGCTTGTACACCTTCTTGGCTTTCAGACTAGACATCACTTTCCTGATAGACTTATAATATCCGCTGCCATGGCCTGATGCCAGCGCTGCTCCTACTGCACCTGTAGTATTCACTACTTCTAGGTCTATACCTAAAAGTGTTGCGATTGTGGTAGAAAAAACCTTAGACTGAAACATATTATCATCTCCTACTCTAAGTTTTTTTATCTCTATACCAAGTTCTTGCAGTATGTGTATTCCATAGACGAAAGTAAATGCGACACTTTCTATCGCTGCTCTATAGATATGGGCTCTGGTATGTCTATTGAATTCTAGATTGCGAATATGACTTTCTAGGTTTCTATTATTAAATATTCTTTCAGCGCCATTACCATACGGAAAAATACAAACACCTTCTGCACCTACTGGTACACCGGCAAGCATGCGCTCCATATCTTCATAGCTACGGCCAGATAGGGCTATTTGACTTCTCAGCCAGCTATATTGAATACCAGCGCCATTGATACATAAGAGGACACCTATCCTATTCTTCTTGTTACCATGATTAACATGCGCAAATGCATTTATTCTAGATTGCTTATCATTGACTGATTTATCCACTACACCGTATACGACCCCTGACGTGCCGCAGGTTGCTGCAATTTCGCCTGGTTCTAGTACATTTAGAGCTAAGGCATTATTAGGTTGATCACCAGCACGATAAGCAACCTTTATGCCTGCTGTGAGTCCAGTTTCTTCTGCCGCTACTTCTGAGACCAGTCCTGATACTGAAAAAGTCGGCTTATACGCAGGGATCAGGTCAGCACTGATACCATAATAGTCAAGCAACTTATATGCTAATTTATTTTCCTTAAAGTTCCATAAGACACCTTCAGACAGTCCAGAGATGGTCGTACTTAGTTCGCCAGTAAGCTTCATAGCTATGTAATCTCCTGGCAATAATACCTTAGCTATCTTGTCATAGACGTCTGGCTCATTGTCTTTGACCCATTTCAATTTGCTGGCTGTAAAATTTCCTGGAGAATTCTGATAATTATCCAAACAAAAATCTGGGCCCAATGCCTCGAAAGCCTCCTCTCCAAGTGAGACAGCACGACTATCGCACCAGATGATCGAAGGCCTCAGGACCTGATTATCTTTATCGACCACGACCAAGCCATGCATCTGATAACTAATGCCAATAGAAAGAATATCCGAGCTCTTTACCTTTTGCTTTTCGAGTATCTTTTTGGTCCCTAGACACAGATAGCGCCACCATAGTTCTGGCTGCTGCTCGGCCCACCCTTTCTGACGAGATATCATATCCATTTCGATATCAGGATACTGCACGACATCCACGACCTCTTTAGTCTCAGCGTGGACGAGTGCCGTCTTGATCGAAGAACTTCCTATGTCATATCCTAATAAATACATTTACTTCACTTACTCTTCTTTCTTGATTTATTACTTCACCTTTATCTTAACTGAACTCCACTGAGGAGCCCCTAATGCGAGAGCCCTTTGCATAGGTGCAGAAGAGGAAATCATAAGCTCATACTCCCCTTTCTCTAACTGTAGATCACCCTTAGAATCATAGATACTAAAAGCTTTGTGGTCTAGTTCGAAGACAACTTCTTTCTCGCTACCAGGTAGCAAATTCACCCTCTGAAAAGCTTTGAGTGAATAATTAGGGTCACGGTCAGCTTTGTTAATCTTAGAAACATAGACTTGTACAACTTCTTCTATGGGCATAGTTGCCTTACTTGAAATCGGTACAGACACCTTGAGTACATCCTTTTTTCTGATTTTACTTTTATTGACTTTAGCTTCTCCATAAGTCAACTGCGCATAATGGAGTCCGTAGCCAAATGGATACAAAGGCTCCTTGTCCATATAACGATAGGTCCTACCTTGCATATTATAATCTCCGAACGGCGGCAAGTCTTCTATACTCTTAACGAAAGTCACTGGTAGTTTTCCTGAGGGGCTAGCCTTCCCAAAGATTATATCTCCCACAGCTTGGCCTCCTTGCTCACCAGGATACCAAGCATACAGTATGGCATCTGCCATCTCATGTACTTCTGGAATAGATATAGCACTTCCGCCTGTAATGACAACAATAAGTTTTTTTGCTTTCCCTCTCAGTAACTTAAGATATTCTATTTGATGTGGTGGCAAGGTAATATACTCTCTATCTCCATAAGTAGCAGACGCTATAGCTTCTCCTTCTTCCCCTTCTAATAACTGAGTGATTCCCATACATGCGATGGTCACATCTGCCACCTCCGCCTCTTCTGAGAACCAGTCCATAGGATTGACATTCGGTCTATCTAGGAGATTACCTTGCACATATCTTATAGCCGTATGATCTGAAACATTAGAAGCGATACCTTCTAGCATCGTACGCATGTCATCACTTATTCCAAAGTAATTGGCCAGTAAGGCTTGTGCATCTGCAGCAGTCGGTCCAGTAACAAATAAGTTTCTAAGATTTGGATCTAAGGGGAGGGTTTCATTATCATTTTTTAGTAGAACGATAGACTTCGCAGCAGATTCATAGGTAAGATCTAGATGTTCTTGTGATCTGACGACCTCTGTTGTGATTTTATCATAGGGCACTGCCTCATCGAACAGGCCTAATCTAAATCTAGTAGGTAATAGCTCCTTCAAATTTTTATCTACCGCTTCCTCAGTAGTCAGGCCTGCTTCTATAGCTGCTTGTATTTCTGGGTAGGTATTACCACAATTAAGATTGCAACCATATTTGAGTGCTAGTGCAGCAGCCTCCTTTCTATCCTTTGTCAGACCATGTCCCTCAAAGAAATCTTGTAAAGCCCAGCAGTCAGAAACAAAATACCCTTTGAAGCCCCACTTGTCTCTAAGTACATCTTGCATTAAATAAGAATGGGCACAACAGGCTTCACCATTCGTTCTATTGTAGGCTCCCATTACGCCTTCTACTTTAGCTTCTTTGACCAGAGCTTCAAAGGCCGGTAGGTACGTATTCCATAAATCATAATCAGAGACCACAGCATCGAAAGTATGTCTATCCTTTTCTGGACCACTATGTACAGCAAAATGCTTGGCCATTGCCGCAACTTTGAGGTATTTATCATTGCCCTGCAGACCCTTTACAAAAGCGACTCCGATTCGGCTGATGAGGTGTGGGTCTTCGCCATAAGTTTCTTGGCCTCTACCCCAGCGAGGATCTCGGAATAGATTCACGTTAGGAGACCAATAAGTCAGCCCTGCGTATCTATCCATGTATCCTGTTTTCTTATTAGCATTGTACTTTGCTCTACCCTCTAACGCAATGGCTGTACCTATTCTATGCATCAGATCTACATCGAAAGTTGCTGCCATTCCTATCGCTTGGGGAAAGACTGTTGCCCTACCGTTCCTTGCTATTCCGTGAAGACATTCATTCCACCAGCTGTAGTGAGGAATACTTAATCTAGGAATGGCTGGTGCCTCGAACATTAACTGACCTGCCTTTTCGTCCAATGTCAGTTGGCTGACTAAATCTTCTACTCTATCTGAGATAGTCTTGTTTGAATCTAAGAAAATAGGCCTTTGCTCTTGAGCAAAAGACATAGAGGTAGCTAGCACTAGAGCTACAATAGCATAGAGTCTCATGTTTTATCGCTTACTGTATGATTAATTTCTTTGTGTAATCCCCGCCTGGTGATTGTATTTTTAGGATATATGCTCCTGATGGCAAATCTACTTTTTGTTTGGCATTGGATCTCACTTGCTTTTTGTCATAAACTAACTGCCCACGACTATCATAGATAGATAGATCTACAAAAGGGAATCTATCTGGAAACTGTAAGCTGATCGTATCGTCAGTTACAGGATTAGGAGATAAGATAAATTCTGAAGTATCTAAATTACTGGTAGCATCTAGCTTACCCATCACGACTTCAATGTCTTGATCTCCATCGAGAAAGACCTCTACTTCAGTTGTTTCTGAGTCCTTAGTAACTGTAATTATATGCTCACCTTTGAATGGTCTAAAACTGGTCTGACCTACCGCATTAGACAACTTCTCTTCCTCTGTCCACCAATCATTAAAGACTTTCTGGATAAACATTTCTCCAGATGGTTTCAATGTCCAGTCTTCTTCAAACATAGGTGCATTAGCCTTCCAGTGATTACCATCCCAAAAACCCCACATTATAAAGGCATCCATACCTGGATGGCTAAAAGTCAAGGTTAGAAAATCTCGCATATACTGTGCTTGTATACCCTCATCCACCGCATTATTAATATCATACTCTGTGACTTTCATACGTTTTCCATATCGCTGATAGAAGTCATCAAATATTTTTTCTACTTGGGGAATAGAATTAGGGACAGAACCGATATGGCATTGAAAACCAATTCCATCAAAAGGTACATCATCATTTTTGAGTTCATCCAAAAATGATTTGTATCGAGCAATCTGACTAGCAGAGCCACTCGAGATGGCCATGTAGTCGTTTATATAAAGTTCTAATTCAGGATCTAACTCTCTGACCTTTCTGAACACTTCAGCATACCACTCTCTTCCTGTTTCAAAATTTGGATCATTTCTAAACGATTCTTCCAAGGTTCTATTCGTAGTAATTTCGTTCAGGACATCCCAGTCTCTTACTATCTTACTCAATCTAGGATGCTCTATCATCTCCTTTATTCTGGCATCGATTCTTTCTCTTAGATAATCAAGATCATTTAGTCTTCCCTTGATATCATCTGGCAGATAAGATTGACCTGGCCAAAAGAGATTGTGCCCTCGCATCTTAATGCCACTATCATGCAGATACTGAAACGCATTAACGGTTTGTGTAGGGGTGCCTAACCACTGCTCTTCCCATCCTCTCCATTTCAGCGCATTCTCATTTACACATTCATTGAATCCATGACCCTCACCATCTAAGTTGAATACCTTTTCTACATAGGTCTGGTCAAAACAATTATTGCCCGGAAATCTACAAGTAACTAAGGCAGATCCAAAGCCGAAAGCATGCTTCTGCATATCTACATTTACTGTAGCACCTTCTACAGGATTGCCATCAGCATCTACAACATTGACTACGAGGTCTGACTTACGTAAGCTTTCTATTCTACTTTCTGCCAAGGCTCTCCAGGGTGCATCAGCTTCTATGCCTTCATAATTAAATGGCGAAAAACTAGTAGGCATATCCTCTACTCCATAGGTATCTTTATAATTCAGTGCGGTAAATCCAGCAATCGATATATCTTGAGCTTTAGCTGCTAGATGGAAGCCCGCTTTCAATCTCCTAGGAGCAAAGCTCTGAGTAGAATTATAAGCAATATAATATTGATTCCAATCTGGTGTTAAGTTCAGTGCGAAATAAAATTGCTTATCAAAATCTAATGCATCTTCTGCAAAAACAAATACTTGGGAATTAGGAATATTTTCTTTAGCCCAAAAAGTAATCAGAACTAAATCTCCTTCGCTGACCGCAGAATTAGTTTCTTGTCCCATCCCTACATCCCAGGCATTGGCTCCTGCACTACTGACGACTATATTATTACTCATGGTAAAATCCATGTTCGACTCAGTGGTATTAGTAAAAGTCGCATTGCCATAACGGTACCCTTGTGATAGTAGCCCAGCTTCGGTATCAGAGAACAAAAACTGCCCCCCTTCTATACCGTAGTTCAAGGACAAGTTCTCCAAGACACTTAGATGATAAGCATCTTGCGATATACCTGAGTAACTGAGTAAAAAGAAAAATAGTATGGCAATATATTTCATAGTCGTTTTTTATAAAAGTGTGGCTGAAGATAACCTTCAGCCACTAAATTCATCTAATCAATAATCAATTTGCTGTAAAATGCAGGTTGTCCATCCAAGGTTACATGCATAATATACAAGCCCGGTAGTAAGTTAGCAATATCTATTGCTTGACTGACTTGGCCTTTAGTTTGGAGCCCTAGTTGTTGAGTTTTCATAACCTTACCTGTGGCATCCAGAATCGTAGTCCCTACGAGACCTGTCGTATTAGTATTCATATCAAGATATAGTTCCTCCTTAGCTGGGTTAGGAAATATTCTTGCAGAATTTACCTGTTCTTGATCGATGACATTTACAGAGAATGGTGTCCCGAAAGTGAACCAATCTATATGTAGCTCTCCATCAAAAGCGCCAATGCCAGGATTAATATAGAACTGTACTAAATCGATACGTTCTGAATCTACTGGACAAGGACCTGCACTACATGCCGTCCCTCCAAAACCACCATCCGTGTACTGACCTGTATAATCATACTCATACACTTCAAATTCAGTAGTCAGGGCCTGAGTCAACCCAGCTTGAGAGGTCAAGAATCCTGCAGCATCTTGAAGATCTATTCTGAGTGGAAGACCGTCTACTGTAGATCGTGCTCTGATATAGACCTTATCACTATTGGCCTGACTATTAACGATAACATCTTCTGCGCCTACATGGAGGTCGTAGAGTACTGGGCTAAAAGCCCCACTTGTTCCATCACCAATAATTTTTAACTGTCCATTCTCTGCAGTAAGGGCTAGTCCGTCATTATCAGAAATGAACTCTAAAGAATCATCATCCTTTGCATCCCGGTACTCATCTATTCCTAGTGGACCAGAGTTATCTATAGTTTCTATTGGCTCTATTGTAGATATCCAATCTATAGTCATGGTTCCTGCGTACCCTCCATTATCTGGGTCTATGTATACCAAGAGATTAGTTATAGCTGAGCCGTCTACTGGACATGGTCCTGCATCACACGATGTACCTCCATAACCACCATCACTATAGGTGCCTGTATAATCGAATTCTAGTACTTCATATTCTTCTCCTACTACTCTAGAAGTAGCTGGTTCAGTAGTCGCAAAACCTCCCTCATCTAAGAGATCTATTCTAAGAGGCGTACCTGCCACTGAGGATTTTACTTTAACATATAATTTGTTGTTAGAGGCTACATTGACTACCAGTGGTGTACCTGCATCTGTATCGTGTAAGGTATAACTAAAGGCTGCATACGGCCCAGCAGTTCCATCTCCAGTAAGTACTAGTTCTGTTCCTGATTCCTCGACAGTAAATCCTCCTGCATCTGCCCATTGGTCTCTATTGCTATTTTCAAAATGGTCAACATATTGCTGTACATCTTCTCCCATCGCAGCACCAAAAGAAACATAGTCTATCTCTATACAACCTTGAAATCCTCCATCTGCAGGATTAGGATAGAAGAGTACCGTTGCTATAGCAGTCGGGTCCACCGCACATGGGGCTACATCTGCCTCACAAGGAGTGCCTCCATAACCTCCATCTATATAGTTACCAGAAAAATCCAGTTCTAAGACGGCATAATCTGATTCTAGCAATCTAGTAAAAGAAGGAATCGTCGTCACAAAACCTGAGGTATCTACTAGATCTACTCTAAGTAGAGTATTAGCAGCATCAGCTTTAGCTCTTATAAACACTTTATTATTGCCACTGACATCTACAAAGCCTGCTTCACCTGTATCCATATCATGCACTGTATAGGCAGCTGCTGCAAAAGGAGCATCTATTCCAGTGCCTGTAATCTTAAATGTAGACGCTGCGACAGAAAGTCCAAAAGCTGCTGAAGTGGACACATATCCCTCTCCGCCACTGAAGTGGTCACCATACACTAATACATCACCAGTGCCAGAACCGCCCTCAAGACTTGTCCCCACAGACACATAATCTATCTCTATATCTCCTACGAATGCTCCTGAACCAGGATTTACGAACAGAATAAAGTTAGCGATTCGTGAGCCATCTACTGGGCATGGGGCTTGGTCAGAGGAACAACCCGTACCACCAAAGCCTAAGTCAGAATAACCTCCTGCAAAATTATATTCATAAGTCGTCCACTCTTCTGTAATAGCCTTAGTTACACTGGCAGCAGTTGTCGCCATATCATTGACATCTTGCAAGTCCACACGTACAGTAGTACCAGGTGTATTTGTTTTCATTCTGATAAAGACTTTATCCTGACCATCAGCAACAGGTATATCAATTGTATCCTTTGTCGTTGCATTAAAAAACAACATATTCACAGGATCCCACATGCCACCTGTTCCATCTCCAGATATCACCCAGTTAGAATTAGAAATACTATTTGAAAGGCCAGGTGTCGATGAATTTAGAAATCCTATCAATTCCCCATCATCAAAGTGATCTTGCCATACATCTGAGACTGGCCCTACTGAGGGTGCTGATCCTACTGATACAAAATCCAGAACGACTGAGCCACTAAAAGATCCTTGTCCGGGATTAATAAAAAATAAAAACTGTGTAATATTAGTAGGATCTACTGGACAAGGTGCTGTCGTAGCATCACAAGGTGTGCCACCGAAACCACCATCACTGAGTACCCCAGTAAAATCAAACTCAAAGACTGTATAGTCACTGACTAAAGTTTTCGTAACGCTGCCTATAGTCGAAGCAAAACCGTCTGCATCCTGTACGTCTAGACGTAACTGTGTACCTAGGTTACTGGCTTTAGCTCTTACATAGAGTTTATTATTTTCAGAGATATCTAGAACTCGTGTCGTTCCATCATCATTACTTGGCTCTAAGGTAAATGGATCCCAAGGACCTGAAGTACCATCGCCAGTTATCGTCCATTCTCCATTCTCTTCTACACTACTATAACCAGCTGGCATTGTTGCATTGGTTTCGACACCATCATCAAATTCATCTAAATAAACTTGACCCATCAAAGGGACCAGCGCCATTAAAAACATTAAAAGTGTAAAGATTTGTTTCATAGTGAGATATTATTGATTAAAGAATTTGTATAAATTTTAAGTTATCGATATTCGCTTCCATCTTTTGACTGGAACCGAGCTCATTAAAAAGATGCAGTTTTATTGTTCTTAGTTTCTGAGGATCTGGTGTAGCCCCATTTATATCTTGGAATCGATTGAGTGGTATACTTACAGTCTCCCAGCCATCCCAATCTAAACTTATCGTCTCTGTAAAATCATTGGGACTACCGCCTCTTTCCGCCAGCACCAAAATTATATGAGTATCTTTCTTTCCGTTAGAATTAAGATCCAGTTCTAGAAAAGTATCATTTAGATTACTTGTTATATCAAACACTTCAAAAACATTTGGGTCATTAGAATGACTCTCAGTACCTCCTACCCATATTCCTCCAGTATCAAAACCAGAAAGCTTCAAATAATTACCGTCAGTAGGCGCAGGTGACATAGAACCAACTGCAGTCATATTATTCTGCTCTATCCCGCCATAGAAGAGCCACTTATTCGTTTCTGCACGGACGCCATTTCCATCAAAGTCATTGACCAAAAGTTCTGAAGTAGAAAAAAAAAGCTCTGGAGTAATTGAAGAACCACCATTCGCTTTTACTTTGATACGACCCTTTTCTACACCTGCGGGGACTTCTACGACCAAAGAGTCAGGTTGGTGATGAATTATATTCGCTGCAATAGAATCAAAAAATAAGACCTCCAAAGGTTCAAAGAAATTTTTCCCCAGAATAGTGACCCTATTGCCCTCGTTAGCAGACTTAGGATAAAAGTTGAAAACTGACGGCGCATCCAAAGTCACTCTAAAAGGAAAGGATGTTTCTCCATCTTCCGATACTATCATGATAGTATTATCTCCCACCACCGCAGTAGGTGGTACTCTAAAAAGCAAAGCTGTCTCTGTACCAAAAGAAGGATTAAAATCAGCAGCGATTCCTTCATCAAAATCGATAGCAATCAAATCATCAAAGCCTGAACCTTGCACTGTGATCAGCGTCTCTACAGGTCCAAAATCTGGTGTAAAACTTGTAACAGCTGGTGCTTCTCCAGTATTACAGGACATCATCAAGCAAACTATGCCGACCAATGTTAATACGCTATAATTATTCTTCTTTGCCATATTAGTAACCTGGATTTTGAGTCAAGTTAGGATTAATGGCTAGTTCAGCAGCAGGTATCGGAAACAAGACATTGAAATCCTGAAACTGCTTACCATGCAGCTGCATGAGTTCTTTCACGCCACCCATTCTTAATAAATCAAACCATCTATGATTTTCAAAAGCAAATTCTGCACGGCGCTCCTCAAAGACCATATCTATAGTCACATTACCCACTTCCAGCAGACCTGCTCGCTTTCTGACTTGATTAAAAGCTTCTACTACATCTGGTGTAATGGTTATATCTCCATTTTGCCTACAAGAGGCTTCTGCTAGGGTCAGCAAGACATCAGCATACCTTATGGCATGTTGATTCTGAGGAGTACTCATGAAGCAGACATCAGCGCCCCCTCCTATCACATACTTCTTTATATTTATGAGGCCTCTAGATGCCCCTGTAGCCGGGTAGGTATACCCTCCAGAACTTGCATTGATCATTGGGTATTCATCTCCAGCAGTCATTATAGAATGATACTTTCTCAGATCATTCTCTGCAAAGACATCTTTTATCGTAGTACCAGGGTTATCAATATTAGGTGCAGTCGGAATCTGAGAACCCCAGCCGTCAGTATTACCCGTTATAGCCTGCCCCCATGGTGCGAAGAAAGCCTGTAATGCATTTCCAGTATTGCCAGGACCACAACCTACATACTGGATCTGCCATACAGATTCAGCATTATTATCACTGACGTCACGTAACCAGTTATTCTCAAAGGGCACCAGCTCATAAAAGCCTGAGCCGATAATCTCTCTGCACAACTCCATACTTTCATCATGTCGTCCTATCGTTACAAAAACCTTGGCCAAGATGGCCCTAGCAGCATGGCTTGTCACTCTACCATAATCAGAAGAAGGTCTGACCTCAGGGAGATCGCTGACTGCTATTTCTAAGTCACTGACAATAAAATCATAGACATCCGTTACAGAGTCTCTGAAGACATTCAGATCAGCATCGTTAGTTGGCACTTCTGTAATAATAGGTACCCCCCCAAAGATTCTTACCAAATCAAAATAACTGTAAGCTCTTAGAAATCTGGCTTCAGCTAGAATGCTTGCCTTTTGTATAGGGTCCATTTCCACAGGTGGAACAAAATTCAAAATCTGATTAGCCAAGATGACCAACTTAAAATGTTCTGTCCAGTACTCTAACACAGGAGCATTATCAGGACTCGTCGTAAAATTATCTATCGGCGAAAAATCTGGGTCATTTCCACCTGTAGTAGTATTATCTGAAGGAATCTCTTCTATCATCCAGGACTTCCCTTTCCAATTTATGGCTTGGATAGCAGTATACATAGCCTTAGCTGCAAGGTCTGCTTCAGCAGCATTAGTATAGAAACTACTGGTTGTCAATTCATCCAAGGGTTCTCTGTCCAGAAAATCTTCACAGCCAGATTGGAAAAAGACAGCGACCAACAGAATTATTAGTGTTTTTTTATGCATCATTTCCATTTCTTAAAAATTAACATTTGCTCCTATCGTAAAAGAGCTTGCAACAGGAAATCTACCGTTGTCTACTCCATTAATAAGTGGATTCTGATTAAATGAGCCTATATCTGGATCGTACCCTGAATAGCCTGAAGCAGTAAATAGATTCTGTCCGCTTACATATACCCGTAAGCTAGAGATATTTATCTTTTTCAATAATGATGCAGGCAATTTATATCCCAATGCAACATTTTGTAGTCTGACAAAGCTCCCATCTTCAATGAATCTATCCGATACCCTTCTATTGGCATTAGGGTCTATACCAGTAGCTCTAGGTTCCCTACCCTCTTGATTAGTCGGTTGCCATCTATCCTGGACATCCACAGATTGATTATGCCATGCGCCAGTCCCTGCTATATCACGGCGCAATAAATTGTAAACTTCATTTCCAAAGACACCTCTAAAGAATACACTGAAATCAAAATGTCCAATATTGACATCATTGATTAGATTAATGGTAAAATCTGGATGTGGACTTCCAATGAAGGTCCTATCCTCATCATTAATGACGCCATCATTATTCAGATCCTCGAACTGCAAGTCACCTGCTCGAGTACCGACCTCCTGAAAAGCAGCCTCAGCTATTTCTTCAGAATTATTAAAAATACCCACGACCTTATGTCCGAAATACTGACCGATAGGCAGACCTTCTTCTGTACGTGTGATAGGTAAGGCCTGCACAACACCGATAATGAATCCAGTGTCACCTAAGTCCACTACCTCATTCCTGTTTATAGACAAGTTTGCCGATGTACGCCAATCTATCTTCCCTACCATATTCTGAGTCGTAAGGCTGAATTCCATACCACGATTATTCATCCGACCTATATTAACAAAGGGTGGAGATAGGCTACCTGCAGTCGCTGGAAGGATAGACTCTAACAACATATCCGTAGAAGCTTTATTATAAAAATCTAAGACCACTTCTACTCTATTATCAAAAAGACCTAAGTCTAAGCCTACATTAGTCTGGACTGAACTTTCCCATTTCACATCTGGGTTGGCAATATTAGCAGCTGTAAATGCTGTAGTTCTAGAGTTACCAATAACAACATCTACAGGTTGCAAGCGTGAAACAAAAGAATACAGACCAATCTCTTGATTACCTACAGCACCATAACCTACTCTAAGTTTCATATTGTAGATAGACTTGAAACTCTTTATGAAAGGCTCATTAGACAATCGCCATGCTACAGCTACAGAAGGAAAATAGCCAAACTTATTATTGGCACCAAAGCGAGAAGAACCATCAGCTCGTAGAGTTCCTGTCAAGAGGTATTTTTCATCATAGTTATAATTCATTCTACCGAAGTAAGATAGCAATGCCCAGTGACCAGCACCGCCTATCACATTCTGAGTCGCTGCATCACCCAGTACTAGTTCGCTAAGTGTATTAGTAGGAAGATTTTCCCTTACCGCAAATAACCAATCATACTTACCTTCCTGGGCTTCGAATCCTGCAAGGAAAGTCATTTTATTCTTGTCATTAAAAGCTTGATTGAAGGTCAGCAAGTGCTTGTTATTCCAGTAGGTATTATTGCTAGGGTTTCTTACGACCTTAGACTTTTTACTCTGCGTACCTCTATCGTAGGCTGGCTCAAAGACGTTATGATTGGAGAACAGTAAGTCCGTTGCAAACTCTGTTCTATACTTTAGCCATGAAGTTAAATCTACTTCTGCATAGAGGCTTCCTAGTAACCTGGTCTTTGAATTTACATCATTTACTTCCAAGGCATTCGCTAGTGGATTATCAAAGGTGAGTACAATATTCTCCCCCGTCGGTGCTACCCCAAACGAACCATCTAGTCTCCGTGCAGGCACCATTGGTGGTGTCAGCAAAGCTGTATAGATGACCCCTTTGTCATTATCATTAAAAACAATATTCTCTCTAGTCTTAGCTACAAGCAGATTCATACCCACTCTAAACTTTCCCAGATTCTGATCTAAATTTAGCCTGGCGCTGTATCTTTGGAAACTAGACCCTTGTACTATACCGTCTTTATTATGCGCTCCTAGAGAGGCGGCAAATCTAGTACCTTCAGACCCTCCAGACAAAGTCACTTGGTGATTGCTCATATTGGCCTCTCTAAATATGACATCTTGCCAGTCTGTACCATCGCCTAATAATTCTATCTGCTCGAACTCTTCTATATCCCCTATTGCTACTTGTGATACATATTCTGCATAATTAAAAAGATTCATCATCGGAATCTCTTTGTATAATCGCTGCTGTCCCCAGTAAGTGTCATAACTTACTTTGGTCTTGCCTTGGACACCTTTCTTAGTGGTAATGATGACTACACCGTTTGCAGCACGTGAGCCATAAATGGCTGTAGCTGACGCATCTTTTAAGATCTCGATGGATTCAATGTCATTAGGATTAATTGTTGTCAGGGCATTTGTACTTTGGCCTTGACCATCTCTTAGGTAAGAGGTACCACCGTTGTCACTACTGATGGGAATACCATCTACTACATATAAAGGTTCTGTAGATAAGGTACTACCTGAGCCTCTAATCTTGATAGACATAGAGCCGCCCGGTGCACCACTATTCTGAGTAATTTGTACTCCAGCACTTCTTCCTTGGAGAGCCTGCTCTAGTCCTGTATTAGGTAATTGCTTGAGTTCTTTTACACCTATACTTGAGATGGCGCCAGTAAGATCACTTTTCTTTTGTGATCCATAACCTACAACGACCACCTGATCTAGAACTGCGGCGTCTTTAGTAAGATAAATCGTCATCGATTCTGATTGAATAACAACATTCAGATCCTGATATCCAATGTAACTAATATCTAGTGAAGCAGCCTCAGCTACATCAAGAATGAACTCACCATTAAAGTCAGTCACCGTGCCATTAACAGTACCCGATTCCATCACACTAGCACCTATGAGCGGTTCACTTGAGTCTCGATCTAAGACGACCCCTTTTACCTGGACCGATGCTTTTGGGGAGCTGGAAGCAGAAGCTACATTAGAGCAAAGAGTAAGTAAGAATATTACTATACAACTATAAACTTTGAAACTAATCGCTCTTGTCATGACTCTTGGCTGGTGAATATAATTCTGTCGAAGAAGTGATAGAAAAATTATATTCTGTAAATAAAATTAATTTGATTACAAAATAGGGTCTTTCCGAAGACTTCTAAGATAAGAACAAAATTTAAAAACCCGACATTTACACTTCGTCAAACATACGTCATCACGTCATGTGTACACCATTGAAATTGGATGGTGTTCTCTGTCATTCTACAGCTAGGACAGGCTACAGCTACTATCCTGCAAAATAGACCATCACTCCTATCACCGCTAAGATCAAGAAGAGCGAAGCAATTATATCTATAAGATTATAGCTATTCTTAGCAGAGGCCTTTTGCTCAGGAGTCAAGGTCGCAAAGGTCAGTCCTGCTATAGAAGCTTCAGTAGGTGCAGTAGTCATTAGACTCACGATAACTCCTACTACTACATATAACAAGAATAGCCATATAGCCAGATGAGCGAAGTTAATACTCGCAAACTCCGCCATGAGCCCAGATCCCTCTCCTCCAGTCATGAGCTCTGCAGAAATCCTTACTGCCGCTAAGACTACTCCAAGGAGCAACACTGAGATAGCACCTTGAGAAGTCATACGCTTCCATAGAATACCCATCAAGAAGACAGCCGTAATAGGTGGTGCTATATAAGCTTGGATGCTTTGTAGATATTGATATAAAGTCCCTTTGGATAGGGCTTCTAAGAAAGGCACCCACAGGAATCCAATCACCATGACCGCAACTGTAGCCCACCTTCCTATCGCCAGTAGCTTCTTCTCAGAAGACTCTGGGTATAATTTCTTGAATATATCTACTGTAAAGATCGTAGAACTAGAATTGAATACAGACGCTAAGGAACTCATCAGAGCCGCCATCAATCCAGCAGCAACAAGCCCTCTAAGTCCCGCAGGCAACAAGTATGTTACTAAGGCAGGAAATACTTCATCGCTTTTCTGATAATCCAATACCCCTTGCTGCTTCAGGACATAGGCAATGATACCAGGCACTAAGAAAATAAAGATCGGGAGTATCTTAAGATAGGCTCCAAAAATGGCACCTCTCCTACCTACCTGGATATTAGCCGCGGATAGTGTTCGCTGCACAATGTACTGATCTGTACACCAATACCAGATGCCTACTATCGTGCCACCAAAGACCATTCCCGTCCATGGAAAATCAGGATCAGATGGAGGTCTCCACATATTAAAGTGACTAGACCCCGCTGCCATTTTTAATTCTGACCAACCACCGACAGCATTCAATCCAAGTATCGTAATTATGAATGCCCCGATAATAAGAATCACCGTCTGGATCGCTTCTGTATAGACGACAGCTTTCATACCACCAAGTATGGTGTAGACTCCTGTAATCAATACAGTCAACAAAGCACTGGTCGTAAAATCTAAATTCAATAAATTAGAAATTACAATGCCACCTGCGTAGATGGTTACAGAAACTTTTGTAAGAATATAACCAAGTATAGAAAAAATAGATAAGAACCATCTAGACCTGGAATCAAAACGCTTCTCTAGAAACTCAGGCATGGTGTAGACACCACTACGCATGTAGAATGGCAAAAAGAGCCATCCTAGAAGAAGCACTATCCAAGCATGTAATTCGTAATGTGCTAAGGGCATATTACCAGCAGCTCCAGTACCTGCTAAGCCTACGACGTGTTCTGATCCGATATTAGAGGCAAAGATAGAAGCACCGATTACAAACCAACCCATGTTCCGGCCTGCCAAAAAGTAATCTTCAGTATTTTTAGATTTCTGACTGATGACCCAGTATGCAACGCCTAGGAGTACTGCAAAGTAAGCGACGAGTACTATCCAGTCTAATGTTTCGAATGCCATAATAGTTAGTTGGTTATGCCTGAGAATATCTCACCCAGAGAGTTGTTAGCTAAAAAAAAACACAATGGACAAATTATAATTTCTATTCTTAAAACAAGGATAAATAATGCAAATAATTTCTAACTGTTGATTACCACTCTAAATCTAAAGTGAAGTGAAATCTACATATCTCAATTATTTGAGACGATTTGGTCAAAGAAAATCATAAGATGAAAGTATGAACATAAGCATAAAAATACATCGTATACGCTATTACATTTCATTGCTGCTACTAGCTTCACTATCCATTTTTTCAAAATGCAATCAGCGCAACAAATCCTCAATCCTTACCAAGTTGAGTTACTATGCACTATAGGAATTAATTGAGAATTATAATCAGCCAAAAAATTCAGAGCTGAATATTAGGAACCCTAAAGACAATATAATCAGCTTGATTCACTTAAAAAGATATGCATTCCTAAGCAACATGCCATAGATAAAAAAAAGCCCAAGCGGGAAAATTTGTTCTTACAACAATGAAGATGCAGCCGATGAAGCCTGCGAAAATGAGCTAAGAAGAACTGAGGTGGATTGTCTCAAGTTGAAATCACTGAAATTAGAAGCCAGGAAGGTCCTCCGCAAAAAAGAGAATACATTCACAAACATGAAAGGGAGATCAAAATATCCTTTAAGATATCGGAAGTTCCAAATTTCTCACTGTGATAAAAAAAGCAAAAAAAACAAGTCCAAAGATTACTCCTATAATTAGAACACAATATTAACCGACTTCATCTTAGTATAATTATAGACGCCAGCCTTTCCTAACTCTCTACCGATACCCGACTGCTTATTTCCGCCCACAGGCATGCTGGGATCAGATCTAGCTGGGGCATTAACAAAGACCCATCCTGCATCCAGAGCATTAACACAAGTCAGAGCTTTAGAAATATCCTTAGTCCATACAGTAGAAGAAAGACCATATTTAGAATCATTAGCCATCTGTAGTGCTTCTTCCATCGTATCAAAAGGAACTGCAACTAAGACAGGGCCGAATATCTCTTCGCTCACTATAGTCTTACTATTATCTGGGACGCTGAAAATTGTAGGCTCAAGGTAATAGCCTTTGCCACTAGGTCTCTTTCCACCACTCACTAATTCTGCGCCTTCATTTATACCTTGCTCTATATAGCTTTGCACACTGGAAAGATGTGATTTAGAAACCAAGGGCCCGAGATCTGCACTTTTATCAAAACCATCCGAGATATTGAGCTTGACCCCTTCGGCAGCTATATCTGCTACCATATTATCATAGATCTTTCGCTGTATATATACACGAGAGCCTGCAACGCATACCTGTCCTCCATTTCTAAAGATACCTAGAGCTATCCCTCTGGCAGCAGCTTTGAGGTCTGCATCTTCGAAGATGATACCTGGTGACTTACCTCCGAGTTCTAGAGAGACTTCTTTGAGATCCTCCATAGCAGACTTACCGATCATCTTACCTACCTCTGTACTTCCAGTGAAAGTGATTTTATTAACTTTTGGATGTGTCGTCAGTGCTGCGCCTGTGGCACCGTCACCAGTAATGATATTTACTACACCTGGTGGAAAGCCTACTTCATTAAATAGCTGCGCCATATATAAGGTAGACAATGGAGTTACTTCTGAAGGCTTTAGCACGACTGTACAGCCAGCGGCTAGCAGAGGTGCTAGTTTCCATGCAGCTATAGAAATAGGAAAATTCCAAGGTACTATAGCAGCGACAACTCCGACAGGCTCTCTCTTTATAAAGGCAAAATTTTGTTTGCCGGGCTTTTGCTTCAGTGAGAGATCTAAGGTCTCCCCTTCTATCTTGGTGGCCCAGCCAGCATAATATCTAAAGGTATTAGCGGCTCCTATGATCTCTCCTTTGGCATGGGAGAGTAGCTTTCCATTCTCAGTGGTCAGGATCTCTGCTATAATATCTGCCTGCTCCTCTAGCTTATGGGCAAATTTTAAAAGCAGCTTTTCTCTATCTGCAGGTCTTAAGGCCGTCCACTTATTCTTGAAGGCCTCATGAGCTGCACTGACAGCCTGATCCACTTGTGACTTATCCGCAATACCGACTTCCGCTATCAGCTCTTCTGTAGCGGGATTAGTGATAGCTAGGGTCTGCTCTCCGACCTGTGGGAACCATTCTCCACCGATGTACTGTCCATACTGCGATTTAGATAGAAAGGCTTTGGCCTCGTTTGATATATTATTATCCATACTTATTATCCTTGAGGCTCTAAGTTATACCGATCTGAGATATTTATTCTCATACACCTATTATTCTACAGGCTAGAAAAGAAAGTGACCTCAGGTTCTAGACAAATTTTATACTCAATTATGCAAGTTGGACTAACTAATGTAAGCCAGCCGTCAAAAAACAGAACAAAACAGAAACCTGTAGGGCCTCTGTAGACCAGACGTTACTTCTTGTAGTGGGGGGCTCTCAGAGTAGCACAGAGATTATTCTGTCTTAGAAGTACAAGCAACAATTATGAAAAACTTACTTACTACTTTCGCAACAATCATCTTCTTAGCAACAAGCACTTTCGCTACATCTACTCCAGATGCAGAGATCGTTTCTTCAGAAAATGTAACAGTGACAATGGAGGCTAAAGATTTTTTCCAAACTGCTGCTTTTAACACTGAATCATCAACACTAGATTTTACAACAGTAAATGAAATCTCTGTGATTCAGATTTACGGAAAAGATGGAAAAATAGCTTTCCAACTTCCAGTAATGTCTAACCACGTACAGATAAACAAAAATTTATTCTCAGAAGGAAACCAGAAATTAGGTTTTGTTCTTGCAGGTGAGTCTCAAGTTTACTTTTCAGATGTTACTATAAAATAAGAATAAGGATGAGGGTCTAGTCAACTCTTGATATTATAGATAGAATGTTTAAGGTTGGGGTCTAGTCAACTCCATGAAAAATGATAGAATGTTTAAGGAAGGAGTCTAGTCAACTCCAGAAAAATGTTAAAGTTTTAGATAGTGTTAGTGAGATGAAGAAATAAAAGGTCGGATTTAAAAGTCCGGCCTTTTTATGTTAAGAGTAGTCTCAATACTGCTATTGATACATATATAGATTTTATCTAATATTGTAGTTGCCTACCCTGAAGTAAACGGTCTTCATCACACATGATAGAAGTTTCAGATTACTGATAGATCCCAAATCTAAATAACAAGCTATTTACTATGAAATTCCACCGATTGCTCTCTTTGTTCGTATTTACGATATGGACTATACTCCTTACTGCCCAAGCTAACAATACTGATCATCAGATAAAGTGCCAGCTCTTACAGCCCACTAATACGTTAGTAGATAATCAGCTATCAAGCTATCAGCTGGTAGAAACGGACTATTTCAGAGCCTCTAGAAGAATTAAGACCAATGATCAGTTGACCCTGACCATAGGTGCTGAGCAATATAATTTGCAGGTCTTTAGTGATAACATCTTAGTCAATCCTGAGATACTCGGTGATAGACAAGTCCTAGGTGGTACCACAGAATCGGGAGAACAAATCAGCCTTACAATAGCGGAAGATTTCATCTTTGGTTTCATAACTAAAAATGGTGTAAGACATTATATACAACCGCTATACTACTTTGACAAAAATGCTCAGTCTAACCAATTCGTATTCTTCAAAGAAAACGAGGTCAAAGAAGAACATAAACATGCTGTCTGTGGACACAGTATCAAAGAAAATATAGTCAATGAAAATCTCTCTTCTAAGGTACAGACGACGGGATGTAAAATAATGAAGATAGCCATCGCCAATGCCAACGACATGCTCGTCAAGTATGGCAATGAAAATGCAATACTAAATCATAATCTAGCTATACTCAACCTAACTCAGACGGATTATAGATCGGAATTCGAAACCAATATTGAGTTTGAAATGACAGCCTTTTATGTAGCACAGTCTACAAGTCAAGAGCCTTTTGCTGAGAATGCTAATTCTTCTGATGCTACTGAACTCTTACCCTCTTTTAGAAATTGGGCCAGTGATGGATCAGGAGGTCTGCCGGGTGGCACCTTAGGGGGTTTTGGAGAGGCCTTTGATATCGCTGCTGTATGGACCGCTAGAGATATACTGCAAGGCTCAGGATCTATTATAGGCCTAGCCTACAATCCTGGTTGGTTCCAGATACTAGAAGATTATACGCCTACTGCTACTAGGTTACAGACCCTTATGACACATGAGACTGGCCATAACCTAGGCGCCAATCACGACGCAGCAGGAATGAATACTATTATGGCACCGTCTAGTGGACATAATGTAAGTTGGTCACCAGTATCATTTAATGCTATCAGCACTTATCTCGGTCAGCTAAATTACTTGCCGAATTGCTCCACAGCAGGAGCTCCAGTTGCAGTAGCTTTCCAATCGTCATTAGTGATCTGTCAGGGATCCTCTGTCGTCTTTGAGGACCAGTCTAGATATGGACATACTAGAACATGGAGTTTTGAAAACGGTAATATTCCTACTTCTACAGATTCTAAACCTGAAGTGAGATACGACGATATGGGAGTACATCTCATAACCCTAAATTCGAGTAATGCTGCAGGACAAGACTCCTACACTACTCTAATCAATGTGCAACAAGAACCTCCCGTAGGCTGTACACCAGATGAGTCCAGAGGTTCAGGAGGCATCACACAAGTCAGCTTTAATAACCTTATACATGATTCGGACTTATCTGAAACTGCAGGAAACTACGAGAACAATATCTGTGTAGGAACGGCAAACCTAACACCAGGTGTTCCCAATGATCTAAGAATAACTTTATCAGGTGTCACCTACATTAACTTCTACTTCGACTTTAATAGCGATGGAGATTTTACTGATACTAACGAAAGCGATACAGGTTACTTTATAAATCAGGATGGCACCTATACTGTCCCTCTTAATATGCCAAGCTCTCCAGTGATGAATACTCTTCTAAGAATGAGAATAGTGACAAGTGGAGAATCTATATCAGGTCCATGTGATAATCCTGAGATAGGACAGGTAGAGGACTATGGTATCTATTTCTTCGCAGCGCAAGTACTAGGCTGTACAGATCCCGAAGCCAATAATTATAATCCACAAGCCACAGTAGATGATGGCTCATGTGCATATGGCACCGCTATCACATACTACGAAGACATGGATAGTGATGGCTTTGGAAATGCAGCCGTTTCCATAATGGCCTCCACTACTCCTACTGGTTATGTGACGAATAACACTGACTGTAATGACAACAATGCCAGTATGTACCCAGGTGCCCCAGAACTCTGTGATGGTCTAGATAATGACTGCGACGGTCAGGAAGATAATGGACTAGCACAGTCTACCTACTTTATAGATACGGACAATGATGGCTTTGGTGACATTTCTGTCTCTATTGTCGCTTGCGAAGAGCCGATAGGTTATGTAGCTAATGGAGATGACTGCAATGACAGTAATGCCGCTATCAATCCACTAGTAGATGAAATCTGTGATGGTATAGATAACAACTGTGATGGTATGATAGATGAAACTGGTGAGCAGACTTACTATATAGACGAAGACAATGATGGTTATGGTAATGCAAATATAACGATTACCGGTTGCGAACAACCCCTAGGGTACGTAACGCTAGAGGGTGATTGCAATGATAATGACCCCACTATAAATCCCACAGCACCAGAGCTCTGTGATGGACTGGATAACAATTGTAATTCCAGCACAGATGAAGGCATAGATTCTACGACTTACTATGAGGATAAAGATGAAGATGGCTTTGGTAATTCTAACTCAACTATTATAGATTGTAGGCGACCTGAAGGATATGCTAGTATAGGCGGTGACTGCGATGATAATAATGCAGCCATAAATCCCGAAGCAGCAGAACTGTGTGATGGACTAGACAACAATTGTAACTCTATAACAGATGAAGGTGTCAGTGATACCACCTACTACGAAGATAAAGATGATGACGGATTTGGTGATTCTGACTCCTCAGTAACTGGATGCGAGCAACCTGAGGGTTATGTAGCGATAAGTGGCGACTGTGATGATAATGATGCCACAGTCAATCCTGATGCTCCAGAACTGTGTGATGGTCTAGACAACAATTGTAACTCTATAACAGATGAAGGTGTCAGTGACACCACTTACTACGAAGATAAAGATGATGATGGATTTGGTGATTCTGACTCTACTGTGACAGAATGCGAGCAACCTGAGGGTTATGTAGCGATAGGTGGCGACTGTGATGACAATGATGCCACAGTCAATCCTGATGCTCCAGAACTGTGTGATGGACTAGACAACAATTGTAACTCTATAACAGATGAAGGTGTCAGTGATACCACTTACTACGAAGATCAAGATGCAGATGGCTTTGGTGATTCTAACTCTACTGTGACAGAATGCGAGCAACCTGATGGGTATGTAACGATAGGTGGCGACTGTGATGACAATGATGCCGCTATTAATCCTGATGCACCAGAGTTATGTGATGGCATGGATAACAATTGTAATGGCAGTATGGATGAAGGTCTCTATTTTGAAATTTACTATGAAGACCAAGACAATGATGGCTATGGCAACGAAGACAATAGTATGATGAGTTGCGACCGTCCAGAAGGATATGCGTTAGAGCCAGGTGATTGCGATGACAATAATCCTCTTATCCATCCTGGACAGATAGAACTATGTGACGGTATAGATAACAACTGCTCGGGTACTGTAGATGATGAAGACTGTAATGATTTCGGTTCTCGTCTCTGGGAAGATAGCAATGGCAATGAAATCTATGATGCATCAACTGAAAAAGGAAAAGAAGGCATACTCATAAGACTCAATAGAAATGCAAAAGTGGATATCATTGCAGAAACATATACTGATGAGACTGGAGCTTTTGGATTTTCTGA
The DNA here is from genome assembly GCA_937921825.1 of uncultured Saprospiraceae bacterium. Taxonomy (GTDB): domain Bacteria; phylum Bacteroidota; class Bacteroidia; order Chitinophagales; family Saprospiraceae; genus RFSX01. Next base: position 32,085 of record CAKZVK010000102.1, read on the forward strand.
GATACCTGATGGAGAATACGAGTTGCACATTTCATTGGATAGCCTGACAGATATGATCGTGCATTACGATGCTAATGAATACAGAGTAGAAGAAAACTTTCTTATCAGTAATACCTTCACAATGGATGGCAATCCAGTGAGTATAAGTCCTGTAAATTTCTACCAAGGTGCAGTGCTGAGCGGCAAGTTTTATTATCAATCAAATCTAGCCGCAGCTAACTCTGTAGTATACCTCTTCAGAGACGAGGACACTATAGAACTCATAGATAGTATACAGACGGGAGCAGAAGGTGCTTACAGTTTTGAGATGCTACCAAAAGGCAATTACTATCTAGAATTCCGTGCGCCTACAGGAGATGATTTCGTAATGAATAGCAACGAGAGCAGTGTCAGCAATACTTATTTCAACAACAGTTTCCAGACAGAATTTGGCCAGACAGCTTCTTTTGAGCTAGGTCCAGGAGATAACATCACTGACGTAAATGCTATACTTTCTTCTAGCGGTACTCTGGGCCTAGGTTCTGAACTAACACTAAAGGGCTATTGGGATGAGCAGCAATCAGCGAGCATTCTTAGTTGGGAGAATATAGAGGGTACACTATACGATAAAGTAGAATTACAAAGAAGCCTATCTGCGGATTATAACTTCAAAAGCATACTTACACAACAAGATTTTTCTGAGTATACCTACAGTTATAGCGACCAGCTAAGAGCTGATAATATCTACTACTACAGAGTCAAAGCACAAACAACAGCAGGCACAGCACTAGAAAGTAATACTATCTCCATCTCAGCAGAAGGTAGCAGTAAGTTTGCAGAGCTCTTTCCTAATCCAAGTTCTGGCATGGTATATCTGGATCTTAGAGAAACTGCTGAGTCACTTGATATTACTGTCATAGACAAGACGGGCAGGGTTGTCCTAGAACCAGTAGCGAAGAGAGAAAGTAACCAACTGATAGGGGTAGACCTATCGAGCTTGGCAGAAGGCCTCTATTATATCAAGCTATCTACTCCAGATTATTCTCAGACGAGCAAGATTACTATCGCGAAATAACTAAAAGCATAATTGTCAAACTTGAGCATCCGCTACCCTACCAGTGGTTAAGAACATAGAGGATACCTCTGATTTAGAGGTCAATGGTTCATTTTCTGTCAGAATTAGAAAACCAGTCAAATGTTCCTTTGCCAGTTTTCGGCTTCTGGTATGATTAAGGAGACAGAGATTGTAAAATAATATACACTTCTGGATTAGGCAGAGCTCTTCATGGGTGAAAAGGGCAATCTACTTGTCTTATAGGTGGAGTTAAAGTCGTTAGAAAATTACACATCCATACTAACATGCTTAGATAGGATAGAATATTGACGGACTTTATCTTGATAGATATTGTTAATGTAAAGTCCACTACCCTGAAAAACAAGAATTACATACTTATCTTACTGATACTGGCCGTTGCCAATATTTGTTCTGGAAAAGTAAAGAACCCGCACAATAGCATAGATAGTCTAGACAGATTACTAGACACAAAACTATCGCAATTCAATCGGCTAGATATTTTGCATCAAGCGAGTAGCATTCTATATAAGAATGACACCAATTATGAACTTCTCTATGACTATGCTAAGGAGGGCATAGAGCTTGCTCAAAAATTAAAAGATGTAGATAAAGGTGCAGATTTAGCAGTATGGATACTGAGAGCAAATATCTACCTCAGAAGCTACCATAGAAATCCTCAATACTACAAATATCTCAAAGAGCTCTATCAAGAAGGTAAAATAGAGAAAAAGAAAATAATACAACCACTCTACTCAGAAATCTACTCGTATCTCGAATATGGTAAGCTAAGAGAAGCTGAACAAAAAATGATAGAATATGAAGACTTGACAGACAAGTCTGACCCACAGCAACTTTCATACTATCTAGACACCTATGCGGTATTCAAAAGAAAGGCTGGAGATTATAAAGATGCATCGGAAGCTTTGAAAACCTTTGCCGAAGCTGCAGAAAAAATTGAAGACAAAAGATTCTTAGTTACTGCACTCAGTAGAAATGCAGAATTCTATCTCGTAGATTCTCTTAACTATGAAGACTCAAGATTATATGCAGCAAAAGCACTAAAGGTAGTCAAGGATGCAAATCTACACCAGCATAAGCAACATATACTCCTACAGTTAGCCCAGGCTATCTACAAGCTCAATGACATCTCCGAATTCAATGAGATATATAGCCAGATTTCTAAAGACTCTTTTGCAGTTGCAAATAAAATAATACACAAGGACTATTATACTTTCTCTGGTGATATCCAATATGATCAAGGTAATTATGAGAAAGCCTGTAAGGACTACAGAAAAGCAGTACAGTACCTAGAGACTTCAGATTTCTCTACTATGGAATTGCTGACAGAGAAGATAGAAAAGTGCTATGTAAAGCTGAATGACTTTAGGTCTGCCTTCGTATATTCTACCAGATTGAATGTACTGAAGGATTCACTATACAATGTGCAGAATGTCAAAGCCGTCAGATACTTTGAATCTAAGTTAGAATTTAAAGATGCCCAGACAGAAAAGATAAAGCTGGAGAATAAAATATATGCTCAGAAAAGAAGCACCATTTTCATAGGTTTCTTTTCCAGTCTTATACTACTAAGTCTACTCTTCTACAATAGACTCTTAGATGAAAAAGTTAAACTCAGAACAGTCGCGCTTAATGTCAAAAATCAAGAACTAGAAGAAAGTCTCGAAGAGCTGAGTCAATTTAATTATATCGCCTCCCATGACATAAAAGAACCCATGAGAGTGGTCTCTAGTGTGACAGGGCTAATAGAGAAGAAACTACTTAAGGAAGATAACGATAAGTATAGCAAGGAATTTGGTATGGTAAAAAACAGTATCAACCAACTATACAATCTAATAGAAGATCTTTCTCAGTTCCTAGATTTCAAAGCCAATGCTATTGCACATGAATCTATAGACACCAACAAACTAGCAAATCAGGTCAAACTAATGCTAGGAGAGGTGACTCAGGATGTCAATGGTAGAGTAGAAATAGAACCACTCCCAGAGATTATTAGTTCTAATTCTTTACTCACGGTTATCATGAAGAACTTGATCGAAAATGGTCTGAAATATAACGTCTCGCAGACGCCTACTGTAAGAGTAGGATATGTAGAAAATCCAAACAGACATATCTTCACTTTCGAGGATAACGGCATAGGTATCGATAAGAAATATCACGAATACATATTCCAGATGTTCAAGAGACTAGAGTCTAGAGAAAAGAAAGGCAGTGGCCTTGGGCTCGGCCTTGTGAGCAAAGCTGTAGAAAAACTAGGAGGAGAAATTAGTATTTCTAGTGCTCCTAAAGTAGGCAGTACTTTCACCATTTCATTACCTAAGACTTATATGAATCAGAGCTAAAAACTATTTTGTTGCTCGATAGCTACACAGTAGTTCGTCTAAAAAAAGCGCAATTCTACCACTGGATATTCTTAACTTAAGGCTCTAAAAGCTATAGTTATGGAAAGTCCTTCGTGGGTAAAGATTGTAGGATCACTGATGATTCTCTTTGCGGGCTGCGGTGTCACACAAGATATAAAACAGATCAATACCAAAGAGCTGGCAGAATTCTCTAACGATCTCGCCAATGAAATCTCCAGAGAATTAGGAGAGGAATCAATAGGAGATGGAGAGCTTGATATTCTTATAAAGGTAGGCGGTGTAGATACTGTAGGCGTAGAAAGAGATAGCCTCAGAAGCTTGAATCATGTATCAGATATGGTAAAATCGATTACAGAAATGTCAGAGTCTGCCATGCACAAACTTAAAGTCCATGGACAGCTAGGACTCGTCCTATCATTTTTCTATGCTTTGGCCGGTCTTCTGCTTATCCTCACAAGAAAACATGTATTGAAATTAGTATTTGCAATGCTCGGCATAAGTCTCCTCTTTGCAATCTACCAGGTAGTGGATCTAAAAAATGAAGACATGTCCAAGTTAATGAGAATAGGCATAAACTTTAATCACTACTGTGGTGCTTTTTTAGACGTTGTACTATTATGCGTACTTGCCATGGTAGACAAATCTTACTTTACACAAGACCCATCTGAGACAGATTATTATGACAACTTAGATCCTAATATTTAGTTTGTCTTTATAAGTTTCTGTACCTGCGTTTGTGTCTGCCTATTTCGGAGCTTGACAAAATAAACTCCGGCTTCTAATAGCTCATCGATGGTGATTATTCTATCACTTGAAGATAATGGGTAGTAAGCCACTCTCATACCGCTCTGATCGTATAAATCGATGACACTTTGAGCATTTTGATAAGCTGCTGGTATAGTAATATTTACTGCGCCATTAGAAGGATTAGGATACAAACTAAAATCAACTTCTACCACTTCTTCAGCGGAAGTATACCCTTCATCTAGAATTCTAAAATTATCCAATCCTGCCTCTACTGCAAAGAAGGACGTATCATTAGCGATATCTACCGAGAAGCGCATGTCATCTGTGAGTGCTATATAATCTGAAATTGTAAAATCAATACTTCTCTGCCATCCAGATATTCCAGGCTGCATATAATACTGCTCTATTACAACAGAATCTATTCCGTTCTCTAGAGTAATCGTTAACGGAATTTCTACGATACCTGGCTTGTCATCAGTCGTCCATAGCCAATACTCAAAATTAATGAGAGGAGCTTCGTAGCGTACAGGATCAAAAGAAGGTGACCTTAGGGTCGTCGCCCCAAGTAGCGACCCTGCCACAAAATCATTAGACTGTCCAGTTACATAGGCACGAGCACCTAAGTCATCAGAATCTCCATCTGGCGTAGCTACTATAGGAAAGTTTGGCAATTGAAGAGGAAGAGGTATTGCTCTTATCCATTCACCCCGCTCACCGTCTAAGCTTGTTTCCCATCCTAAATCTAGACTAAAAGAGTCCTCATATCCCCAATCTAGCTCAACCTCTACAACTGGAGTAAGGTCAGAACCATCAAAAAGAAAGTCCTCTAGAATTATATACTTATAACCCCACTTCCCTACTATTACAGTATACTCGCCAGCGAGAGAAGTCAAGGCACCAAAGTTCCCAGTGTCATCTGTAATGAAATTATAATTAATAGCTCTATCTATAATGCTTACACTGGCTCCAGGTATGACCTCACCGGTTTCTGAGTCCACTACTGTCCCAGAAATACTAATCTGTGGTCTTTTCCTCAACTCAAAGTTTTCAATATGTAATTCACCGTTTGTCAGATCCACGGTTCTAGACACTGGAAAGTAGCCATCTTTCGACACAATTATTTCTTGCGGACCAGAAAACACTGTACCCGTTTTATAATCTCCAGCTGCCTTAGAGAATTCTGTAATACCATCCTCTACTATCTGGATGGAAGCATTTACGATTGCATTGCCTGTCTCAGCATCTGTGACCACACCTTCGAGGTGCGCTGCCCTTTTATAATCAGGTCCCAAGATGAGTAACCTGCCAGAGATATCTCCTATAGCAATAGCTCCAGAAGGAAAGAAAGGATAGGCACCCCAGGCTCCTTCAAAACCATCACCTAAATTTGTACTCAGATAAGTATCCCAATTTCCGACCTCTATTAGATTATCAGGTCTAGATGCATCTACGATGATACAGCCATCTGTGTAATACGAAATTATTAACCAATCAGACCAGACATGTACATTATGTGGGATGACACCATCTCCGATCGTCTTATAAGGTTTGAACTCATCTAGTTTTATAATATTAGCAGGATCTGATACATCATAAGACCCTATTGGTGCATTGCGTCTTTCATCTGTAGTAAACAGGACGGAACCATCATCCGACAACCAAGTATTGTGAGTGAAATCAAAAGGTGTCCTTTGAGAACCCAAGTGAACTATACTGTCCTTATTAGTGACATCATAGATCGCAAAGACTCCAAGGTTAAGTTCTGAATTATATAATTTATTATCTCTGGCATAGACATCATGGGAGTAAGTGTTGTTAACTTCTCCTGCATAGTCCATCTGTCCAGGGGCATTTTTAAGGTCAAAGATTTCTACCCCTCTTCGGTTTACATTACAACCTGCCAAGTAAGCAAAACCAAATTCGTCTATATAAATATTATGACAGCTCTGTATCGTCTGTCCTGAGGGAACTTCGAGAAATACATTTTCATAAGTCACAGAATCAGGTAAGGTACTCATGTCTATGACCAATACACCATCTCCTCCAGACTCGGAAGTAACATAGGCATAATTTTCCCAGGTCTTTATATCTCGCCAGATAGTCCTCGCCTGAGAAATAAAAGTAACCTCAATAGGATTCCTAGGATCAGTAATGTTTACAATAGATAAACCTCTCTGAGTACCCATGAGAGCATATTCATTACCATCTGGAGCAGTATATCCCCATATATCGTTTCCAGCAGAATTATATGATACCTCTCCGAGTAGCTCTACATTTAACTGAGCCACTGAAAAAATAGAAATCAAACAAAAACAAAGTGTAATAAAAAGTCTCATTGAATTAAATTATAAATGCTAGAAAAATTAGAGGCTGCGAATATAGAAGCTTTTGTCTTCCTAGTTAGGATTACTGTAAGCAGGATTGGTCAGAAAGTCTTCATCTGACAGTGTTTTGAGAAAAGCAATAACGGCGGCTTTCTCTTCCTCATTCAATTTTATGTCTAAGATGAGTGGATCTTTACCCCATGAATTTTCTCCACCAGAACTATAATGATCCATGACTTCTTCTAAGGTCGCAAACCTACCATCATGCATATAAGGAGCAGTATGCTCTATGTTCCTCAGAGACGTTGTCCTGAATTGACCATTGTCTGCACTAGAGCCAGTCGCTACTCCTCTTCCTAGATCCTTGAAGTCTAATGAATCTAACGCTTCATCTATACCGTTATTTCTAAATGAATTATCAGTAAGCATGGGTGCCCCGTGACAATGGAAACACTGGCCATCTGGAAACCCCGTCAGCCCCTCACTAAAAAATATCTCAAAACCCATCTGCTCCTGATCAGTGAATATATCTGTAGCGCTACTTATCACTCTATCATACTTACTATTACCAGAAGACACTAAGGTTCGTTCAAACTGTGCTATGGCCTTAGCTGCTAGTTCCTTCGTAATATCAGCGTCGCTTTCTATACCAAAGGCTTTTCTGAAAAGCTCTGGATAAGCCTCATGCTCTCTAAACTTTTCTACGACATCAGGCCATTGATTATGTAACTCTATGGGATCTTCTACAGGCAGTAATGCTTGCTCTTCCAAAGTCGATACACTGCCATCCCAAAACAACCCTCTATAGAAAAATCCAATATCGAGAAGCGACATAGAACTTCTGGTGCCTGCGATATTATCTATCCCTGTACTCACCGCCAGCCCATCTGTAAAACTTAATTCTTGCTTATGACAACTGGCGCAAGACATAGTGCCATCAGCACTCAAGATAGGATCATAAAAAAGTGCTCGACCCAGTGCGACCCCGTCTATTGTCATCGGATTATCTGCTGGAATCTCCAACTGTGGATAAGGTGGATCTGTAGCCGGTATTGCAATTCTAAACTCTTGCGGATTATATTCTATATCTGTAAGGTCCACATCCTTGCGGCAGCTAGATAGGCCTACTAGGATGAGTAAGAGTAGAAGTATTGATTGCAAACAGATTCTCATAAAAGTAAAACGTGTATACAGTTATAAAGTTGCTACCTTTTTGATATTGAATTAGAAATATTCTGCCCAATTGTCTGCGCGATCATCTCATTTGTTCCATCTACATCTATACCCTCTAAGACTTTACGAGTATTTATTAGAATCGGTAGTTCCCATGCTATGCCTGGTCGCAATTCTATATCTGCACTAAAGCCTACTTCTTGATTTCCTATCTCAGCTATAGGTAAGACTCTGATACTATCATTTGTCTGGATTATGGAGCGACCATGCAGTAACAGCTCTGTAGAGTCTACATACATTTTCTCTAGCACCTGAGTGAGTCCAGAATTCTGATCTAGATCTTCGTAGGGACGTAACGCTAAGATGGCAGCTTTATCAAATCCAACCTGAAAGCTGACACTATCGAAAGTAACGACGTAATCTGTCTGGCCAATAATCCTGTTTCTACCTGCTTTCTCTATGGTGAGATAATCGTCATAGAGTCTAGGTCGCTCGCCTTGTAGGGTATCTATAATTCTATATTCTTCACCATCATTATAGAAGACAAACTCCGAAAAAACCAGATTTAGTTCTCGGATAGCAACACTATCATCTTCTGTAAAGGGGTATAGCCTATTAAAGGTTATCGGCTGAATCAAATCATAGGAGTAGACTGCATTAAGACTTACTCCTGGATAGACACAGCAGGAATCGCATTCCGTTACTGCAAATGGGTCATAGTTAGAAGCATTAAGTTCAAGGCAGCCTGGATCAGTAGATTCACAAGAATAAAAAGCCAAAAAGCCAACTGCAATGATGATGCTTCTTATCATCCTAGATGGGTTTATCAGCAACTAAATTTTTTACTATTTGCTTGACCTGTGCAGAAAAATCTTTATTGAGTATCCAGCTATAGTACTGCTTATCATTCTTCAGTATTTCTGCAGCATTCTTACCTGCATACTTTCCAAAATTAAAGATGACTTCTCCCTTGTTGTTGTACTTGAATCTCTGCGTAGCATCTACTACTCGCTTGTCATTAGTAAAAGCAGATAGTGCTGTGATATCATTCTTTATCGGAGCAGGATGGGTATAGCCATCACCGTCCATATAGTCCACACCGTCATATCTTGCGATCTGCCCTTGGAGCACTTCTACAGTAGCTCTTACATCTGCGAGGGCATCATGTGCATTCTCTATATGCTTGTTGCAGTATAACCTGTATGCTGCTGAAAGTGTTCGTGGCTCCATCTTATAGAAGATCTTCTGTACATCTACAGATCTTCTGATATTCATATTTAATTCTATGCCCGCTCTGGCAAATTCTTCCATGAGCATAGGGATATCATATCTATCAGAATTATATCCTGCTAGATCAGCATCTCCTATAAAAGCAAATATCTTTTCTGCAAGCTGAGGAAAGGTCGGTTTATTGGCGACCATTTCTGCGGATATTCCATGTACGTTATAAGCTTCTTCAGAGATAAGGACAGCACCCGGATTTATAAGCATTTCCCATTCAGTAGGCTCCTCCTTACCAGGCTCGAATTTAATCATTGCCAACTGGACTATCCTGTCCTTTATTACATTCAGTCCCGTTGCCTCTATATCGAAAAATATAAGGTCTTTCTCTAGATTAAATTTCAAGTAGATATCTTTAGTTATTATAAAATGCCATCTTTTTCGGCTTTTCTAACTGCATTATGTAACTGTATAGGCTTTTGCTTTTTGCGCAGCTTCATATTGAGTACTTCCACTAGTAAAGAGAAGGCAATAGCAAAGTACAGATACCCTTTAGGCACTGCTCCTATTTCACTGCCTAGGACCTTCATATGCGCTAGATGACCCCCTTCTAGGATCAACATAAATCCAATAAGAATCAAGAAAGCCATTCCTAGTATCTGGATAGTCGGATGCTTATTGACAAAACGACCGACAGGCACTGCAAAAAGCATCATGATGATAACTGATAGCACTACTGCCACAATCATAATGACCAGTGCCCCTTGTACCCCATTCGTCATTCCTACCGCCGTAAGAATTGAGTCAAAGGAAAAGACAATATTGATAAAAGTAATAGTTACTATAGCAGAAGTAAATGAGACTGATTTCTTAGCTGAGCCATCCGCATTATGCTCATCACCTTCTAACTTATGATGTATCTCAGTCACACTTTTATAAAGGAGGAATAAGCCCCCTAGAATCAGGATGATACTCTGGCCAGAAAAGCCTGCATTCATAAAACCATTATCGATCTTAATCCAGGGTTCGCTCATGGCTATCAACCAACTAATCCCGAATAGCAAGATGATCCTTATGACCATCGCTAGTATCAGCCCAATATTGGTTGCTTTCTTTTGTTCTTCTTCTTTTAATTTTCCTGCAGCAATAGAAATGAAGATGATGTTGTCTACACCTAACACAATTTCTAAAAAAGTAAGTGTCAAGAAACTCATCCAGACTGCAGAACTTGCCAAATCTGGCATCTCAGGCATCATTAACCAACTAATCATTTTATTGAACTTTAGATAGCTCAAATATAGAAAAATAGAGGTTAGATAAGGTATTTAATTAATATGAGTAGCTAAGGCCACTAACACGAAAAGCCCTCATATATAAATATATAAGGGCTAAAAAAACCACATCGATCAACTAAGGCTCATGACATCTCTTATTAATATCTTGTTAGGCTTTCTTGCACTAAAATGGATGATGTTCTGCCGTTTGAGATCTCCGAGCACTCTAGCAACAGTCTGTCTGGAAGTGTCTGTAATGTTGGCTATTTCCTTATGTGACAACCCGTGATTTACTAATATTTCCTGTATACCTATTTTGATGCCTTGTGTATTGGCTAGTTTCTTGAGAAACTGTATAATTCTTGCCTGTGCTTTTTTGAATACAAAATCACTCATTCTCGATTCTAGATTCCCCATTTTATTGATCAGCAATAAGGTGAGCTGCTGACAGAGGGCAGGATTCTTTTCTAGGAGATCTTTGAAGAAAGGCACCGGTAGCGCTAGGGTCTCTGTATCCTCCAAGGTCTGTGCAAACTCCATTCTTACTTTGCTCCTCGTCATGATATTTTCTCCTAGCATCTCTGACTTACAGACGATCTCCTTCAGCATCGTTTTATTTTCACTGTTTTCTTTGCCACATTTGACACTGCCCTTGGTCACTAGGTAGATGCTTCTGATGTCATCTCCTGATTTATAGATATAGTCTCCTTTCTTATGTCTATTAAAAGTAGACTGATTGGTGACTTGTTCTATCTGCTGATCAGATAGTGAATCAAATAAGCTTATGCTTCTTAGAATTAAAAATTTTGAAGAATGTATCATAACCTCGCTTTTATTTTCTAAGATGAAGCTCGAGCCAAATACCCCTACTGTTCTAAAAAATAATTCAGGTAATACTTTGGCGAGATTTGGAAAAATGTCAGAAACATTGACTTAGTGTCATATTGGGATAAGTGGTCTTAACTTTTATTTAACACATTATATTTTTTACTAATATGAGGAGCTAGAAGCTATACAGCATAGTCTTTTGGGCATTTTTACACTAAATAAAAATGAAAGTTGCCCTACCCTTAATGTAAGAGCCACACTATCAAAACCCTAAGGCTTTTCGTTCTTTGCTTCCGATACTTTAATCGTAGAATCCGATTTCAAATTACATTCGCCATGAAAGAACAAGGCATCAAGAACCCACTAGCCAATCTAGAGGACCACAACATTTCCACTTACAAAACAGCATTTTGGAATTTAAGCCCAAGTGACTTAATCAAAGAAACCCTCCACAAAAACCAAGGGACCCTTACAAGTAATGGCACTCTGACAATCAAGACAGGAAAATTTACCGGGAGATCTCCTAAGGATAGATTTATAGTCAAAGATCTTCTCACCGCTGACAGAGTCGATTGGAATGAAATCAATCAAGCTTTTGATGCTGATAAATTTGACCTCCTAGAACAAGAGCTTACTCAATACCTTTCTGGTAAAGATCTTTACATCAAAGACGCAGCCATCTGCAATGCCATAGATCACAAAATGAAAGTTCGCTTAATAGCGGAGTATCCCTGGAGTGCACAGTTCGTCCATAACATGTTTGTCCGACTAGAGGAGGATGAAATCCTAGCTCATCACCCGGAGTGGGTTATCTACTGTGCACCTGGCTATCATGCCGATCCGGAAACACATGGCACTAGAGCTGCTAATTTCTCTATAATCAACTTCTCTAAGAAGACCATCCTTATTGGGGGTTCTGGTTATACTGGAGAGATAAAGAAGGGTATCTTCTCTGTACTTAATTTCAATCTACCGACACAGAAAAACATCCTACCGATGCACTGCTCTGCTAATGTCGGCCAGGACGGCGTCTCAGCAGTATTCTTTGGGCTAAGTGGCACTGGAAAGACTACCCTGTCCGCTGATCCTAATAGAGAGCTCATCGGAGATGACGAGCATGGCTGGTCTGACGATGGCCTATTCAACTTCGAAGGCGGCTGTTATGCTAAGTGCATAGGGCTCAGAAAAGAAAATGAACCAGATATCTTCAGAGCCATAAAGCCAGGAGCAATCCTAGAAAATATCACCTTCCATCCTGGGACATCGAGACCTAACTTTGAAGATACCTCCATTACTCAAAACACGAGAGTCTCCTACCCAATCCATCATATCAGCAATCACTATAAAGACCATACGGCGCCACTTCCAAAGAATATTTTCTTCTTGACCTGTGATGCTTTCGGTATCCTTCCTCCATTGTCTAAGCTGACACCAGAACAAGCGATGTACTATTTCATCTCTGGATATACGGCTAAGGTCGCAGGTACTGAAGAAGGTATCGCAGAACCCAAAGCAACCTTCTCTGCTTGCTTCGGTGCACCATTCTTACCCCTGCACCCTAATGAATATGCGCAGATGTTAGGTCAGAAAATAAAAGATCATAAGGTCAATATATGGCTAGTCAATACTGGATGGACCTCAGGACCTTACGGTGTCGGACACAGAATATCACTGAAGCATACAAGAAGACTAATCGCTGCTGTACTCAATAATGAACTCGCAGAGACAACTTACGAGACGACTGATATCTTTAATCTGCAGATACCAACTCAGTGTGCAGAAGTGCCTGTAGAGTTATTAGACCCAAGAAAATCATGGTCCAATCAAGCAGACTATGATGAAAAAAGAATAGAGCTGGCAGAAATGTTCAGCGAGAATTTCAGACAATTCGAAGAAAAGGTATCACAAGATATCCTAGCCGCAGCTCCCGCTACAGAACTGGAGCTAGCAGAATAATTATTACCTCTACCCTAACCAAGTAAGTTGTAACAATTAGAAGCTGCCTTATAAGAGGCAGCTTTTTTTCTGCAAGCCTAAGTCAATAGAGAGATGTTTTTATTTTCCACCCATTTGGCCACCTTGTATATGAAGAAATTTATGGCCGTAGATTTTACCCCGCTGGCGGGGGTAAGGGGGTGGAACTCTCCTTCACCCTAATTACCGCTATTCGTTCCACCCTATCAACTAAGTACAGTAGTATTCCTTATATTTAGTTATGACTCATAGACTACAGCTGGTTATTAGTGTTCTTCTTTTTATATGTTCTAACCTTTATGGGCAGTCTTCAGCTAGGCCACTTGGACTATGGAAAGGGGATGTTGCAGGCACTCAATTGTTTCTAGATATTCGGAATGATTCTCTATCTGTGCTCATGATTCCCATGGGAGGATTGGATTCTGTAAAGTGTAGATCCATAACATTAAAGGCAGATAGCCTCAGACATCAGTTCTCTTTTATGGGCATGAAGATTGACGTCATCACCGATTTAGGACCTGATACCTTGGTAGGTGATTTTGTACAGAATAAGCAACGCTTCCCGATTCGGCTCACTAAAACTGAAAGTCTAAAACCTAAAAGAACACAAAATCCGCAACCACCTTTTAATTACGACTCAGAAGAAATTTCATTCTACAACCCAGCTGCAGATATAACGTTACAGGGCACACTGACAAAACCTAGATCAAAAGAATTCCCCGTTGTGATTCTCATTTCTGGATCAGGTCTACAGAATAGGAACTCTGAAGTATTCGACCATAAACCCTTTCTTGTGATTGCGGACTATCTGAGTAGTAGAGGCATCGGTGTCTTTCGTTATGACGAACGGGGTGCAGGAAAATCAGAAGGAGCATATCACAGTGCGACTTCGGAAGATTTCAAAGATGATGTCCTTTGTGCTGTCCACAAATTAGATAGTCTTGGTTATCAGAATATAGGTCTAGCGGGACATAGTGAAGGGGGCTTAATTGCTCCTCTGGCGGCTACCGAAAGTCAGAAAGTAGATTTTGTTATTTCACTGGCAGGTCCAGGCAGTGCAATAGATAGTATGATGCTGATTCAGAATAGACAGATCCTAGAAGATCAGGGCTTGTTCAGTGTAGAGGAGATTTCTGAGTTTATCAAATTTACTCAACAAGTCTATGAGCTTATAGATATAGAAACACCGAAAGAAGAATTATACGAACCCTTAGGCCAACTCTGCGCTGATTTTTATACCACCAGAGATTCCACAGTCCGCTCTCTCTATGCTCCAAGCCAACTCGCTTTCTACCAAGCCTATGGTCAGATGCTGACTCCATGGTTCAGATGGTTTATTAATTATGATCCCCAGCCTACTATTAAAAGACTGAGCTGTCCGGTTCTTGCCCTTAATGGCAATCTAGATATCCAAGTAGCTTCTGGTCCTAATCTAGAGGGCTATAGAACTGCGCTGCTCAAAGTGCTTCTCCATCTTACGAGGTGGTAGAATTAGATTCCATCAATCATCTATTCCAAAAGGTCGCGACCAGGGCCACTTCTGAATATTATACCAGTCCTGAATCTTTTAATGAGGAGGTTCTGCAGCTGATGCATGATTGGATTCATAAGGTCCAAAATATCAAATAAGCACAGACCGCAGATAGGTACAAAAAAAAGTAGTCCCTCACTTTCGCGAAGGACTACTTTATATATTGGTTTATGTAACTCGACTTTATTCTGCTGCTGCAGGAGCTTCTCCACCTTCCGCTTCAGCTGCTGGTGCATCACCATCCGCTGCTGCTTCTGCACTTCTAAGTGCTCTAGGTACTTCTACAGTAGCTACAGGTATCGCTTCAGAGACCATCAACTCTAGGTTTTCTGGCATCTCGATATCTTTAACTCTTACTGCGTCTCCTAGCTCTAGAGTAGAGATATCTATGTAGAGCTCATCTACTATGTGCTTAGGATCTAATTTTACTTTTACTCTTCTCATCGTCTGCATCAATGAACCACCAGCTTTTACACCTGGAGAGACACCTTTGAATCTGACAGGAATTTCGATATTCACTTTAGTACCTTCTTTCAGTGCTAAAAAGTCAATATGTCTGATCTCGTCAGTTACTGGATGCCATTGGATATCCTTGACGATACATTTATGAGCTGATCCTCCTACGTTTACTTCCCCGATTTTGAAGTCAGGCGTAAATATGAGTTTCTTTACATCTTTATGTGTCACAGTGAAGTGCTCTAGCACATCTGGACCATATATTACAGCAGGAATTTTTCCTTCTTTTCTGAGCTTTGCAGATTTAGTAGAAAGGTCTCTTTTCTCCGCATTAAATTGTAAGACTTCCATGATACTTTTATAGTTTATTATCCCTTTTTCTCAAGGGAGGGCAAAGATAGTAAAAAAGCAGGTTTTAAAGCAATACTTATTTATCTACAAAAAGTGCTGATATAGATTTGAACTCATGGGTATTTCTGATGGCCTTAGCAAAGAGCTTGGCACAGCTGAGAACCTCTATTTTACTAGACTTTTGAGCTAATTGTATAGTATCTGTCACATATAAAGCTGTCAGTACAGAAGCTTCTATCCTTTCATAGGCAGGTCCAGAGAGCACTGGATGGGTCGCAATCGCTCTTACACTATTAGCGCCTTTATCCATAATTGCCTTGGCAGCCTTACATAAGGTACCAGCTGTATCTACAAGATCATCTACCAAAATCACATCTGCGCCCTCTACTTCTCCGATCACAGTCATACTTTCGACCTTATTGGCTACTTTTCTGACTTTATCACAGATGACGAGGTCTCTCTCGAAGTACTTAGCATAACTCCTAGCTCTTTTTACACCACCCACATCGGGTGAAGCAAAAGTGACATTGCCGAGATCCTTTTCCTGTAAGAAAGGCATAAAAATCGCCTCACCTTTAAGATGATCTACAGGAATATCGAAAAACCCCTGGATCTGATCTGCGTGAAAATCCATAGTCACTATCCTATTGACCCCAGCGGCGGAAAGTAGATTTGCGATCAGCTTAGCCGAGATAGGCACTCTAGGTTTGTCCTTTCTATCTTGTCTTGCATAGCCGAAGTATGGGATTACAGCCGTAATATACCCAGCTGAAGCCCTCTTGGCTGCATCGATAAGGAGTAAAAGTTCCAGTAAGTTATCCGCAGGTGCTATTGTAGATTGTATAAAGAAGATATAGCTTCCTCTGACTGACTCAGGAATAATGGTTTGCATTTCTCCATCACTGAATCTATTGACTATTGCGGTTCTTAATTTTTCTCCGTAGAAATCGCTGATTCTCTCAGCAAGTGGCTGAGTCGCATCTCCAGAAAACAATTTTACATCTACCATACCGAGGTGACAAGTTAGTTATTATTGGATGGCGCGAAAATATGCATATTCCCTTGTTTGGCAGCTTGTTCCTTTAGGTTTAATCCTAACATAGCTGCTAATAATGTTGGTATGTTTGCAACTGAATCTATGGAGAGAAAACAGCCATCAATAAAGAGCAATAATCAGCTGACCTCATGGGTACTCTTACTCATCTTATCTGTGATATGGGGGAGCTCATTTATACTAATAAAAAAATCGCTATTGGCTTTCACACCACTGCAAGTAGGTGCCGCTAGAGTTGTCATTGCTTTCCTAGCTTTCCTGCCTATGTTCTTCTATTTTCTGAAAGAGATAAAGTGGGATAAATTAATACCCCTAGCTGTAGTGGGGCTATTCGGGAGTGCCCTACCTGCCATCTTGTATGCCTATGCTCAGACTGAAATACCGAGTGCCATAGCTGGCCTACTGAATGCTCTGACACCAGTATTCACCTTATTATTAGCTGTACTATTCTTTGGAAGACAAGCGAAACTAGGACATTTCATAGGTATCCTGTTAGGCTTTACCGGTACTGCACTCATCTTTCTGAGCAAGTATGATGGTGGCAGTTCTATCCCACTCATTTTTGGAATGGCCATTATTATAGCGACGTGCTTCTATGGCATCAGTGCCAATACCGTCAGTAGTCGACTTCGAGAGGTGAAACCCCTTATTATAAGTACCGTATCCTTTGTCATCGTAGGCCCGTGGATGCTCGCCTATTTAATGACCACAGATTTTCTAGCCGTCATCTCTTCTCATGAACATGGGACCACCTCACTTATGGCCTTACTCGTACTTTCTCTTGTAGGAACCTTTGGTGCCAATATTCTTTTCTTTAAGCTAATCCAACTAACGGATTCTGTCTTTGCCAGTTCCGTAAGTTTTATC
>CAKZVK010000103.1 GCA_937921825.1 uncultured Saprospiraceae bacterium
TTATAGGCGGGCTTGATACGAGCACGAAGATTTCTCCGCGGCACTTCGTTCTGGTCGAAAAGAAAAAAAGCTTTTCATACCGATTGTAGCGGAGCGGAACAGAGGTCTCTTCGTTCTCGTATTGAGCCATTAGTTTTGCAACTGCGTTTCTATTTATAAGCGGGCATGATACGAGCACGAAGATTTCTCCGCTGCACTTCGTTCTGGTCGATTTCTATAACTTAAACAACTAATCTAGCACAAAATTATGCTGCAATGTGCGGCACATACATTTTCTTGTTTTTTACGCAAGAAAATACTCTGCTTAGCAACTTGTTTCTAATGGAGTTTAATATCAACATTTTATTTTTTCCTTCCTTGACTTTCCTTTCACAATAAATCTTCATTTCTTCATTATGAGCTAATGAACTAATGGCGCACATATGCAATGTAGTTTTAAGTTCTTTGTTTGCCATATGATGAACTCTAGTTCTCCCTCTCACACTTGTTCCTGATGTAAATTCGAAAGGTGCAATACCACAATAAGACGCTATTTGTTTAGAAGAATTGAACTTAGTAAATCCATTTGTGTAAACTAGTAGCTGACATGCGGCAACAAATCCAATACTCTTTACTGAAACGGCATAGTTGTAAATTTCTTTGAGTTGTTCATTATCAGAAATTGTTTTTTTAATGGTGTCTTCGACAATTTTAATTTCTAATTCCAAAGCCTTGATGGATCTCCTAGAAGCTTTGTGTATAACAGCTGCTTGCTGTTTCAGTCCAGCTTCTTTTAGTTCCTTTATCGGAGTCTTCAGAGATTTTATACTTTGCACCAGTCTTCTGCGCAAACCCAGTAAATCCGCTATCTTCTGTAGATCTGGAGACTTCTCTTGATACAGTTTTACTTGATCTTTGTTACGCTTCGCATAGTCCATTATTCTCTTAGAATCTACCTTATCGTTCTTCCCTCTTTGTATGCCACCTGACAACTTGATCTGAGCTCCAGATTCAACCCATACTAGAGATTCCAAAGACAACAAAAAAGAAACCAAAGACCTATGGTAGATCCCTGTATTCTCCATGCAAAAAAGTATTTCAGCTAGAGATATTCCCAGTGACTTCAACCACTTTAATAATTGTTTGAATCCCTTTTTACTATTTGGAAAGTTAGAATACTCAGAATCAGAACCTTGAATAGAGACAGTTATGTCAAAGGTTCTCTTGGAGATGTCAATACCTGCGAAGTGTTTTAGATTATTTACCATATTTTTACTTTGAAACATTAATTTGTCTAAGCAATTACAGTAAAATCTAATTCCCTAATAATAGGCCTTAATGCCTAAATTTCTATTTGGATACTAACTGTAAAAATCACAAGAGGACTACATCGACCGATAGGTATCATAACCTAGAAATGGAACTAGTTAACCTCTTGTGATGCTTAGATTTATCAAACCTAAGTTAACCTTCCTTCTAATATTATGTCTAGTGCAAGTCTAAGGGAAATGGAAAGGACGTTTTCATTCTGCAGCAGGAGGCTATAAGTTGTCGTATCTAAAGGATAAGACTATCTGTATATTAATGCAAGATGCTATTTAGATGGTACTGGCGTACTTGCAGTTGATGTAATTTGGATTTGAAAACTTAATTGGCTGTATCGTTTGTCAGTTTTGCTCCTCTACATTTCAAGCCTATTGCATCGGTACTACATTGAGGTTTACAAACCTCGACGATCTAGAGTGAGGTTGGCCATAATCTCTACCCAAGTCGACTTCCCTCTGAATTCAGATTTTGTCTGCTTTATTTCATCTCTTACACAAGCAAAACCTCAATAAATCCTATCTTTCGGTTTATTTTATTGCCTTAGATATTCAGAACTAAGTTTTAAACTCTATGAAGATAGTATTAGTAAGATTGCTCCTTGTTTCCTTTGGAGTCTTCTTCGGTACTGGGCTGCTGGCTCAGACAGAAGAGACTGAAGAGAACTTGATTACCTTAAATGTGAGCAATACCTCGCTGTCACAGATTTTCAGCACCATAGAAATAGAATCACAGTCAGATGTCAATTTCTATTACAAGGATGCAGATATCTCTGGTGTCTCTAAGTCAGTGAGCATAGAAGAGGGTAAGATAGATGTAATCCTCGAGGAGCTCTTGCTAGGAACAGGCTATTCATTCATTAATTATAGAGACTATGCCTATATCATAGTGCCAGCATCATATGCCAGTGATGATTATAGCGCTTCTTATTTTCAGGTTCTCGAAGATTCTTATGGTTCTGATGAGAACAAGGTGGCTTACGATGGCTTAGTCGTCGGTGATATCTCTAAGGTGAATCCTTCCGGCAAAGCCACAGTAACTGGAAAAATAATAGATGCAGGTTCCCAAGAAGAAATTATAGGCGCTACACTAAATTGGAAAAAAGATGGGGTCGGAGAGATTACAGATTTTGAAGGTAATTTTTCGGCTAACCTTACGATAGGGGAGCAGATCTTAGAAGTTCAATACATAGGATATCAGACACTAACAAAAAAGGTAAAAATCCTCAGCGATGGATCTCTAGATCTTGAACTCTTCAAAGAAGCCATTTCTCTAGAAGAAATTATCATCAGCGAAACTTCGGCAGATGCACAAGTAGATAATGTTCAGATTAGTGTCGCAACACTGACTGCCAAGGAAATAAAAAAACTGCCTTCCTTTCTAGGTGAGGCAGATGTCATCCAAAGTGTCTTGATTCAGCCCGGTGTCTCTAGTGTCGGGGAAGGCGCTATTGGTTTCAATGTAAGAGGAGGAGATGTAGATCAGAATCTCGTCATACAAGATGAGGCCATGATTTTTAATACTTCTCATGCACTTGGATTTTTCAGCACCTTCAATACTGACCTGATAAAAGGCGTAGATCTATACAAAGGAAATCTTCCTGCAAAATTTGGTGGTAGATTAGCTTCGGTCATGGATGTGGAAATGCGTGACGGTAATTTTGAGAAATACAAAATGTTCGGTGGTGTAGGGGTCTTTTCCGCTAAGCTTTCTCTAGAAGGCCCGATAGTAAAAGATAAGACTTCCTTCATCGGAGGATATAGAACGTCTTACTCGGATTGGATATTAAGACAGGCCAGTTCTCCTGAGGTGCAAAACAGTGGAGCTTCTTTCTATGATGCCAATTTAAGATTGACACATAAGTTTAAGAATAATGCTTCTTTGGTCTTAGCGGGTTATTCAGCTCAGGATAAGTTTAGTTTTAACAATGACTTTGGTTTTGATTACAGTACTGTTCTCGGGCAGCTCATTTTTAGAAAGCTCCTCAATGATAGATCTAGTATAGCGACACATGTTGCATATAGTATCTATGAGACAACTCAGAATGATATCGGTGGAGAATTTCCAAGTGCACTGAATAATAATGTAGAGTACATCAAGGCAAAGCAAGAGTACAGTTTTAGTACAGCCAATAATTTTGGAATAGATGTAGGACTATCCTCTATTCTCTATACAGTAAACCCTGGCCAACGAATACCTGTAGATCCTGCAGATGATTTTCTCTCAGCCTTGTTAGATAAGGAGAAGGGTCTGGAGTCAGCAGCATTTGCAGAGGTCAAAATTCCTCTCACCGATAGATTATTGATATCAGCTGGACTGAGAGCATCTGCCTATCAGTTTTTAGGACCGGGCACCGTATTTCAGTATGCGGAAGGCGAAGAAGTCAGGATAACTAATATTGTAGATACACTAAGCTATGCTGATAATGAAGTGATAGAGTCTTTCTTTAATCTGGAACCTCGATTCTCACTACGATTATCTCTGTCTGAGTCTAGCTCTATCAAGACAGGATATAGTAGAACCAATCAATATATCAATCAGATCTTTAACAGTGCTTCTCCGACACCGACCTCACAATGGCAGCTGACGACTAATAATATAAAACCGACCAGTTCTCATAATGTCTCATTAGGGTACTTTAAGAACTTCAGTAATAACAACTACGAAACGTCCCTTACTTTATTTGGTAGACAAATAGACCATCTGTTTGAATATCGCGATTTTGCAGATTTGGTAGTGAATGATCATTTAGAAACAGAACTGCTAGAAGGAGAGGGGAGAGCATACGGGATAGAGTTCAGTCTGAAGAAAAAGACAGGGCCAGTAAATGGAACCCTATCTTATACCTATTCGAGATCACAGAGACTCGTAGATGGTATCAATAAAGGAGATTGGTATCCTAGTAATTTTGATAAGCCTCATGAAGGCTCTTTGATATTTAACTACCAGCCTAATCAGCGAAACACTGTTTCTTTCAACTTTACTTTTGCGCAGGGTAGACCGACGACACCACCAGTAGCAGGATTCCTTACAGAGAATGATTTATTCGTTCCTATCTATTCTGAAAGAAATCAATTTAGGATTCCAAATTACCAAAGATTAGATTTTGCCTATACACTAGGACAAGGATATAAGAAGGATAGAAAATTCAAATTGAGTTGGACGATATCTGTCTATAATTTATTGGGTAGGAAAAATGCTTATTCTGTTTTCTTTGAGAGAGGAGGATTTAATTTACCAGAAGCATTCCAGTTATCTATCTTAGGTAACGCCTTCCCATCATTGACTTTAAATTTCGAGCTACTATGAGAAAGTATATATATCTAACGTTCATTACAGCTTTAGTCTTAGTAGGATGTATAGACGAGATCGATTTCGAGTCTCCTAGAAATATTCAAGATGCTATTTCTATACAGGCAAAACTAACACATGGGCCGCAGGCTTCTTTATTGGAAGTGGAAGTCATTAGAGTTTTTGACTTTACAGGCGTGCCGCAGAATATAAATGTAAGAGAGGTGCGATTGATTAATCTTTCTTCAGAGCAGTTTTTAATTGCTGATGGCGCTGGTGTCAATAAGTACACCATTGATATTCCTGATAGTTCTCCTGAGATGAATATCAATTATGAAGATGAGTATGCAGTAAGAGTGGAAGCCTTGAATGGAGACATCTTTGAATCTGCTCCTGAGAAACTTATTCCTTCACCAGGTCCATTGACGGTAGATCACAGCATAGTGCAGCAGAGAGAAGTTGATCTATTTGGCGATTTTGTTTTTGTAGATCGTCTGCAGTATGATGTATCTGGTTCTACAGTGAATCCAATGACGACAGACTTGACCAGAATGAGATGGACTTTTGAACAAGCTTATCAACTCACTGATGAACCTGAAAGTGCGAGTATACCTTCTAAGACTTGCTATGCAATCAGAAATCAAGGGGCGAATATAGAATCAGTAAAAGATCCTAATGAGAGGGGTGAGAGTATGCTCACTAGGGAGCCAGTTATTGATGTTGTTATTTCTGATGTTTATTCAGAAGGCAATTATCTGTTGATCTATCAGCAAACATTATCGGAGACAGCCTTCGAATATTTTGATCAGATCAGACAAGTAATAAATCTGGAAGGAAGCCTCTTCGATGCACCCGCTGGAAAAATCACGACAAATTTCAAATCCACTAACGATGGAAACAATGAAGTATTTGGGTTTTTCTATATGACGGAAATAGATACCCTCAGACATTTTGTGTCTCCTGATTTTCTCGGTAACCCTACTCGGAGATGTCCTCCTGTATTCTCTTCGCCACCACCTAGACCTTGTTTTATAGAGAGTTGCTGTGATTGCCTCTTAGAGGAAAACAGTACGACTGAGAAGCCAGTGTGGTGGATTGATTAAACATATAAGCATGACCATGAGATTATCAAATTATATATTCTTTGTACTTCTTTTAGTTACTTCTTTTCAGTCTGTGGGACAGGATAGAGATGACAGTTTTATTGTGCATCTCGATAAGCCATTCTATGTGACGGGAGAGCAAGTGCTCTACAAGTTATTCTTGCCAGAATTTTATCAAGATCTAGATGTCGCCGTAGAGGTAAAGATTTCTAAAGCAGATGATAAGCAGATGATCTCTCAGTATTTTCATCGTACAGAGGGTAAGTCTTATTTGTCAGGCTTTTACCAGATTCCACTAGATCTAAACTCTGCTAATTATGTGCTCAGTTTTAGTGTTGCCTCATCAGCGAGTGACTATGGAGAAGTAGTAAGTAGTATTTCTTTTCCTATTGTATATGATCTGGAAGCGCTAGAAAATCTTGGATCATTAAAAGTTGCAGATTTTCAGGGTACAGAAAATAAACTTAATATAAGTATTACGCCTACCCAGCAGAAGTCTGGAGGTGCACAGAGCTTTGATGTCGTAGTAGAAGATGCCTTTGGGCGACCAGTTACTGCAGAGCTTTCTGTATCTGTAGCTGACAGAGATTTACTGTTCAGAAATGGTCAAGAGATTGTTCCAGCTGCAATATCTAGTGGTAGCAAAATTCTAAAGCCTAATGACAAGATAAGTGTCTATGGTAAATGTGTCAATGCCAATGGGGAAGGTGTCAAAATTCCAATACTTGGCGCATACTCTAATCAGTCAGAATCATTCAATTTTACGAAGACAAATACTCAAGGGAATTTTCTTTTAGAGCTATCTGATTTTAGAGGTGAGAATACCTTTCAGTTCGTAAGACATATTGATTATGAAAGTGATGTCAGTTACAAGTTGTATAGTGATATATCACCTAATAATTCTACGGTCAGTATCCCCGGCGAGACAATTTCTAATTACGTAGAATCAAGTAGAAAGCTCAAAAAAATCAATCAATATTTTGATACTAAAGCGCAGCTAGAGGATGCGCCAGTTGTCATGCCAGAGCTTAAGCAAGAGACTACCAGCTCTAGGTATAATTTCAAGGAATATAAAACCTTTAAGAATCTCGGTAATTTCTTCAAGGAGCTCATAACGCCTTTAGAGTTCAAGACAGATAAAGAAGGAAAGTATACGGCATCTATGACGAATCCAGGTTCTCAGAGAAATGAAGACTTTTACCTTAAGGGTTCGCCTTTATTTGTGATAGATGGCTTAGTGACGAAGGATGCAGATTTTGTAGCGAGAGTTCCTTTTAATGCAGTAGAGTCAGTAGAGCTATTCTATGAGCCTGGACAGCTAGATCGTATGTATAAGGTGATGGGTATATCCGGTGCGGTAAGGGTTAAGACTAATCTTCCAGAGATGGAATTGAAACCAGAGGAGCAAGATGATATTATCAGCCTTTCAGGCCTACGAGATAATATAGGAGCAACGAGTTTCGGTAACTCTGCTAACAAGAAAAGTAGCCTCCCTGATTTCAGACCGCAGTTGTATTGGAATCCTGAACTGGTTACAGATCGTGCTGGTAAGACTTCTTTTTCATTTAAGAGCTCTGACGACCGCAGTAATTATATCATTACGATAGTTGCCAAATCTGAATTGAGTGAAGTAGGGTATACTACCTATTCTATCCCTATTGAGTAGTAACAGTATCTGTTGAGTCTAACTAATTTGTTTTAAACTCAATTACCGTCTTTTCTTACAGACTTATGATACCTTTGCGGGCTATAAATTGAATCATGAGTATAAGAGTAAGATTTGCCCCAAGCCCTACAGGACCCTTGCATATAGGTGGTGTAAGAACCGCTTTATATAATTATCTACTAGCAAAAAAGGAAGGGGGCACCTTCATCCTAAGAATAGAAGATACCGATCAGACTAGATTGGTAGAAGGAGCAGAAGACTATATAAAAGAATCTCTTGAGTGGTTAGGACTGACGCCTGATGAAGGTCCTGGATATGGTGGCGACTATGGTCCATATAGACAGTCAGAACGTAAAGACCTTTATGCGCAGTATGCTCAGCAGATGGTAGAGCAAGGCAATGCCTATTATGCTTTTGATACACCTGATGAGTTGCAAGCCATGCGTAAAGAGCAAGAGGCCCTAGGTCATCACTCAGCTAAGTACGATGCACGTATACGTATGCAGATGCGTAATAGTCTGACATTGCCTGCAGAAGAATCTGATATATTAATTGCAGCTGGTGAGGGGATCATCCGACTGAAGATGCCTCATGATGAAGATGTTTCATTTGTAGATCTAGTCAGAGAAAAAGTCACCTTCAATACAAGTGAGCTAGATGATAAGGTCATACTCAAAAAAGATGGAATGCCAACGTATCACCTGGCCAATATAGTAGATGACCACCTTATGAAAATTACGCATGTGATTAGAGGTGAAGAATGGTTATCAAGTACAGCCCACCATGTGCTCATGTATAGATTTATGGGTTGGGAGGCACCGCACTTCACGCATCTACCTCTTATCCTAAAGCCTACTGGAAAAGGAAAACTCTCTAAAAGAGATGGCGCTAAGTTTGGTTTTGCTGTCTTCCCTCTAGAGTGGCATGACAAGAAAGAAGATGTCGTCTATGCTGGATTTAGAGAGGATGGTTTTGATCCCAAAGCACTGCTTAATTTTCTTGTCCTACTTGGTTGGAATCCAGGTAGCGATGAAGAGATAATGACTATGGAACGAATGATAAAATTATTCTCTCTCAGTAAGATTGTAAAAAGTGGTGCCCGCTTTGATGTAGATAAATCCTCTTGGTTCAATCAGCAATACCTCATGAATACTGCCGATGCAGATCTGCTTGCACCTGTCAAGGCTGCCATGCCTGAGGGCATGACTGTAGAAGACAGCTATCTACAGACAGTTATAGGCCTGATGAAAGAACGGGTACACAAGTATGGTGACTTCTATACAGAAGGGTCATTCTTTTTCTCTGCTCCAGAGAGCTACGACGACAAGCAAGTCAAGAAAAGATATAAGCCTGAGCAAGATGCACACTTCGACGCTATCAAGAGTATGATCGCAGCGTCCTCCGATTCTGCAACTTTAGCGGATCAAGTCAAAGGGTATCTCAAGGACAATGAACTTAAAATGGGAGTCTACTTGCCACTACTGCGTATCATGATGTGTGGTGCTCTGAAAGGCCCTGATCTTTTTGATATTATTTTCAGCTTGGGTAAAGATGAAGTACTTAAGAGGTATGATGCAGCTCTGGTTGCATTTAAAGGTATGGAGAGCTAGAATTTTTACAATACCACACCTATCTTTCAATGTTAAAGTGTTTGTGGGTTTAGCGTAGAACGAGCCTGCATAGGCTTAAGCCGAAAACCGTGCAAATCGAAATTGTAACTGCAATCTTAACATAAGCAGTTAGTTCTTATTGGAATCTTTATTTTATGACAGCCACGGTCTGCGATAGATTCTTCTGAGACTTAACTGCTCTTCTATAGTATGTCTTGCCAATTAGGCCAATCACAATAGCAACTATTTATCTTAGCCAATTGCCATCTATAGTACATATGACTTTGCTAAATGCCCTACCTTTGGAGCACATTAAAAAGCATTAAGAAGATGAGAGGAAGTAATCCATGGCATGTTGTAAACGTAGGAGTAGATGCTCCCAAGATTGTTACAGCAATGATAGAAATCCCCAAAGGCAGCAAGTCCAAGTATGAGATAGATAAGGATACCGGATTCTTGAAGTTG
>CAKZVK010000104.1 GCA_937921825.1 uncultured Saprospiraceae bacterium
TTAGCGCTGGAAAAAAGAATCAAACTGGCCAATGACTTGGACGCTGACCTTTTTATCTCTCTTCATGCCAATGCAATCTCAGATGATAGAGTCAATGGTTTTGAGACCTATGTATATGGAAAGGCCTTACATGAGGAAGACCATTCTTCTTGTATCCACAATCACTTAGTGGATGAGCAAGAAGAAGCTCAAAGCCAAGAGAATAGTTCTGCCATATCCCAGCTTATATTAGGCAATCTACAGAACAATGTCGTCAAAAATGCAAGCATAGAATTGGCCACCAGCATATCCAATCAAGTCAGTACATACAAGTCGATTAAAAACAGAGGTCTTAGACAAGCAAAATTCAAAGTTCTCAAAGGTGCACAAATGCCTAGTATCCTGATAGAACTTGGCTTTCTAACGAATAAAAAAGACTCCGCACTCCTTTCTTCTGAGTCTGGTCAGGGTCAAATATCAACTAGAATAGCTAGCGGTATTATCAACTATTTACAGCAGGTTTAGTACTCTAGTTAGTATAATAATAAGCTACCTTTGTGCATTAATTTTATCCACTCTTCATCAGGATAACAAGCATGAGAAAAGAAATCAAAATAGCCTTATTAGCTATCGTTGCTTCATTATTAGCCTTTTGGGGCTTTAAGTTCATCAGTGGTCAGAATCTCTTTGGAGGCTCCAAGGTGTACTATACTGTTGTGGATAATGCCAAGGAACTGAATACGGCTACCAAGGTCCTAATAAATGGATATCAAGTAGGATCTGTTATCTCTATTAATCCTGATCCCAATGACATCACCAAGATAAATGTAGGCTTCCAAGTAAAGAAAGAGGTAGAATTACCTGACTACACAGTCGTACAAATCAAAAGTGAAAGTCCGATCGGTGGAAAAGAACTGGAATTGCTCTTTGATAAATACTGTAGTGGCAGCAACTGCGCTAAAATTGGCTCTTATCTAAAAAGTGAGACGGTAGGTTTGCTTGGCTCTATCATCACCCCTGCAGAACTAGACCCTCATATTCAAAGTATTACTTCTAGTATAGACAACACTTTAGGTAATCTAGGAAGAGCGGACTCTCAGGCACCTCTAGACAGAACGATTAGAGACTTATCTACCACTATGGATAATCTAGCGATTTCTACTTCTAGATTCTCTAATCTGATGAATAGCTCTTCTAAAGACCTGGAAGTTACCCTAGCCAATATGGCCTTACTCACTGAGTCACTGGTGAATAGTACTGCTAAGCTTTCTGGTATACTCAATGATGTCAGTAAAATGACTGCAGATCTCAGCATTGTTTCTTTCTCTGAGACTGTAGGCAAGAGCAATGCGGCTATAGATCAGGCGAGCATGAGCCTAAAATCTCTAGAGACAACAATGAATGGTGCCACTACTATGGTTAGTGATCTCAACAAGATCGTCAAAGGTCTAGAAAATGGTGATGGCTCCCTAGGGCTCTTGCTCAATGACAAGAAACTCTATAGCGACCTTACGGCGACTACTAAAAACATGGATCTATTACTACAGGATATAAGATTAAATCCAAGAAGATACTTCAAAGTGTTCGGCAAAAAAGTGCCGGACTATGAAGTACCCGAAAGCGATCCCGCTTCAGGTCAGTAGCTCAATTTTTTCTCCGTAGCCTATTTTTTCATAACTTGGCTACATGCGTACTCTCGTCTTCTGTCTTATTCTTTCTATGCTTATGCTCTTCTCGTGTAAGCCAAAAGAGCCGACCAAAGAAGTGGATGATCAAATGTTTGAGGCTTATCAAAAACTAGACTCTCTAATCCATAATGGCCGACTAGATTTTTTACCTCAGCTTCTCACGCCTAAATCAAAGGACTTCTATTACAAGATCACTGATCCTAAGAATCTAAACCTAGATAGTATCATTTCTATCGGTATCAGATATAGGGTCCCCTACTTTGCGATGAAGTATTTCGGCAGCTGTGGTGACCATATGAAATCAACCAGTGATGCACTGGATTTCTTCAGATATCTTGGTGCTAAGGATATCTCTATCTTCCCTGAGAATCATGGCTATGCTGTGTACAAGGAAGAATCTAGAATAGAAAATGCGGCCTGGGTGGCCATTTCTAGAAAAGATAAAGGGGTCAATAAAGTGAATTGGATCAAGTTAGTGAAGTCGGAAGAAGGGATCTATCAGTATGATCTCATCTATAATCTGAAACTGGAAGAAAGAATCAATCGGAAGATATTCAAGAATCAGCGGAAGAAACACCTGAAGCTGAACGACGAAGAATTTATAGAAATGTACTTCCCCACTTTTGATACACAGGAATGTGAGATATAGCGCTTCTTATATCAAGTAGCCTCCCTGAGGATAGTTCTAGCCAATAAAAAAGCCCTGCATCTCTGCAAGGCTTCTTGATTATATCTTAATCGAGTAGCTTTTATGCTAATCCGTTAACGAATTTAGTCAGCTTACTCTTTACGTTTGCAGCTTTGTTCTTGTGCCAGTTATTATTCTTAGATAGTTTGTCTATCATTCTCACCACCTTTGGTAGGTAAGCTTGAGCTTCTTTAGCATCCGTAAGCTCTCTTAGCTTAGCGATAGCTGTTCTAGCAGATTTTTTATAATATCTGTTTTGAAGCCTTTTCTTGGCGTCTTGTCTGATTCTTTTCTTAGATGATGCGTGCTGTGCCATGTATCTACTTAAAATTTAGGATTGCAAAAGTACTGTATTTCTTCTTTACAAAACCTAAATTTTCAGAAAATAGCGAGAAAAAATGTAGAATATCTTCAAAAAAGATGGTTTTAGCATAATTTTAGTTTCCTATCTAAGAATGCATGGTGATTCCTTACCTTCACATTAAGAAATAATACAATATAACATAAGTCGAAAATGAAAGACTATTCATACGTTTTTAATGCACATCCAGAGTTTATTGATGATATGTACGCGAAGTACGTATCTAATCCTGACCAGGTAGAAGAGGGCTGGAGAGTATTCTTTGAAGGATTCGAATTCGGTGGTACTGCTGCACCTTCAGCTAATGGTAGCCATACTGGCGCTGCGAGTAATGGTGATATCAAAACAGGTTTTGCACCGACTGGCAGAACAGATGGTGCTCTCTTGGCTAATAAAGAGTTTGCTGCTTACTCTATTATAGGAGGATTCAGAAGAAGGGGGCACTTACTTTCTACGACTAACCCTATCAGACAGAGAAGAGATAGAAAGGCCCACCTTAATCTCCCAGACTTTAATCTTAGTGCTGATGATCTGAATACGAATTTTGAGGCTGGTGCTGAAATAGGTCTTCCTAATGGAACACTGGCTGAGATCATAGAGAAGTGTCAGAAACTCTATGCTGGTAATATTGGTTTTGAATATGCGCATATAGAGAATAGAGAGAAGAGAGTATGGCTCAGAGAGAAAATAGAAAATAGAGATCTATCAGGGAGTTATGGTTTATCTCCAGAGGAAAAGAAAAAGATTCTAGAGAAACTAAATGGTGCCGTAATATTCGAAAAGTTCTTGCACACCAAGTACGTAGGTCAGAAGAGATTCTCTCTAGAAGGTGGTGAGACAGCTATTGCTGCACTAGATGCTATAATTAATACAGGTGCAAAAGACAAGGTAGAGGAAGTCATTATCGGGATGGCTCACAGAGGTAGATTGAATGTCTTAGCTAATATCATGGGTAAGACCTATGGAGAGATATTCAATGAGTTCGAAGGTAATTCTGTCCCAGACCAGAGCTTTGGAGATGGTGATGTAAAATATCACCTAGGCTTCTCGTCACAGGTAAAGACACCAGACAACAAGCAAGTAAGCTTAATGCTTACGCCAAACCCTTCTCACTTAGAAGCGGTCAATCCAGTAGTAGAAGGCTTTGCAAGAGCTAAGGCTGATATCCTTTTCGATAGTGACTATGATAAGATCTTACCGATACTCATACATGGTGATGCGGCCATTGCTGGCCAAGGGGTAGTTTTTGAGACAGTACAGATGAGTCAGCTAGAGGGCTATTATACTGGTGGTACAATCCATCTCGTCATAAATAATCAGATAGGATTTACGACTGATTTTGATGATGCGAGATCTTCTACCTATTGTACAGCTGCGGCTGGAATCGTACAGGCGCCAGTTTTTCATGTCAATGGAGATGATCCTGAGGCCATGATATTTGCAGCAAAACTGGCGACAGAGTACAGACAAAAGTTTAACAATGATGTATTCATAGATATGGTCTGCTACCGTAAGCATGGACATAACGAAGGAGATGATCCAAAGTTTACGCAGCCTAAGATGTATGACATCATCAATAAGCACAAAAATCCAAGAGAACTGTATGTGCAGAAACTGATGGAACGTGGAGATGTAGATGCTAAGCTAGCAGAGGATTTAGAAAAAGAATTCTGGAACCACCTTCAAGATAAACTGAATGATGTCAAAGAAAAGCCCCTTCCTTACAAGCCACAGCCACAGGAAAAAGAATGGTCTGCGCTCAAGCTGACTTTTGATCCCGCTGATGTAAAGACTTCTCCTAAAACAGGTATCAAAAAAGCAACTATCAAGAAGGTCTTAGACCATATCTCTAAGCCACCTGAGGGAATCAACCTCTTATCTAAAGTGAATAGACTCCTTAAGAATACCAATAAGCTCTTAGACTCTGGAAACTTAGACTGGGCAATGGCAGAACTAATGGCTTACTCCAGTATCCTACTAGAAGGAAAGGATGTAAGAATGAGTGGTCAAGATGTCAAGAGAGGAACCTTCTCTCACCGACATGCCATCTTCAATGATATAGAAAACGAAAAAGAATTCAACAGACTAGATGGTCTATCTAAGGACCAAGGCAAGTTTAGAATCTTCAATAGTTTCTTATCGGAGTTTGCTGTATTAGGTTTTGAATATGGCTACTCTCTAGCTAATCCTCATAGCTTGGTATTATGGGAAGCACAGTTTGGGGATTTCTATAATGGAGCTCAATCTATGGTAGATCAGTTTATCAGTGCTGCAGAAAGTAAGTGGCAGAAGATGAGTGCCCTCGTGATGTTATTGCCACATGGTATGGAAGGTCAAGGTCCAGAGCACTCAAGTGCCCGTCTAGAAAGGTTCTTACAGATGACTGCTGAGTGCAATATGACCATAGTCAATATGACGACGCCAGCGAATTTGTTTCACGTACTGAGAAGACAATTGGCCAGAGAGGTTAGAAAGCCCCTCATTGTAATGTCACCAAAATCTATGCTCAGACATCCACAAGCCGTGTCAGCTATGGCTGAATTTGAAACAGGCACTTCATTCCAGGAAGTCATAGATGATTCTTCTGTAAAAGCAAAGGATGTCAAGAGACTACTCATCTGCTCTGGAAAGGTTTACTACGACCTGCTGAAAGCGAAAGAAGAAGGAAAGAGAAAAGATGTAGCGATAGTAAGAATGGAACAGCTCTACCCTTTCCCACAAGATCAAGTAGATGCAATATTAGAGAAGTATAAATCTGCATCTAAATATTGGGTCCAAGAAGAATCAGCGAATATGGGTTCTTGGGATTATCTGATGAGGTACTGGAGACATACGGACATAGATCTAATCTCTAGAGCAGCTACAGCTAGTCCTGCTACAGGATTTAAGAAAGTACATGAAAAGCAACAAGCAGATCTAATAAAGAGAGCTATTGGTTAGAAAGCGCTTAGCTATCTTTTCTTAAATAAAATGTTACAAAAAGCATCAAGAATTCCTTGGTGCTTTTTTCATTATACAGCCTTGAGCAAGAGTAAAAGTTTATTGCCTACCGTTATAGAACGCAAATGATATGCCCAACATCGGAAAGCTTTCTTCAGTTTGGGGATTACTGACCATAAGATTACTTGCTAGAGAGGACATATCCACATTAGTCAATCCTACCTGGATGAATGGCTTTATGGAGAAGGCGACAGTGTTATTCCCAAAGAAATTAAAAGACAGATGGAAGCGAGCAATGTACTGGTCATTGTCTGCATCTCTATCGAGGAGAGACGGATTCTCATTACCTCCTATTGCTGTTTCCTTTACAGAGACAAAAGCCTGCCCTATAGAACTACCGATGCCTAGTAAGCCAAAGTTAGTCTCATAGGTCAGCATAATCATATTAAGCGAATATTGAAACTCTTGGGAAATCCCAATGGGGGTCAACGGAGGTGCCTGAAAATTTATACCTGTAGAAGTTAAGGTTCGAGAGACCCTCTCCCATCCAAGCTCTAGTGACCCTATCCCAAACTTATAACGTCCACCCAGGGAAAGTCCATAAGCTAGCTTTAGGTCAGGCGCTGCGGTATACTGATCAAAGAAGGTAGATCTAAGTGCATTATGTCGCGCTAGGATCTGATTATTCACCTCTGGAGACAAGAAACCCAAAGTATAGCCTATGCGCATATTGAACTGGGCCGAAAGGTTCAGGCTACAGAATAGAGCGGCTACGAGAGCAACTGACTTTATAAGCTGAAATGGGCTAAATATTTTCATATTACAGAAATTCGTAATAACTAGACTTGAAATAACAGCTTTTGAACTTCAAAACAAACTTTTTATAAGATTAAAAAAAGGGATACTTTCAAGGTTACTTAGACACTAGAGCATCAGATGGGTAAGCCAGAAAAAAAGACAGTCAAGAAATCAGTTCAGACAAAGCAGTTCTATACAGCATATCTACCTTTAGACAGAAAGAAGTCTTCCTTGATACTGCTAGTCAGCATCGGCCTCAGTCTATTGCTCTATTTTCAGTCCTTAGAGTATGGTTATGTCCTTGATGATAAGATAGTCTTTACTGAGAACAAGTTTGTCCAAGAGGGCTTTTCAGGTATCGGAAAGATCTTGTCCAATGAAAGCTTTTCAGGTTATTTTGGCGAGCAAAAGAATCTGGTCCAAGGCGCTCGATTCAGACCTCTCTCACTAGTAACCTTCGCCATAGAACAACAACTCTGGGGAACAGAACCTTTCTTGAGTCATCTATTGAATATTCTTTTCTATGGCCTTTGTGGATGGATCGGGTTTTTGACTTTGAGAAGACTCTTCCGAGAGAAAACAACAAGTAAGAAAATTCTGCTTGGCACTGCAAGTATAGCTAGCCTACTCTTTTTATTCCATCCCATACATGTGGAGGCCGTTGCTAATGTCAAGGGACGAGATGAAATTATGGCCCTACTATTTAGCTTACTGGCCTTGCTCATGAGTCTAAAATATGTCGATGAGAAAAAACTTAAATACTTATTGCTCCTACCTGTAGTGTATATTCTTGGGCTCTTATCCAAAGAGAACACCATTACATTCGCAGCTATTATACCCGTAGGAGTAGGCTTATTCAGAAAGAACAGCAGGAAAGAAATATTAGTCTTACTGGGAGTTCTTATCCTTACTACTTTGGCTTATCTCATGTATAGATATCAGGTAATAGGCTATCTATTTGGAGACGAACCTTCTAAGGACCTTATGAATAATTCCTTCGTAGGAATGAATACAGTGGAGCGATATTCGACTATCTTCTATACCCTCCTCCTCTACCTGAAGCTACACATCTTTCCCCATCCACTGACGCATGATTATTACCCCTACCACATTCCAATAATGAATCTGGGGGATTGGCAAGTGTGGCTCTCTATTGTCCTTCATGTACTTTTGATCATCTTAGGGCTAAGCTGGAGAAAGAAAAAGAAGAAAGTCGCATTCGGGATCTTCTACTATATCGCGGCGATGTCTATTGTCTCTAATTTAGTGATAAGCATAGGTACTTTTATGAATGAGAGATTTGCATTCGCAGCTTCTCTCGGCATATGTATAGTAATGGCCTATACGATGGATCAAATGGCTAAACGTTTTCCAGACAAGAGAACAGTTATACTCTATGCCTTGTTGGGGGTTTTCCTCACTGGTTTTACAATCAAAACTATGACCAGAGTTCCAGCTTGGGAAAATGCTGTTACTCTGAATAGAGCCGCCATAAAAGTCTCTAAGAATAGTGCTCGAGCCAATAGCTTTATGGCGACTGCACTGTTCAATAAATATAAGGAGGAAACAAACAATGATGTAAAGATGAATCTCCTCAGAGAGGCAGAACCCTATGCTAGAAAGGCCACTGAGATTCATCCTAATTACTATAACGGACATCTCATGCGGGTAGGAATCGCTGCAGAACTCTACAAGTATGACAGAAACTTGGATAACCTATTGAGCTCATTCAAGGAAGCCATAAAGTACAGACCAGATGTCGGTTTTATCAAAACCTATCTTGAATATGTCAATAAGACCGAAGATAAAAACAAACTTCTCAGTTTCTATGAAGATGTCAGTGTCAATGTCCTCATAGATCAGCAGCAAAAATATGGATGGGCGATCACCTACCTTAATCTAGGAATGTCTGTAGATCCTAATGACCCTAGAATCAGAAGTGGAATGAGAAAGGCCTATACCGGCTTAGGTCAGATAGAAAATGCTAATAAGTTTAGATAATGGCGGATCAGGATCTCCTATATAAATTGGCATTCAATTATATACCCAATATTGGAGCGGTATCTGTAAAGAATCTTATCTCCTACTGTGGTGGTATAAAAGAAGTATTCAGTGCTAGCAAAAGACAGCTTATTAATACGCCGGGCATCGGAGAGAGCAGAGCCAATGACTTCCTTAAGGCTGATCCTCTGAAGAAAGCAGAGCAAGAATTAAAGGCCATTGAGGGTAAGGATATAGAACTCATCTTTTACTTAGATAAGAAATATCCAGCTCGACTGAAGAACTATCCAGACTCTCCACTACTCCTGTATTCAAAAGGTAAGCTAGAACTCAATGCGCCTAGAATGGTGGCCATAGTCGGTACTAGAAAGGTCACAACCTATGGCACTCTGGAATGTGAGAAAATCATAGAAGGACTTCAAGAGTACAACTGTACTATCGTCAGTGGCCTTGCCTATGGAGTAGATACTATTGCACATAGACATGCGGTCAAATGTGGTATGCCTACTATCGGTGTATTAGGTAATGGTATGCAATCCATCTATCCTGCCGCTAATCGAGACCTAGCAAGAAAAATGCTCAACAATGGGGGCATCCTCTCTGAATACGAAATGTCTCAAAAACCCGATCGCGAGAACTTCCCAAAGCGTAATAGAATTATAGCGGGCATGACAGACGTCGTCCTCATAGTAGAATCTGCTAGAAAAGGAGGCTCGATGATTTCTGCAGAGTATGCTAACAATTACAATAAAGATGTCTTTGCCATTCCAGGCAAAACCACAGACGAGTTCTCTGAAGGCTGCAACCATCTCATCAAGACTCATAAGGCACATCTCTGCACTTCAGCAGAAGATATTGCCTACATCATGAGATGGGACAAGCAAGCGGAGTCTAAGCAGCTAGAACTCTTAATAGAGCTCAGTCCAGAAGAACAGGACATCATCGCACTTATCAAGGAACATCCAAACATAGGCTTGGATAGCTTACACTATAAAAGCACTACGCCACTAGCTAAACTTACATCTATCCTACTAAATCTTGAATTTAAAGGCATACTGAAATCCTTGCCAGGAAAAAAATATATCTTGAGCCGATGAATCTTAACAACATGATATTTAGAGTCCTAATTACTACTTTCTTTCTCAGCTTACTCTGCAGCTGTAAGACCCAAAAGCCTACTACAGAAGAACCGATCTACCCTAGAGAGGTCTTAGGATCTATCGTTCCAGAAAAGAAGGTCGCCAAGAACGTTATCTTTCTTATCGGAGATGGAATGGGTATGGGACAGATCTCAGCCGGCACTTATGCCAATGGTAATAAATCTAACTTAGAAAAACTCCCTGTCGTAGGCCTTCATAAGCCTCATGCTTCTAGTCACCTTATTACTGATTCTGCAGCAGCGGCAACCTCATTTGCTTGTGGTGTAAAAACCTTTAATAGAGCCATAGGTGTAGACAAAGATTCTATCCCTGTGGAGACTATCCTAGAAGAAGCAGAATCAAAAAACTATAAAACGGGCCTAGTCGCCACTTCTACTATAGTGCATGCTACCCCTGCAAGCTTTATCGCACATAGTCCTAATCGAAAAGCCTATGAAGATATCGCTACATATTTTCTAAAGACAGACATAGATTACTTTGCCGGGGGTGGTAAGAAATATTTTGATAGAAGAGAAGACGAGAGAAATCTCATCGAAGAACTCAAAGACAAAGGCTATGTCATAGAGGACCATCTCAGTGAACTGTCTGAAGTAATGATGAAGTTAGAATCGGCTAATAAGTTTGGATACTTCAGCTCTAACGAGGATCCCCTTCCTGTCTACCAAGGTCGAGATTACCTAGAAAAAGCCAGTCTAGCCGGCATCAATTTCTTGAGTAGAAAAGCAAAAAGTAACGGTGAAGCTGGTTTTTTCATAATGATAGAGAGCTCACAAATAGACTGGGGCGGTCACGCTAACAATTCTGACTGGATCATAGAAGAGTTTAAAGAATTTAATAGTGTGATAGGTAAAGTACTAGCCTGGGCAGAAGAAGATGGTGAGACGTTAGTCGTCATTACTGCAGATCATGAAACAGGTGGCTACACCATTCACCATGACTCTACACAAGACAATTTAATCACCAACTTCACGTCTACGAAACATACTGGTGACTTCATTCCTGTATTCGCAGCAGGACCCGGCTCAGAAAAGTTTGCTGGCATCTATGAAAATACCGCGATCTACTACAAGATGAGAGAAGCGATGGGCTGGGCTGATAAGAAGTAGAGAGGTAGGCATCGCTCTTATTCATTTGTGGGGATCATGATTAGCTTTAGCAGCACAGAATAGCATAACTTTGCTTTTCTGTGCATATTATAGATCATATGAAAGTCGTAACTCACATTTTAGCTGTATCAACCCTACTGCTAATATTTCAATCTGTCCTTTATTCACAAAGTAAACGCGGTAATCAATGGATTCTTGGCCAAACTGGTGTTAGCGGTAATGCAGGGGTCAAGATTGATTTTAATGGGGATAGTACTGCAGTCAGTT
This sequence comes from uncultured Saprospiraceae bacterium, assembly GCA_937921825.1. Lineage (GTDB taxonomy): Bacteria > Bacteroidota > Bacteroidia > Chitinophagales > Saprospiraceae > RFSX01. The sequence continues at coordinate 10,989 of CAKZVK010000104.1, forward strand.
TTTTTTCTAAACAACTTCAAATGTTCCATGCGACAACATCTACTTTATGTGATGCAAATGGAGATTTATTGTTATACTCCAATGGTTGTGAGATTGTAGATTCAGAAAATAATTTTGTAACGAACAGCGAGAATATGACGCTGGGTATAGAGCGACTTTCGAGTTGTACGCTTGGCAGTCTCATTAAACAAACTGCAATCATGTTACCTCTTCCATGTTACGAAGAACAAGTTTATTACATAGGACTAGACCTGGATGACGTTGAAATCGTAGCAAAAAATTTATATGCCTCACTCATAGATATTTCAAACTCTGGTAATTATGAAGTAGTGGACAAACATAGGTCTATCTTGCAAGACACCTTAGCAGCTAAGAACTTGGTAGCTACGAGGCATGGCAATGGAAGAGACTGGTGGATATCAATTGCTGAGAGTCGACCGTCAGGGTCTAATTGTTATTATTCGGTCTTACTAAATGAGAATGGGTTTCAGCAACCAGTGAAATCATGTTCCGGTCCAGTCGTACCAGGAACAGTTGATGGCAGGACGGCAAATGACATAGGAGATGCCTGTTTTTCTATAGACGGAAGCATATATGCTAGAGTTCCAGTAACTCACGATATTAATATCTATGATTTTGACAATTCCACTGGTGTTTTTTCTATAAGGGAAACAATACCTTTTCCCTATAATAATCATACCTCTAGTACAGGCGTTAGTATTTCTCCAAATAACCGATTCCTATACGTATCTGCTAGAGAGAAATTATTTCAGTTCGACTTAGAGTCAGATACCATCGCCGAAAGTAAAACTTTAGTTGCAACCTGGGACGGCACCCAGGATCCACAGGCTACTATATTTCACACTTCTAGGCTGGCGCCGGATGGAAAAATCTATATATCAAGCATATCAACGACCAGTAGCCTGCATGTTATACACCGCCCAAATGAAAAGGGCTTAGCTTGTGATGTCGAGCAGAGAGGCTTGCAATTTCCTGAATTCAATGGTGATATATTATGGAACGGTTCTGCTATACCTAGCAACCCATTATTCGGCACAGAACCAGATAACAGTGTCTGTGATTCTTTACTCATGATTAGTAATACTTATGTTCCATCAGCATCTCAACACTTGAGTTTTTCTCTCTACCCCAATCCTGTATTGGATATAGTCACAATAAAACTTGATCATAAGAGCAAGATAAAATCCTTGTCTATCTTGGATCCTAATGGCAAGACTGTTTTTGTCAGAAAGTACAGCTACCTTAACACTGACTCACTGCAGCAGAGTACTTTTGATCTTCCATCAGGGTTGTATACAATTTTAATTTCTACAGAGCTAGGAGAAGGTTATAGCAAGTTTGTGAAGCTATAAGATTGGATGAAGCCAGCAGGGCACGACGCGGTGCTTTATTATGCCTACGGCTTGCATGAAGGTATTAACTATAGTCGGACTCACGAACTTAAAATCCCGCTTCTTGAAGTCTTTAGAAATATGTCTAGATAGGTCTGTCTCCCCGTTCGTCTCAGCTTGTAGCTGAGATACGATACGATTACAACATGCAAACAATACATAGAAGCATTACCAATTCTTAGAAACTCAGCAATCCCCTTTCAGATATTTCGACTAAAGAATGAGGGAGAAATCTTCAGATTATCTAATAAGATTTCATCTTAAAACAGTTTTATACTGCCCACTCTTTCCTCTTGTCTGAAACATGATTTGCAAGATTTAAGGATTTTATAGGATTGTCTAAGTGTCCATAGCTCAACCAATCTTCTTTTTCCATTTCGCCTGAAGCATGAAGGAGAAATCTTCAGATTACACTAGACTAATATTTTTGCAAATAGCTAAGACCATGAAAAGGCTAAGTCTACTTAATCTTACAGCTTCACAAATTTCTGAATCCATCTGTCTTCACCTGAAATCAATTGTAAAAAGTATATCCCTGCCTCGAGTGCATGGACATCGATTGTCTCATTTTCTAGCTTGTGATTATCTATCACAGAAGAACCATCGACTCTAAGTATGCTATAATTAGTTTCAGCAGAATACAACCTTTGGTCTACTAGCAAGAGTTCATGGACGGGATTTGGATAAGCAATAGAAACAGATGCGGAAGATATTGCTGTGTCTTCCACGTCTGACAAAAAGCAGCCACCGATACCTTCATTGATATATTGTAATCTTTCGTACTCATAGTAGCAGGTCAGTCTTACTTTGCCATACTCTCCAGTACAAAAGTCTTTTGGCCATAGGATGCCATAGTCTGTTCCTACCCCTTCTATCCAGCGCAAGGTATTCTCAGGATTTTCTGAACATGACAAGGTCCAAGTTCTTTTCTTAGCACCATTTATAAGCACTATAGTGTCAGAATCTATAACCTCTAAAGGATAAGCGCAGTATGGCGACTCAAAAGTATCCCCTAGCTCTAAAGAAAAATCATAGAGTAGCATTGTATCTAGCTCCTTTACTAAGAATATCTGAGGACCATTTTCACTAGCTCTAAAGATATGATGGGCGGAACCAAAACCTCCAAAAATATCCTTTGGATCTAAGCGCCAATCTCTCTTATGGAAGCTGTATATATTATCTGCATACCCATTAACAACAACTTGATATATACCATCTCTTGCTTCACGGTCTTGATAGTACCATATAGAACCTTCATATAACATTGGGTAATATTTAGCTTCTCCAGCTACATTTTGTTCAAAGCCACCACAGCCTTCTTGGATGCAGCCTTCTGAGTCTGTTTTTATTAGAAGGATATCTCTTTCGAAATTTTGGTGATATTTCGTCCTATTGCCTATTAGATATAGATTATCAGAAGCGTCTTCAAGGATGTCAACAATAAAGTCATCCGATGGATAACTGTATCTATCTTGCGGATCATAATTTGTCCAATCCTGAAAAACCCGTTCCCAGATAAACTCACCATTTATGGAATTATATTTAGAAATAAATGCGCCTTGTTTCTTTTCTGAACCATCAAAATATCCACCGGCCAATAAGATATTACCATCACTACTTTGAAAAACCATACTTGGAGTCCTTTCATCTATATCTAGATTAGGATCAATCCTCTCAATCCAATTTATGTCACCATTTAAATCCATAGATACTAATTCATAGCTCCTTATGTTTACGCTATCATTAGAATAATACATTACTTGATCTCCATTATCCAGTTGTGCGGATGCGAGACGAATACTGTTCGATCTTGCTAGTAAAAATGGAGGTGAAGAGAAAACCTTTTCCGCTTTACCATTATATTTTTCAAATCTACGATAATGAAGTTGTCCTTCGTTGGTTATGATATCGTCATCTATTAAAAAAGCTAAATTACCATCAGCATCTATTTTTGCATCCCAGATTTCAACTTCTTCATACCTTGGCTGAATGATGATCATTGTGTCTAGACTGAGATCCATATTATACCACACCAATAATCCTCTACTAAAGACTGGAGATTCATCAGACTGAGTCTCATACATCTGGCCATATACAACTACTTTGTCATTGTATATTATACTTCCTTGAGGTAAATATCTTCTTATACTATCAACAGAAGGATTTTCAATCTCATCTAAATTGTACTTTTTCGAATCAATTTCTTCTCCATATAGATCAAAACGATATAATCTAAACCCATCCTGTTCTTGACTTATCCCAGGCTTTACTTTATCTCCGACAAGATAGAGAACGGAATCATGAACTGCTGTACGTCTGTGAATTCCAACTAACTCCTGATATTCTTTTTTCCATAGGAGCTCTCCGTTGTGATCCACTTTCGTAATAAAAGTACAAGGTTCATCCTGACAGCTCCCTGTGCCTATAAGCAATATACCATCGCTTAGAAAATGAAACTCAGTTCCAGATTCATTCTGCCCTGGGTTCAAATTATAAGTATTATGAAACGGCTTTTGCGAAAACCCCAGACAAGAATATAATGAAATAACGAATATCAGTAAATGCTTCATAGGAACAGGAAAAAAGTAGCTGCCTGGTACGGCAGCTACTTTTGTATTATTATTTATTCAATATAACTATTTTCTCGATATGTATCAGTTCATTCTTTTCATCAGTCACTCTGAGGACATATACACCATCAGGAAGGTTTGAGATATCAAATAGACTTTCATCATTGGAAATCAAATCCCAAGTCTCCGTCAATCCCGAGCTTACTCCGTTCAGCGTAGATTGGAGTATAGGATAACTAATCAAGATTCCTTCTTGAAAGCTCCGTCTTATGCTACCTTTATATCCTTTGTCAAAACTAAGATTAGTAAGATTTGGGAATTGTAGGATTCGTATTGAATTATAGGATTCGTATTTATGTATCACTCACTCCCTTCTCAAGAAAGGATCAAAGCCTCTATAGGATATTCTGGGGTGAGTTAAAATTTCTTGTAGCCTTTAGCCATTGAAGGCAAGCTTTCCCTCTCTGGAGAGGGCCAGGGAGAGGAACATTCTGAGACCTACTTTTCACGTCTCACTCCTTTTGTCAGAATTAGGATTAATAGGAATAAAGGATTGTAGGATCGTATTTGAGTAACATCTACCCTTTCTTTCAGAGAGAGAGAGAATACACAGATAAGGAATAAAAAGATTTCTCTATTTTGCTACGCTACAATCGCATGTACAAGTTGTAGAACTACAGCAATCTCAACTAATCTACATTACCAGTACGGATTACGCCTATAGTTATATCTCTAGACAGTGGAAAATCGCTCGCCTTAAAGACCAACGGCTTGTCTATATCTCCGTCTAGATAATACTTGGTTGACTCATTTTGAGGTAGCTCTAAGTAGATCCCTAAAATTAATTTTCTAAGCTCTATCAGATCTATACCATTTATAGAGCCGTCGTTATTGACATCGGCAGCTAGTAGCTTACAGTTGGTATCCAGAGTGGATAGGCCAAGTATGTGTTTTTGAATGTCGATAATGTCTTGTAAACTGATTCCATTAAGTGGGCTATCACTACTCTTGAACTTTAGTTCTAGAATATCTGAGCCTAATATATTATTTGAAGTGGCGACACAATTAAGAAGATCACCTATGGTATAGGTAACACTAGATTGTGCACATTCTTGATAATCAACAATAGCCCCGTTCAACACCACGTCAAAATCCTCTACACCTACTACACCATCAGCACAATTGTCTAGATCTACAAAGAGGCCATTGATTTGTGGTAGATCGACTTTTATAATCTGAACCGACTCTACAGTTGTTGCACTGCACCAATCTAAGGCTGTCCATGTTCTAATTACTTTTTTATTAATAGTACCAGGCAGAATCTGGTCTCTATAAGTGTAGATAAGGTTACAGATATTATCTAAAGGAGGACTGATACCTTCATACAGCATCGGGTCTGCAAGTACTTCATCAAGTGGTCTTCCCACTACATCAATAGTCTGTTCTGGCCATACAATGTCATTAACACTAAAGCGTCTAACCTGAATTTCTTGGAAACAATCAGGCTGGTCGCTTAATTCATCATTCACTATATCCTTTAAGAAATATTCTACTTTAAGATCTGAGGCATCACAATCTGCATTGCCAACGAGTGAACCTGGAACTAGCTCAGATACTCCAGGTACTAAAGTTATTACAGGGAATGGATCATTTATTTCTGTACAAGATCGTTCTATAGCAGGTGGGCAATCTACTTGTGCTGTAGAGGCAACAGAAACATAAATCAAAAGGAAAAATAGGAAAGCGCTTTTCATAATGGTTGATTTCGTCTAGAATGATAACAGATTCTACCCAAGATACGCTGCAAGTTGTGGATAAAATAATTTTCATTACAAAAAATCGCTTCACCGCGCATAGACACTAGACTCAAAAATTTAGCTCATTGTCATTTATTCCTATCCTCCCCCGTTCAGCGTAGATTGGAGTATAGCATGAAAGTCAGCCATCTAAGCTGGATAACTAATCAAGACTCCTTCATGAAAGCTCCGTCTTTTGCTACCTATTATATCCTTTGTCAAAACTAAGATTTGGGGGTTGTAGGATTCGTATTTATGTATCACTCACTCTCTTCTCAATAAAGGATCAAAGCCTCTATAGGATATTCTGGGGTGAGTTAAAATTTCTTGTAGCCTTTAGCCATTGAAGGCAAGCTTTCCCTCTCTGGAGAGGGCCAGGGAGAGGAACATTCTGAGGCTTACTTTTCACGTCTCACTCCTTTTGTCAGAATTAGGATTAATAGGAATAAAGGATTGTAGGATCGTATTTGAGTAACATCTACCCTTTCTTTTCGAGAAAGAGAATCAAAAATCTGTACTAAGGATAGTATGATGGGGCCTATTTCTAATATGCTATTCTGATAAGCTTCTCAACTGACTCTCCTCTCCCTAACCCTCTCCAGAGAGGGAAAGAATATGATTACCATCAATAAGTCCCCATAGAGGCTAACCACTCCCGTTACAAAATCGCCCGTCGGGGCTCCCCGACCTTCCCGACCTTCCCGACCTTCCAGATCTACTCGACCCTTTTCCAGCAGGTGGTGACGTGATCGTCTACCATCCCTACAGCTTGCATGAAGGCATAAACTATGGTCGGACCTACGAACTTGAAACCCCGCTTCTTGAGGTCTTTAGAAATCTGTTTTGATAGTTCTGTCTCTGCTGGAATTTCAGACAAGGTCTTAAACTTATTAATGATAGGTGTACCGTCTACGTAGTTCCATAGGAAGTCAGAGAGACTAATCTCTTTCTTGAGACTCAAGTAAGCTTGGGCATTGGTGATGGTGGCGTTGATTTTTAATCTGTTTCTGATTATGCCTTCATCTGCTCGGAGACGTTCTAAATCTTTGTCAGTATACTTAGCGATTTTTTGGGGGTCCCAATTGCTGAAGGCTTTTTTATAATTGGGCATTTTTTTCAGCACTGTATACCAACTCAAACCTGCCTGTGCACCTTCAAGATTTATATATTCGAAAAGCTCTTTATCATCATAGACAGGTACTCCCCATACTTCATCATGGTAGTTTTTATAGAGCTCATCTTTTAGGCACCATTCGCATCTTGTTTTCATATCAGTTCTTTTCTATGACAAAATAGACGGCAGTAGTCAGAAAGTTATTTATAAAAGGTAGTGCGGCTATCAGACCTAGTTGTGTCCGAGGTTTAAGTCCAAATTTCTTTTCATAGATTGGATTGACCAGAAAGAATTTTGAAGCATTAATTTTGTAGTTATTATTAGCGACTATCTTTTTGAATCGCCCTATAGTTATACCTGTCTCTTTGATTTCTAACAGCTCTTTTATGGTCGCTTCCTTCTCTCCAAAGAGCTTCAGTAGACCTTTGTACATGAAAGCAGGTAGTAAGTGGCAGTATGGCAACTTGCCTAAAAATCCAGATTTACAAATCTGCTGATGACCACCGAAAGGCATATGCCAGGGAGGAAACCCAAAAAATATTCGGCCACCTGGTTTGAGGAAATTCTGGACATGATACATGAATTTATCTTGATCAAAGATGTGTTCTATGACATCTTTGAGGATGATGATATCATATTGAAACATGTTATCTTTCTTTGGGTCTATGTCATAGATATCCCTACTGAGAATTTCAGCCTCGCCTCTGCTTATATTTTCTGCTAGAAATTGTTTCGCTAAGGTGGCTCTGCTGTCACTTAGCTCTATACCTGTACAGTTGTAACCTTGATCTAGAAATGCTTTTAAAACTCCGGCCTCGGCACATCCTATCTCCAGTACTTTTGCATCCTTAGGAATCTCTCTATCTGCTGAGATAAAAGGAATAACCCAATCTCTAGCCGTTTCGTACTGCCAGTTAAAGTACCTCTGCTTATCCTTATGAAAATCATACATTGACGTCAAAAATAATCAAATGCAGACACCATAGATCTCAATAGCTTCCTTGATTTAATAGAAGCTTAACAAAGCCAATTGTCTACAAATCTTATCTTTATGGTGATAATGAATTAATCTACTAAAACTAGAAAATGAAATACCTCGCTATAACCGCCCTTCTTCTTGTCTCTATGCTTGCTTCAGCTCAGGTACAGGTGAAATCAACCAATACCTC
>CAKZVK010000105.1 GCA_937921825.1 uncultured Saprospiraceae bacterium
AAAACAAGTATAGACGTCACCCCTGGAATTATAAAGTCAGATAATAAGACCTATATCCACATTGGAACCAAAGATGGGCTCATCAAAATAAAGACACTTAAAGTAAGTGGAAAAAAGAAGATGCTCACTAAGGAGCTACTGAATGGCTACAAGATTATGGAGGACTAATAGCTTCTAGAGACGATATCTGCAAGACAATGCCACATGGTCATGCAAAATTCAAACTTATTAAGAACGCCATCATTTATCTCAGGGAGTTCTTGTGCCTCCATAGACACCTCTTCCATGTAATAGGAATCAATAAATTCAATTACACTTAAAGAAATCATACTCATAGTGATGAGTGAGATAAATATGATTTTTTTCGTCTTGTTGGTCATGTCAGCTAGAGTAAGATTAGGTTTCAATAACAACAACGTTAAGGATTTCATAAAAGTTACAAAAGGCAAAAAAATAATGAACAAAGTTTTTGCCCCTTATGGAGCTTAGAGAATATTTAATACTTGTCTGCAATTATCGAAAACTATTATACATTTTAGGTCTTCCAGCGCTAATCTGTCAATGTATCTAAGACAATTATTCTTGTGCAGATTTGATCAAGTACAGCTTTGTCATGTGAGATAAACAAGATGGTCAATCCGTACTCCTTTACTAAACGATTCAAAAGGCTCAATATTTTGCTGCCGACAGCCACATCTAGTGAAGAAAGGATTTCATCGCAAACCAGGAATTTGGCTTTCATATAGATAGCTCTTGCAATTAGCACTCTTTGCCTCTGGCCACCTGAGACCTGTGAAGGGGGTCGATCAAGAATGAGTGGCTCTAGATTTACGATAGCAAGAATTTCTTCCACCCTAGTTCTATCGAGTGCTCTTCCTAGGACAGAAGCTGCATCTTCAAAATGTTGCAAGACAGTCCTATGAGGGGACATAGTACTGAAGGGGTCTTGAAATATGATCTGACATTCCTTTCGGAACTTCTTGAGCTCTAAAGGACTGAACCCGAAAATATTAGCACCCTGATATATTATAGTTCCACTATCGATTTCCTCTAGTCTTAATATAGCCCGTCCTAGTGTAGACTTTCCACTACCAGACTGACCCATCAGACCTAATACTTCACCTTTATAGATATCGAGATTAAAATCATGCAGAACCGATACCGTTTTTGAAGCAATCTTCTGACCCAATATAGACCTACCTTGATAAGATTTAGTCAGATTCTGAATAGAGAAGAGCGGCTGATTTACGGTCTCTACTTTATGCATTGTCTCTGTACGCTTACTTAAAGCTATGAGTTCCTGCAACTGGGGAGACTGTGGTTTATGAAAGAGCTGTTCTGTAGGACCACTTTCTACGATACGACCCCCATCTATGATATAGAGTCGAGTACAGAGTTCTTTGACGACATTGAGGTCATGAGAAATAAGTAGAAAAGATATCCCATGAGTCTTGTTTAACTTCTGGATGAGTTCTAATATCTGAGCTTGGGTATTGGAATCCAAGGCAGATAAAGGTTCGTCAGCTATAACTAATCTAGGTCTTGTGATAACAGCCAAGGCAATGAGCACTCGCTGTAACTGGCCGCCCGATAACTGATGCGGATAGGCCTCATAGATTCTTTCCCCTGGAGACAACTCCACTTCCTCAAATAAAGATATAATCTCTGCTCTACGACTTTGTGGGGCAGCAGTACTTTTTAGTAGCAGCTTTTCCTCTAGTTGCTTTCCGATCTTTTGTGTTGGATTTAGGACCACAGAGGACTGCTGAAAAACTAACCCTAATTGACTAGAGACAAGTTGTGTATGATCTCCATCCAATAGGTTCTGAGTCTTATCATCCAAAGCTAAGTGCATCTGTCCTGACTCTTCATACTCAGAGAATCTATAGAGCAATCTAGAGCTAGCTAAAGCAGTTAGACTCTTCCCACTTCCTGAAGCTCCGACAAATCCTACAATTTCCTTAGGATAGATTTCGAGGTTAATCTCATCTAATAAGTGAACTGGTGCGGTATCACCATTAAGTCGAAAGCTATAATCTATGAGTTTTAATATCGGTTTCACTATAGGACTAAGCTATTACTTTCTCACCAACCTATGAAGGAATACCCCTACTATTCTATAAGGGTTAGTACCATTTATGCTTAACAAAATCATAATTTCGTCCATAAACTAGGAGGACTGGTTCCTTGTTACGTTTATACTAGTAAACAAATCGGGAAGATGAAAAAAGTATTGAGAATATTACTGTGGCTATTTATTGGGTTAATTATAGCGCTGGCTTTAGTGCCTTTTGTATTTAAGGGCCAAATTCAGGAAGCTATCCGTACTGAAGTCAATAAAACTTTAAATGCAGAAGTAGATTTTGAAAATGCTAGTTTATCTGTTTTCAAGAACTTTCCAGCCCTATCCATAAGTCTAGACGAGCTAAGTATAACGGGAGTAGATCGCTTTGAGGGTCAGTCATTAATGACCGCAGACAAAGTCTATCTAGGAACAGATCTAAGCTCTATAATCAAGTCAGAAGAAGGCATTAATATTACCTCCTTCAATCTAGAAAGACCCGTCATCTCCCTCATCATAGATGAGACTGGAGCCGCCAACTATGATATTACCAAAGCCACTACAGAATCTCAAAATGAAGACACCTTCTTTGGTAATATAGAAGAATATAAGATCAGCAATGGAAGACTCAGCTATAGAGACCTGGGAGCTAACATGTCAGCCGTGCTAGAAGATGTCAATCACAGTGGCTCTGGAAATTTCGAGAATGTCACTTTTGATCTGGATACTGAAACTGAAATAGGAGCAATAGACTTTGCTTCTAACGGAATCAAGTATCTACATAAGGCCCAATTAGATTCTGAGATAGCACTGGGTATGAATCTAGATAAGCAGCAGTATACCTTCAAGGAAAACCTCACGAGACTGAATAACCTAGACCTGACTTTTCTAGGAGATGTAAAGCTGGACAAAGAAGACATCCATCTAGACCTTAAAGTTTCTGCTCCTAATAATAAGGTAAGTTCTATACTGTCCCTAATCCCATCAACCTATAATCAACAGTTGGCGAATGTCCAATCAGAAGGCAATAGCTATCTAGCAGGGTATGTGAAAGGAATCTATAATGGAACGAAAGAAATCTATCCTACTATGGAACTAAAAGTTAATCTGGAAAATGGACTTATAAAGTATCCAGAACTCCCTATTCCCATAAAGGACATCAACTTAGACATGATTCTCAACAATAAGAATTCTGACTTAAGTGACTTACTCGTAGATATTTCAAAGTTCAGCTTCTTAGTAGATGGGGACTTAATAACCGGAAAAATAAAAGTCAGTGACGCTTTAGCTAATCCACATATTGCTGGCCTAATAGATGGCACTCTTAATCTTGAGAAACTAAACCAAGCTTTCCCGCTAACTGATGTCAAACTAAACAAAGGAACTATTAAAACAGATATGAAGATAGATGCCTTTGCAAACGATATAATAGTTGAAAATTATGCTGCTGCAAAGTTTGATGGAAAGCTAGAAGCTAAGAACATTGATGTCGTTTATGATAAATATCCGCTGCGAGCTGAAACTATAAACATGAGTCTGTCTCCTCAGAAGATACAATCGCAATATAATAATGCCTATGTAGGAAATTCTGATTTTAATGGAACTGCAACAATAGTAAACCCACTGGCTTTTATTACCGATAAGAAAGAATCACAAATACAAGTCGATGCAAGCAGTAAGACACTAGACCTCGATAACTTAATATCCTATAGTGCTACAGAAGAGACTGCTGTAGATACGCTGCAAGACCTTAGCTTTTATGACAAGCTGGATGTCACTATGGCTTATGAGGCAGATAAAGTGCAGTATGAAGATTACAACATCGAACAGCTAAACGTAAAGGGACAATTCATCAACAATAAACTGAAGCTAGATAACTCTCAAGTCAGATTAGAGAAAGAAAAAATTACCATCCGAGGAGAAGCCGATAACGTTGCGGGCTATGTATTCAACGAAGCTGTCCTCGCTGGAAAGTTCTATGTAGATGCTGACAAAATAGATAGCAATAAATTTTTATCAGATGACAATGGAAGTAGTCAGACAGTGGAGGAACCTGTGATCGTCCCTTCTAACTTAAATGTTGACATCTATCCTGATATCAAAGAACTGAAGTACGACAAGTATGTTCTCAATAAAGTACAGGGAAAAATCAGCCTAGCAGATGGCGTAGCTGAATTATTAGAAACTAGTGCACATACTCTTGGTGGTGTCCTCAATCTAGAGGGCTTGTATAACAGTACGAATACTGCACAGCCGCTCTTTGATCTGAAATACAATATGAATGGTTTTGACTTTAGTAAAGTGGCTGAAACTTCTGAAACCTTTAGAATTCTAGCGCCAATAATTAGCTATGTCAATGGCTTATTCAATTCTACTCTTGTAATGTCAGGCCCCTTGGGTAAAGACATGTTTCCCGATCTCACTAAAGTGACAGCTTCAGGTTTTCTAGAAACATTAGAAGGGCAAATCAACAACTTTGAACCTCTAGAAAAAATAGGAACTGCTCTGGGAATCAATAAGGTCAAGGAGCTATCTCTAAAAGGAACGAAGAACTGGTTTGATGTCAAAGACGGTAAGGTCATCCTCAAACCCCATGACCACAAAGTAGACGATATGACATTTACTGTCGGCGGCACTCATAGTCTAGCACAAGAACTGGATTACGCTATAAAGGCCATCATTCCAAGAGATAAACTAGCAAAAGACAAGCTCGGGAAAAACCTAGAATTTGGAATGGACTTCCTAGAGAAGGAAGCGTCTAGTAGAGGAGTCAATATCGACTTAGGTGACATGATTTATCTTGACATCTTCATCACAGGAACGATTAAGAAACCAAAACTAAAAGTGATACCTGTTGGCTCTGGAGGAAAAACGATCCAAGATGTCGTCAAAGATGAAGTGGTCAAGCAAGTGAATGTGCTTAAAGACACCATCACTGAGGAACTAGAAAAGAGAACTGAAGTCATCAAAGATACTGTGACTAGAGTGATAGAATCTAAAGTAGACACTTTAACTAACAAGGTAAAGGACAAAGTAAAAACTGAAGCAGACAAGAAAAAAGAAGAACTAAAAGATAAGCTAAAGGAAAAAATAGATACTTCTATTACACAAGTGCTTACAGATACCTTACAGTCTAGTCTAGAACAAAAAGCAGAAGACATTCTAGGCACCCAAGCAAAAGGAGAAATAGATTCTTTAAAATCAAAAATCCTAGATTGGAATCCTTTCAAGAAGAAGAAAAACTGATAAGCTCATCAGTATGAAAAAATTAATTTTCTTTCTCTTTTTCGTTTTAATTCTTTTCGGAATTGCTGGCTACAAATTTTACCCGCAACTGGAAGTCGCCACTGGCTATGCTGCTAAGATTGCTTGCTCTAATTATTTCCAAGGGAGAGAATTAGAAGAGATAAAAGAAATAGACCTTGCAGAGTTCCCACTTAACCTCGTCACACTTGAGCTCGACAAAGCTAAGGCTGAGGTCAACAGTTCTCTATTAGGTCTGAAACCTAAAACCGCTATCTACAGAAGAGGGCTCGGTTGTACCCTACTCAAGGGAGAAGATGATTTTCATATAGAGCGACATTCATTCTTCCAAGACAAAAAGCAGCAGCCTAGTACAATCCTTCCTGCCAGCTCATTGGCCAGACAGAGAAAAGACAAATTAGAAGAGATCAAAACTTTAGCGATGGATGCAAGGGGGATATGGGATAAGAAAACGACCTCTCTGATGATTGTCTATAGAGATTCATTAGTTGCAGAATTTTATGCTAACGGTTTTACGAGTGAGACAGAAATACTCGGCTGGTCTATGACTAAAAGTGTCTGCAGTCTGATGGCTGGAGCTATGGTACAGGATGGTCTGTTGAATATCCATGAAGACAATCTTTATCCCGCTTGGGAAAATGACGACCGTCAAAATATCTCCCTAGCTAATCTCCTAAAAATGAATAGTGGCCTTAGTTGGCAAGAAGAATATGCAAGTATCAGTGACATTACTCAAGGTCTCTTTATGGAAGAAGATATCGTCTCTTATGCTAGGAATAAACAGCTCGATAATAAGATAGGTCAGGAATGGAAATACGCCAGTGGAACCACTAACCTAATCAGTGGTCTCATGCGTAGAAAATTCGAAGCCTATCAAGACTATCTAAATTATCCGCAACAGCGGCTCTTTCAGCCCCTAGGTATACAACATGCGACTATAGAAACTGATGAAGCGGGCAATTATATCATGTCCTCATACATGTTTGCCAAAACCCGTGACTGGGCCAAGCTAGGCCTTTTGTGTCTGCACCAAGGACAGTGGAATGGGACAGCTCTCATAGACTCTAGCTATATGGAATGGGCTCTAAGTTCTAGTACAGCAGACCCAAACTATGGTGCTCAGTTCTGGTTAAATACCAACCAGAAAGATTATCCATCTGCACCAGAGGATGCTTATAAGTTTAGTGGATACAACGGACAGTATGTCATCATTATCCCTTCTAAGGAATTAGTCATTGTACGTACTGGTTTGAGTAAGGGACCGCCCTTTGATATGGATAAGGTGATAGGAGCTGTGATAGATTTAATCTCTGGATGAGGGCAAGTTATAAGCAAGAAACTTTAATCTACCACAATCACCTTCACTGTATCCACCTCATATCTCTCCATAATATAGTTGCGCAGCTTGGTTATTTCTCCTTCCTTCGGGTTATTCCACTGAGCCACTACCAGAGGTAAGTTAGAAGCAATGGTCTCAAAATCGCTATACTGAGATATGGCTATATTTATGCTTTCTATCTCTGGAATGAAAATCTTGATACCTTCACAGAACTCTCTGAAAAACACAGAATCCTGCCCTAATATAATTTTCTGATTCTCTAACTTAGAAAACATGGTAAGCCTTTCTTCTCTCTCTTTTTGAAGACTGGCAATCTGATTATTTATCCTATTCCCTACTTCCGATAGCTGACTTTCTATTTGCTGCACTTTCGTAAGATTGATTTCTGAGGTGGGAATTATTTCCAGAGTTGTATTCGTCATATTAGACTTCTTTAAGCCTTGCTGATAATAAGGCAGCTTGGCTCTACTGATACTATCACCATAGACCTTTAGTATTAGTTTCTGACTTCCATCATCTAGTTTTATCAGTTGATAGTCATCCAAGAAAATAGAATTATCGCCAATGTATTTATTCAGAAAAGATTGGACCTTTTGTTCCTCTTTAAACTCTTTATAGACACTAGAGAAAATCAAAAAGCTCGGTACTGTCATGATTAAACTGACCAGACTTACGATGATGATATTCTTTCTTTTCTCCTGAGGCGAGGCATATTTCTTATGAGGAAATCTTAGATATCGGACGATTACATAAGTAGCAAAGGCAACAAAGAAACTATTCAGAAAGAAAAGGTAGAAGGACTTAGAGGCTATATCAAAAGAACCAGAAGCAAGGCCATAGCCCGTCACACAGAGTGGTGGCATTAAGGCTGTAGCAATAGCTACACCTGGCAAGGTTGTAGAGATATCCTTTCTAGCAATAGAGACGATCCCTGCTATTCCTCCGAAGATGGCAATAAGTATATCTAAGAAGGTGGGTGCTGTCCTAGCCTGTATTTGCTCTGTATATTCATTCAATGGTGTCAACCAGAAATATAGAGTAGACGTAATGAGTGCGATAAGTATCGCAGATACAAAATGCATAAGGGCATTATACAGCGCATCTTTATCATTAATCCCTACAGCGACACCAACTCCTAAGATAGGAGACATAAGAGGAGAAATAAGCATAGCCCCTATGATGACAGCTTCGGAATCAAGATTTAACCCTATGGATGCAATCATAATACTACAGATCAGCATCCAAGCATTGGCTCCAGACATGGACTGCTTAGCTTTCACTTCATTGATCGTGCCCCACTTATCTACGCCATGGTCTAGGTCTAAGATTTCCTTAACGAGATCGATAAAGTAATCCAGGACATCCTTACCCGTTACATTAGTTTTATTTACTGGTGGTTCTGGCTGATCTGACATGCTATAATTTTATCGTGACCCATCCCACATTAGAAACGCTTTCAGAAAGCCTTCTAAATCACCGGCTAACACGGCATCCGTATTCCTATTCTCAAAGTTTGTTCTGTGATCTTTTACTCTTCTATCATCTAAGACATAAGAGCGAATCTGAGAGCCCCATTCATTTTTCATCTTACCTGCTTCGGTTACAGACTTGGCTGCTCTCTTTTCTTCTAGGGCTTTTTCATAGAGTCGAGACTTCAGCATTTCTATCGCTTTCTCTCTATTCATATGCTGGCTTCTTTCTGCCTGACATTCTACGACGATACCTGATGGCAAGTGGCGACATCTGACCGCAGACTCTGTCTTATTGACGTGCTGGCCTCCAGCTCCACTAGCTCTAAATGTATCCCAATCTAGATCTGAAGGATCTACAGTAATCTCAATTCTGTTATCGACTACTGGATGTACAAAGACAGAAGCAAAGGACGTCATTCGCTTACCTTGCGCATTAAAGGGACTTACTCTTACGAGTCTATGAACCCCATTTTCTCCTTTCAGCATACCATAGGCATACTCTCCAGTGATTTCTATCTCTGCAGATTTAATACCTGCGACATCTCCATGTACTCTATTGAGTTCTTTGACTTTGTAGCCAGCTTTCTCTCCATACATGAGATACATTCGATAAAGCATCTCTGCCCAATCACAGGCTTCTGTACCACCTGCTCCGGCATTGATTTCTAAGAGACAAGAGAGTTCATCTTCTTCCTGATCTAGTGTAGATCGGAACTCTACATCTTCTACTAAAGTGAGACATTTTTGGTATTGGGCTTCTACTTCTTCTTCGCTGCTCTCCCCTTCTTTATAGAACTCTGCAAGGATTTCGAGTTCATCATAAGCCTCTTGTAAGACTTGGTACTTCCCGACCCACAGTTTATGGATCTTGATTTCTTTCATGACTAACTCCGCCTTCTTGGGATCATTCCAAAACTCGGGGTCAGCACTTTGTTGTTCCTTGTCTTCTATTTCATGTAATCGGTTATCGACGTCAAAGATATCTCCTTAACGACTCCAAACGACTAAGCAACTCTTTGTTTTGCTCTATAGTCATCCTGTCCTTGGTTTTAGTTGTTGTTTATTTTTTCAACGTTGATGTAGAAAATCAAATCAGACTTAGCAGGTATGACAGGAGGATTTCCTTTCTCACCATACGCTAATTCATAAGGTATATCTAAAATTGCTTGAGCCCCTTTAGGCACTTCAGGAATTCCAAGGTCCCACCCTTGGATAGCCATACCTTGTCCTATCTTGAAAGTAAAAGGTCTGCCCGCTCTATAACTGTTGTCGAAGCTGCTCCCATCTTTTAGGAAACCGAAATATTGGACTGCAACAAAATCTCCATTCTGTGCCTTAGGGCCATCAGTATTTTCGATGATGGCAATCTTAAGACCATTATCTAAGGTCTTAGTAGAGCCTTTATAATCTCCAGCCATATACTTATCAAAGTATTCCTTCATCTCATCCTTCTTCGCCTCTTCTTTAAACTTGGCTGCCGCTCTCATCTCAAGCTGCTCCTTCTGGATTCTCTCTTGATACGCTTCCTCTCCTTCTATCGTTCTCAACTTCACTATGTAGTTGATGAATTTATTTTCTTTGAAATTATCAGGTGGTTGTGGTAGAGAATCTACGGGTACTATCACAGTAGCACTATCTCCTACAGCCATCTTCTGTACTAGAGAAAGAAGAGGATTTCTTCTCATGGGACCAGTCATTAATTCAGGGATCTTGATAGACGGCGTATTACCCTCCACAAGTCTACTGTCATCTAGTACTTCGCCTTTATCACTTACCAATTCAAAATCTAAGGTTACCACTTGTCCTGGTACTGGATGAGCGCCTTCATTGTTGGTATGCATGGTATACTTATAGCCATTCGGGAGCATATCTCCTGAGCCGTTCTGGCAAGAAACAAATCCGATCAAAGCGAATAGAAATAGAATTCTGTGTAGCATATTCATTAAGTATTATGAATTAAAGATAGGTAAGTAAAGTTAAGGTCTCTTCTTAACGTATTTCGGTAAGACTTTTTTGAACCGATTGACAATATCTTCTAGCTTAGCATACGCCGCTCCTCCAGAAGCATTTTTATGTCCTCCACCATTGAAGTGATTTCTGCATATTTCCTGTACAGAGATATCGCCTTTTGATCTCAGAGATAACTTGACGATTGTGGGTTGCTCTCTTATGAAAGCGGCCACACTTATGCCTTTCAGCATCAATAGATAATTAACAATGCCCTCGGTATCCCCTCTTTGTATATCGTATTCGACATAGTCTTCCTTCGTAAGAGCTATAATGCCTGCACCATATTCCGGAATGACCTCCATTCTATTATAGAGACAATGGCCGAGTAATCTCATCTGCTTTTCAGAGACAGTATTGAATATTTTATCCTGTAGGGTATAATCATCGACGCCTATCCTTTTAAGACTAGCTGCCGTCTCGTAAGTCTCAGGCCTAGTGGCATATTTAAATGAACCTGTATCCGTAATCAACCCTGTAAAAAGAGCCTCCCCTATTTTGGGATCCAGTTTATCTCCCTCACCTAGATCTAAGATGAATCTGTGTACAAGTTCACAGGTAGAAGAAGCATGTATATCAGAAAAGACATAATCAGCAAAAGGCTCAGGATCGAGATGGTGATCTATAAGTAACTTCTTAGCTCTAGAGTCCTGGACGAGAGGTCCTATCTTATCTATTCTATCCAGTGAGTTGAAATCCAAACATACAATAACCTCTGCCTGATCTATAGCTTGCTTAGCTTGCGCCTTCTCTGTATCATAGACGATGCATAAATCTATGCTATCCAAAAAGTGGAAAGTCCCTGGGTAATCACTGGGGAGGATGACCTTTACAGTATGTCCAAACTTTTCTAGAAAGAGCTTGAGGGCTAGACTAGATCCAATGGCATCCCCATCTGGATTCCTATGGGTAATGATTGTAAATCCCTTTGGAAATGAGATTAATTGTTTAATCTCCGATAGTTCTGTTGTTGTCAATTCCATGAAGGCGCAAAAATGGTCATTTTATACCTTAGTTTCAAAATATAACAGAGCTCTTAAGCATGGTTTTACTCAATTTCATACATTTGCGCCCTAAACAAAAAATTAGAGACTTATGGCAAGTAATATGACTTTCACAATGATTAAGCCTACAGCAGTAAAAAATGGGCACATTGGAGCGATACTTAATAAAATAAACGAAGGTGGATTCAAGATAGTCGCGCTTAAGCTTACAAAATTGAGTGCTGAGAAAGCTGGAGAATTCTATGCAGTACACAAAGAAAGACCTTTCTATGGTGAGCTAGTAGAGTTCATGTCTTCAGGACCTATCATTGCAGCAGTACTTCAGAAAGACAATGCAGTCGAAGATTTTAGAACCTTAATCGGTGCTACTAATCCTGCAGATGCTGCTGAAGGAACTATTAGAGCTCTATATGCTACAAGCATAGGAGAGAATGCAGTACATGGTTCTGACAGTGATGAGAATGCACTTATAGAAGCGAACTTTCACTTCTCAGGAACTGATATGTTCGTATAGAAATTCTATCAAATAAGATATAAGAGAGCGATGTCGAGGGGCATCGCTTTTTTTTATTTTTATGGTAGTATACACCTAAAAATAAAATCATGTTATAACATAAACTTCTACTTTTTGCAATTTCAATATTTTTCTTTGCCTCTTGTAGTCAAGAGGATATTTCAGAAAAAGCAGTTGGCACATGGCAAGTAGAGGCTTACAGAATCACCTGTAGTAATCCTTCACCAGAGTTAGAGTTTCCTTGGACTGATGTACTACCTGATGAATGTCTTGCTACTCCAGAATTAGAATTGTTTTGGTGTTTAACAGGCTTAGAAATTACCGCAGATCAAAAGTCTGTTATAACCGGCTTAAACAATGGTAATACATTTTCTAATAATTCATCCTTTACAAACTTCGCAGATGACAAGGTTTACTTTTGCCCGAACGAAGGAGATATTCTTGAAGAATGCGACTTTGTGTTTTTTGATGGTGACAAGCTTATTTATCAATTATTTGATCTTGGAACTCTTAATGACGAAGGATGTCTGGAACAATATAGGATGAAAAAAATGTAAATTTATCAGAAAGCAATATAAGTAACCCCTGTCCCACCGTACTCTTCTTCAGGATGCCATATCTTACTGATATCCTTATACTCCTTGGCTTTCTGCCACAAGGTCCGCTTGAGAACTCCAGTACCTTTACCATGTAGTATCTTAAGATTGGTAATAGAGTTAGACATCAAGGCATTATCTAGAAAATCTTGGATGGTATCCATGGCATCTGCTTTAGTATAGCCTCTGATATCTAGTTCAGTATCAGACTTATCCGCATTACTTATGGTATCCATATTAATGCTACGCTTCTTCGGTTCTATCGGTTGATTGGATAGTACGAGTTCATGTCGAGGTACTTCGAATTGCATGATCCCTATTTCTAGCTTCACCTTTTTGTCATCCATGGCGATGACCTTGCCAGGTTCACTCCCCTTCCGGAATTTAACGTATTGTCCGATCTTAAGATCTTTGACTTTCTCTAGTTCTACTTTGAAGACTTCATCTGAGATTTCTTCTATGGCCTTGCGTTCCTCTTCTTTTTTAGCTTTTAAAGCGGCAGCAGCCTTTTGGGCCTTTTCTAGACTTTTTTCTTTCTTCAGGTTCTTTATTAGGGTTTGTAACTCCCTTTCGTAGACAGAGATATTGAGATGGCTTTGCTCCTTAGTTTCTAGTTTTAATCTCTTACGCTTGATATCGAGATTATCCTTCATCATCTCATAGTTCTTGATGAGCTTCTTGAGATTATGTCTCTCATCGAAAGCTTCTAAGAGTTGATCTTCCAGCACTTGCTTTTCATGCTGAAGGTCTATCAGGAGCTTATCCACTGTCTTAGAATCCTTCCCTGCTTTATTACGGGCATACTTTAGGACTTCCTTACTCAGTCCTATCTTATCTGCTATCTCAAAAGCAAAAGAAGAACCCGGCTGCCCTACCTTTAGCCTGTATGTAGGACTAAGCTCATCCTTATCGAAGAGCATTGCTCCATTAAGAATCGTAGGGGCTTTGTAAGCATAGTTCTTAATATTGGAATAGTGGGTAGTGATGACCCCAAAGCATTTCTTATGGACCAAAGTGTCTAATACCGCTTCTGCGATAGCCCCACCCATCTTAGGATCTGAACCAGAACCAAATTCATCCATCAGAATCACTGTACGCTTATTAGCATTCTCAATAAAATGCTTCATATGTACGAGACGCGAACTATAGGTACTGAGGTCTCCCTCTAGAGATTGTTGGTCTCCAATATCTATCATCATCTTAGTGAAGATGGCAAAGGTAGAATCATCTGCTACTGGGACTAACATACCTGATTGCAACATGATCTGAAGGAGCCCCAAAGACTTAAGCGTTACAGATTTTCCACCCGCATTGGGACCACTGATGACGAGTATCCTATTCTGTGAGTCTAGATTCAAATCAAAAGGGATCGTTTTCTTTTTAGCCTCATTATTCAGCAATAAGAGTAGAGGATGATACGCCTGTTTTAGACTGAAGGCATTTTCATCTGAGATATTAGGTCGTACACCTTCATAAGTCTGACTAAATAGAGCCTTGGCTCGGATAAGATCATATCTCACTAGGATTCTCTGCCATGCTAGAAAGTCATCTAAGTAGGGCCTCAAGAAATTTCCTAGCTCTTTTAAGATTCGATAGATCTCATGCCTTTTTCTTGCCGCTAACTCAAAGAGGTCATTATTGATATCTATGACTTCTGCAGGCTCTATATAAACTGTACGTCCAGTAGCAGACTCGTCATGGACAATACCTTTTATCTTTCTCTTGTTCTCGGCATTAGCACTGAGGACTCTACGGCTATTTTTATAACTCTCTACATTATCTGTAAGAAAGCCCTCATTCTTGTATTTAGAGGCTATAGACTTAAATACTCTTTCTAGCTCACGTTCTTTAGATCCTATAGCCTGGAAGATAGAGGATAGCTCTGGGGAAGCGGTTGGTTTTATCTTTCCTTCTTCATCAAAGATCTTATTGAATCTCTTCAGCAGTTCTGGTTCCACGACAAGCTGCTCTGCTATATTCTTCAGTAACGGAAACTGTTTGTTATGCTCTTTATATAAGAAGAAAGATTCTATCTCAGAGATATTGATGACCAAGGTATTAATCTTGAGATAGGCTTCTATATCCAACACGATATCTATAGTCCTGAGAGATCGGATCTCATCTATGACTGACTCATAATGATGTAAGGGAAAGTAAGCTTGTAGCTCTATACTTTTTCTATACTCGACTATTTCATCTAGTAAGCGTTCTATCTTTGCCTTATGATTGAAGATACGCATCGTGGTGAGCAGCTTCCTGGCAGGCAGACCCAAGCAGTAACTAGATAACCGCTCTAGTATCTTATCAAACTCTAGTTTCTCATATATATCGTCAGGATATAAATACATGGGCGCAAAAGTAAATTTTTATTTCTCTTGTTCTTTAGATTCGTTAGCCTTCCTCAGTAGATTATCTACAACTACTCGTGCATCTGGATGTAAGCTTGCTAAGTCCTTTTCAGATGGGTTTAATAGGTATTCCCATATAGATAGAAACTTACCTAATGAATCCTTTCTTAATGGGTCACCACTTTTATCCATTCTCAACTCTTGAACTAGATCTTCTAAAAGAAGAAATCGATTCTTTCCGAACAAACCGTGGCACAAAACACCTAAGAAAGAAATAAACATTCTATCAAAATGTTCTTCTACAAGAGAGATTACTTTTAAAGCTTGCTGAAAAAAGATATTGCGCTCTTTATATTTCATCAAAGGAAGAACCAATGCTTGTACTAATCTATCGTCATCAAAGGTTGATATTGCATTAAGATATAAATCAATTTCACCAGTCATAAAATAAATCACAGCAATTAGCACTTGACCTCCTGTATCAGAATCAAGACTGATAGCTTTCTTTGAAGTTACTAATGCTTCTTCAAATTTTTGAGTTTCAATCAATGCCTCACAGTAACTTAGGTGAATTTCACTTGCTACTCTAAGAATTACTTTATCTGTTGGTTGCATTTCAATTGCAACAGATATGTATTTCAATGACTTTTCAATATCACCTTTCCTATGATTGCATAATGCTATCATTAAGGCCATATGACTACTCTCAGTAACTTCGAAGGACTTCAAATAAAGATTGCTTGCTTTGTCATATTCTCTTACAGCCATATAGCTTGAACCAAAGATTCGAATAAAATCTTCTGCATCTACAATATCAGGATACAGCTCAACGATTTTAATACAACAATCAATTGTTTGTTCAAATCTCTTTAATGAAAATAAGGAGTATGACTTCAGTAACAGAGCTGGTACAAAATCTGGCAGTAATCCTAATGTATTATCAGAATAGAACAATGTCTTGATATAATCCTTATTCGCATACCAAGCTGTACTTAAGATACATGGAAGTAATGGATTCGTTAACTTATCGCCTCTTTTATTTATTATAGATTCTAACTCTTCAATTTGTCCTTCCATTGCTAAACTATGCAGATAGCTTATCTCCGCAGAATCCGCATTTTTTCCAAATTCCTTCACTAGGACTTCATCTGTCCAACTTGGGTTGCACGACAAACCAACTTTCTTCATATAAGAGCTTAATATCACTCTTGCTTTAGAGGCATCAGAATCAAAAAGTGATTCCGCTCTATCCTTTATTTGACTTGGCCTATATATGTTGACTAGCAAATCTGTAAATGCTTCTACAAACGAAAAAGCTTTATCTCTCATCGTCTCTCTGTTCTGATAATACAAGACATATAGTCTATCCCGTACATAGTAATGTTTTACATTGGCCTGCTTTTGCTTCTGAGCATTCACATAGAAATTATCAATCAGCCACTTAAATGATCTAGCGATTGTCTTCTGTTGCTTACCTATAGCTTCCGCCAATTCACTTTGAGTGACATTCTCACCCAAGCGTATGAGTAAGTCGAATAACTTTGCGCTCTGCCTTGGAATATCCTTAGTGAGGTCTTGATAATATGGAGTCAGTTCATCTACGATACCTCCTAGTATATCTGCAGTACTCATGATATCATCGTCTATAATTAAACTGTTTAGGATTACAGCTAACCTAGGGCTACCTCCAGAAAACTGAGCAATGGCCTTTATGCGTGCCTGAGAAAGAAGATCTTGTTCTGAGTCTACTAAATCTGGTCTAGAATTACTCAGTTTTTTCCTGTAGTAAGTCAAAAATTCCTCTTCACCCCAAGGTTCTAATTCGAATTTCTTGAATACCTGAAAGAGCTTAGAATTATAGTCATTATCCATATCAGGCCTAATACTCGTACCGATCATGGTTAGAGACGTTAGCTTCTCTAATACCTCTCTCAGCCTTCCATTCTCAGTTGCATCTAATCTTGGTATAAATTCTTGCAGGTTTTCCATAGTAAAGAAAACATGAGTTATTCCGTGGCTTTCTTTAATGGATTCCAGTGCACCTTTAAATCGCTTAATTGATTTTTGCCAGTCCTCATCTGCAATCTCCCATCTGGGCATTACCGATTGGAAATATCCTCCTTCTAGCTTTACAGAGAGCATATCCAGGACATCAGCAACAAACTCTATGTTACCTTGCTCCTCTGGGAAATTGATAAACATACTCTTTGAGAAATCGGGATCGTCTTGGTGATGTACACTTAGTAGTTTTATAAAAAAAGACTTTCCTATACCGCGCGGACCATAGATGATAAACTGTTGGTTTACTTCAGAGTCCAAACAGGTTCTCATCTCACTCAGTAATGATTCCAGAAGGTTGTCTCGCCCAGTAGCCAGAAGTAAGACTTCTTCTCTTGACATTTCACTTGGATTAAATCTAGATATGTGCTTCCCCATTTTATTTCTTTTTCCACCAGTTCTTAATAATATTCAGGGCAAAGTCACAATTGTGATCTATATCCATTTCTATAAATTCAAATTCCATTAGCTTTAAAAGAACCTTGTAAGTGTTTGGAGTATCAATTTGTTCTAATACTTCCTTCTGAGTCGTTTCACCATAATTTAGAAGTTGATTCAATATTTCTTTTGCAATTGCAAAGTCATCAAACTGTAAACTAGAAATCCTTTCTTCAAATTGATATTCGAAATCTTGCACTATCGCAGGGTAGACATACTCATGATATACTTCTTCAACATCCATGTCTGGCGCAAAGTGAAGCTTTACATTAAAGAAGTAATGCTGCAAATATTGAGGGATAAAATCAGGAATAGTACTTACCATCTTCTCTATTTGGTTACCTGTTAGATGGACCCCTTGACTATCTGCTAAAGCATGCAACAGCCCTGTCGCCTCATCCAAAGTGTACTTAGGAAGTTTTTGTGAAGTCACGCCAGCTAATAACTTTCTCGAAATTCCTAATTCTTCTAACTGTACATGAAGATTGATAGACCCTGTTATAGCTTGAGAAACACCAATATTTCGCCAGTCTCGCAATGTTGTCAGCAACGATTCAATTTCGAGTACAGTTGTTGGTCTACCAGATTTACTTATCGCTTCAAATAAAAATGGCATTTCATCTATGCTCAATATTATGTGTTCCTTTTGAGACTCAAAAAATTTTGTGATTTCTTCTTTGATTGGACTGGAGTAATCTATAATATCATTCCTCAACTTGACTCCAGCCATTCCCGGAATACTTACTTCTTCAATATGATCTGTAATTACATCTACAATCTTGGTTGGCAATTTTCTACTTTCCTGCAAGGCCTTTCTCAATTTCAGTCGCCAATCATCAGGCAAAGACCTATACAGTTCGACATAAAAGTCTTTTAGCGTCTTATAAGTCTGACAATTGAGTTCGACAACAACCATCTCTGGCTTCTCGATTCTGACTAATCTCAATGCTTCTTTTACTGTTGAGCTCTTACCGATGCGCCTTAATCCGAGCAAAAGAAAGCTATTGCCAGATATAAGAATCGACTTCAGCAAATTGACAACTGCTGCTCTCCCATAAAAATCATCGCCGCTTACGGCCATATTCCCGAATAAATTCCTCATATTAACTATGCTTTATTATACATATTCACAATATTACATAATATTATTAAAGTATGCAATTTAATGCATATTCAACTTTTAGCATAGATGGAATTGAGTAAGCTAAGTTTTACTACGTAACTTTGTTCCTATACACAGCAAATTATGCCAGGCAACTCGTTCGGTCAACTATT
>CAKZVK010000106.1 GCA_937921825.1 uncultured Saprospiraceae bacterium
CGAAGATTTCTCCGCGGCACTTCGTTCTGGTCGAAATGAAAAGGACGTTTTCATGCCAATTGTAGCGGAGCGGAACAGAGGTATCTTTTGATCTCGTAGTGAGTCATTTAAGTTTTGAAACTGCGTTTCTATTTATAGGCGGGCATGATACGATCACGAAGATTTCTCCGCGTTCGTCTGGGCTTGTAGCCCAGATGCAATATGATCGAAAAAGAAAGAAGCCCATGTAGAGCTGCGAGGTTCTTATTGTAGATGATGATTAATTCGGGATACTTGCCTTAGGTTTCCCCCAACTCTCTGCCGATGTCCTCGACTTTGCGGCCAGCTTCTTTTTCTTTGATGGCTTTGATGATCTGTGTTTCTGTGAATTTTGACTTTTTCATACTCCTGAACTTAGTGTATTTTTAAATTATACATCGGAGCATTTTTGGGTAAGCCTTCAATTGGAGGAAGAAGAAAATCTAGAATCAAGAGCTTCATTAAATAGTTCGGTATTCAAAGTATTTCCAAACCCTGCTACGAATAGAATACAGCACAACTATGCATTAGAGCAAGTGGAATCTACCCATATCTATAATTCTCTAGGAACAGAAGTATATGAGAGCACATCTTTAGAGCAAGCAGAGATTGAGATTGACTTTGCCCCAGGAGCATATTTTTTGGTCTTACAATTAGAAAATGGAGTTTCTGTCAAATCAAAATTTGTAGTTATTGATAAATAACCTTAATATACAGGATAGGCAGAAGTCTTCTGCCTATCCTTTCTTTGATTGCACATTTATGAGAGTAATAATCATCTTAATATTTCTGACTAGTAACATTTCTGCTCAGGATAAACGTGGGAATGTATGGGTATTGGGTCTTGCAAGAACGGACACAAGTCAATTGGTAACCTTAGATTTCAATGCAGACAGTTTACAATTAAACACTTTTAGAAGTGATCACTCAATGGCAGATCCTAGTATCACAACATATTGTGATAAAAATGGCGAACTAGTGCTCTATTCTAACGGATGTGAAATTTTTAATAAACATCATCAGGTCATACAAAACGGTCATGATCTCATAAGTGAATTCGATTTATTTGGTTCTTGTGAGACTAGAGGATATTCTGGTAATACTCTTGGAGTGCTATTTGCAGCGAATCCATGTGATTCTACGAAAGTGCACCTAGTTTATCTTGATTTGCATAATGAAAGCTTTGAACTATTATCTAAAAATCTACTAAGAACTACCGTAGATATAAGTAACCCAGATGACCCTGTAGTAATAGAAAAGAATGTAGTAATCTCTGAAACAATATATGAGAAAGGTGCACTCTTCATAACTAGACATAAAAATGGTATAGATTGGTGGATCAGTCTCTTGGAATTAAAATCTAACTGTTACAATAGCTTTCTTCTAAGCCAAGATGGTTTTTCAGAGCCTGTAAGAAGTTGTACTGGTCCCATATGGGTACATCCTTCTCAACAGAGCTTAGGTGGTGGAGTAGGTGCTGGTGGCTTCTCTCCTGATGGAAGCACCTATGTTAGATTTAATTTTACTTTCGGACTTAATGTCTATGATTTTGATAATACAACAGGTGTACTTACCCATAGAGAGCAAATCTTTTTAGAGGAGGATGACTTTCTCGGATATGTTGGTGCGGCAATTTCTTCTAACTCAAGATTTCTTTATGCTTCAGCCAAGTACAGATTGTACCAATTTGATCTTCATGCAGATACCATTGCAAATTCTGGAGTAATAGTAGATACACTTGATTTTAGTTTAGCAAACAGCCAGTTATTTTTCCTTTCTAATTTAGCTCCTGATGGAAAAATCTATATTGTTGGATTTAATAGCCTCACTGGATTGCATGTCGTACACCATCCTAACAAGAAAGGTCTTGCTTGTGATGTCGAGCAATTAGGTCTAAGATTCCCAGATGGTATTGTTCACTTAGCTGGCTTACCTAATAACCCTTGGTATGGTGAGCTACCGAATACCACTCTATGCGATTCTATGGTTTCTGTCACAGATGTTATTCTTGAAGAAAATGATATCAAAATCTATCCCAATCCAACAACTGACAAATTAACTATAGAATTAGAGCAAACCACCCTAATAGATGAGATCTCGGTAACAGATCTTACTGGAAGAAAAGTATTTACTACACAGCCAGTAATTTATTCAAAGTTGTATGATTTAGAATTAAGCGCAATTCAGCCAGGTATTCATTTTATAGAAGTTATTACCAAAATTGGAAAGTATCAGAGGAAGTTTATAAAGTTGTAGTGAAGATTACCTTTGGGACATAGGATGGTTTGTATAGCTCAAGCAAGAGTTTTTTATTTTTCATTACAATTCAGACGCATTTAAGTTTTCACAAACTTTCCTGAATACATCTCGTCACCTATAGAATACTTATAAAAATAAAGACCTGCTCGCAATACGTTTACAGATATTTCTTCTTCTATATTATAATTGTCCTTGGTTATTACCTTAACACCATTTTGATCATAGACCTCCAATTTACCTCGACCATTAAGATTTATATCCCCAGATAAACGGAGTGAAAAGAAGGTGGGGTTCGGGTAAGGGTAAATATTTTTTAGTGCTAGCGTTTCATTGGTGCTACTAGGTTCTATTTCTGAATAGAAAAACTCAAATAGGTCATCAGAGAAAGATGGCCGAAATACAATGTTTTTATTGAATTTGCTATCAAATAGAATCATATACTTATGGTCTCTGTACATACCATAGTGTTCTGGATACAGAACATTCTCGCTCTTTATTTCAGGATCATAGGTCCACGAATATCCATAAGCTCTTCTTTCTTCTTGGTTTTCATCTATTCTGTAGGCCTCTATATATGCAAGCTCTCCATAGTCATGATAGTTGTAGTGTTCATGAACGCGATATGGAAAAGGTTCTTGAGTAACGGTATTGTAATTTGTCACTAAAATACTGTCAATTTTATCCTCAGCAGAATTAGTATAATTAAAAGTATAATTTAATCTCATAGAGTCTGTTCCCACTTCTGTCCATTCCTCCCTTAACAGCAAATTGTTATTCGAATCGTAGAACTAGTGAGTACTATCAGAAACAATCCATCCTTCTGTATTATGGTTATCAAACTCTAAAATCGACTCTAAGAAGTTGTTTTGGTAGTTATACTTAAGAGCCCATCCAAGGAACAAAGTATCATGCTCTATATCTCTTCCATAAAATGAAGACAGAACCAATCTGTCAAAGTTGTCATATTCTAGAGTAGTTAAATGAGTGTTTAGATTCAGTCCGTTCCCAATTGATCTTGTTTCTATTGAATCTACAAGATTTTTTTCATTATAATAATAGTTTAAAAACTTGCCAGTAGTTATAGTATCAATTTCTAATTCAGAGCCAGACCACTGAGTGTGCAGAGAGCTTTGAACCAAATTGCCTGTTGTCTTATCTTTTCTATATTTAAAAAAAGAACCAAGTTCTGTATCGTTAGAATGTCCCTTGATAATCTCTAAAGTATCAGAGTGACAAATTTTAATCTTGGCTCTTCGCTGTAAAGGTTCTGTATTATTATTTGTGTCATAGATAAATACACTGTCTAGTTTATGAGTTTTCTTTCCCCTTAAGGTGATTCTATTGTTATTATGGTTAATAGATTTTACATGAGCAAGTATCTCATGGGCAGACAATGAATCTAGAGAAACGTGATATGCTTGAGAAATTAGACTGCAGGATGCTATTTTCATAAAAATAGCCGTTAGGACTAAGCGGAAAACAAAAACCATATGACACATATCTTATATAAGTTAATAATCAATACTAATATTACCCTTTTTAATACGTTAGAGGTATTGTATATTAGCCATAAAGATAGTTTATTATGACTTTTCCTGCAAGAATCAATTTAAGCTTTTACTTATTAATCCTTTTGCTATTTTCTACTAATTCTTACTCGCAACCTGAGCCAGTAGGAGGCGATCCTCCCGATCCTGACGACACTTTTAGTAACTTACTCAGCCAAGTTCAAACCTCGCCTTGTGATTGCGACTTACTATTAGTCAGTGCACCTGTAGGTAGCTCCCCCGTTCGTCTGGGCTTGTAGCCCAGGTGCAATATGATCGAAAAAGAAAGAACCCCATGCAGAGTTGCGAGGTTCTTATTGTAGATGATGATTAATTCGAGATACTTGCCATAGGTTTCCCCTGTTTGGCGTTGGGCAA
>CAKZVK010000107.1 GCA_937921825.1 uncultured Saprospiraceae bacterium
CTAGACGAGCGGGGGAATGTCTAAATTGTCACTGTATTTATTCTAATCAAGTTCCCTTAAAGTATACAATAACCAAACAAAAAGAGGACTTGTAGCTATTTCAGTAAAAAATCGAGTTTGATCATTTTGTTTTATATCGAGAGTATCATATCCGTAATATGAAATTAAGACAACCAAAATGAGATTTACTAAGAACGACCCCAAAACACCAATTTTTTTGGATAGAAAAATATTAAATAATAAAAGTAAAGGCACGACAATCCATGACAGAATATAAAAACCAAAGATGTATAATAATCCATAACCTAGAATGTATCTATAATCACTCATTTGATACATAATACCGAGTAGCATAGGTATTACAAGGATTAAGATAGTTTGATATACAAAAAAAATATTCACATAGAAGTATAGGTTCTTTTTCAAAACTAATTTCCGCATGGTACAAATTCTATAGGTTCATTTTGCTTTAAGAGATTTTTCAAGTCTTCTTTGACTTTAGGACGTTGCTTTGAAGGAGGATTAATATTTGATTCTCCACCATTGTTTTCTACAAAGCTTGATATACCTGATTGAAAACTTTCCCATAAATCATCTGCACCTGAAAATGCAAGCTTTTCCAAAATATAAGCAGCAAGATTTTCAACTATCCCCACTGCTGCATTCGAACCTTGAGGGACAAAGAATCTATCTGACCCTTTTGTATAAATTTCCATATTGCCATTGGGTAAAAGATTACAACCAAACTACCTATTTCCCACTTACGGGATGATAACCATCTAAGAAAGAGTAAATCCTGGAGCTGCAACTGTAGAAATCATCCAACAACAACCTTCATATTGTGAATTAATCACAGATCATTCATCCCCTCGAATACAATATTGCAAATGAATCAAGCTGGGAGCTGTTATAATAATCTAAACAATGTTCTAATGTTTTCGACCCTATCATCATTTCGTTATGTAAGTTCTTCAAAATCAGGCTATCCTTTTTCCAATCGCAATTCCTACATATTCTGTTAGTGCGATTTGTACTATCCAAATTTATCGCTTCTATAACTTTTTTGGTAAGCATTAAAGACTCTTTGTAAATAATTTGATCATAAACATAACTTACACTTACACTTAAGTCATTTCCCTTTACTTGATAAGAGTGATTTAAACAATCAAACAATACATCTCTTTTTATTAAATCATATAGTGCTTTATTGTATTCGCCCTTGATTATGACATCATTATTGGGATTACTTGATGCATCGTTAATGTGTTTATTGCAAGAACATATAAAAATGACAAGTATAATTAAGTATCTAGAGTTCATAACATTTATAATCTTAATCTAATTCCCAGAAAAATAAAGTCCCATAACCAAAACATTGTCCACCTGAACCTGCAACAGAGCATCTTTCTCCTGTAAAAATATCAGCGTGCCCACTAGGACTTTCACCTTCTCCTGCCAATGATATTCCTATCCCAGTTCTGCTATTAATTTCTGATTCAACAAGTTGCACATCTTCAATTGTTTCAAAATCGGGAAATGTTTTTTTCATCCAGTTTGCTAAAGATCGTGCATTCAAGAAATAGTAATTTCCATCAGCACCTTTAAGAGTACCAGGTTTACCATTTAAACTTGCTAATTCTGGTATCTCTATACCACATCCATTTAGTGCAATTGAGACTTTCAAGGCACAAGTATTATTTGTAAAAGTTCTTGGGTTATCATCAGTTAAATCGCTAATTCTTGCTTGCAGGACATCTCCACCAGCAATATTGTAAATATTATCTGCACCATACAACCAACTTCCATCAGGTTCCTTCGGAAAAGCATCAAAAAAATCTTCATAACTAGGTGCATCCTGTTCAGGAAATGTCAAATTAGGGTTATTCCAAAATTCTTCATCATAGAACCAATCTTGACCAGCTATCCCAAGCACTTCCAAAACCTCATCATCAAAAGAAGTATCTTCTCCACATCCTCCAGACTTAATTAATATTTGCGCTTTTTCCTGTTCTGTAAATTCATAACCAAATTTGTCTTCATAGTCATCAAATTTACTTGGCCATTGGGTACAGTCTGCAAAATGATCATTTATTACGGTCGAGATACAAGCTTCAAATTGGACTTGTGAATTGGTTCCATTTTCATCATAATTGTAGCAACTACTTTGACAATCATCTGGATAGCATGAAAATATGCCTTGCAAATTACCCACAGCTACTGAATTTCCACTTACCCCCAATGTTGCTGCATAGTTGTAGAGACTATTGTGACATATTATGCTAATAGGTGTAGCCGAGTTATCGCCATCTTCCTCATCTCCAACAGTTCCTGAATCAATAGGTGGCGCAACTGGAATTTCATCATTATCTGAAGGACAACAATCACCAGAAGTTTTAGTAAGTAAATCATCACTTGTAAATGGATCTGGGCAAGGGTTTGCTAGCACCCATCTTGATTTTATAAAGTTGGTGTTGTTTGGTCTAGCATCACCGCAGTCACAAGTCTTTGGATGACACTTATTTATACAAGTACAATCTATGCAAAAAAGAACCCACGGACAGTCTGTATCATAATCTATAAAGTCTAATGTACCACTCCCATCTACACCTCCGCCACCACCGTTGGGTGGATTTATAGGAACAATTATAGTAGGAGCCCCTGGATTTGCTGGTGGCTGTGAAGGAGTTGGAGATGGATTAGGTGTTGGCCCACCTCCAGTTGGATCAATTGGACAACACGGTTGTTCTTCGCATTCGATGCTTTTGCTGACAGCAAAAAATTCTTCAAGAGATGCTTTTCTGAATTTACCTTCAAAGTCTGTCATATCAAAGTAACCTCGAATATACCCTTCGTAGAAATCTGGATGCATGGAGTATTCCATGACATACTCATCCAAAAGATTATAAGTAGTATCAATATTATAGATCAGATTATAAAACTTATATGGAATATCCGCCTGAATAGGGATCGCAAATGTAGAGTAATGGCTTCCTTGATAATGCTTAACTACTTTGTCAAAATCAAGATCAGCTTGCGAAAAAAGAACTGAAGACCTTATTTTTAATATTTCTCTTATTTGCTATTTTCTTGATAACAATCATTTCCTCGTCTCGCAGTCCTTCGTATTCTGATACCTCACTCTCAATGCTTGAATCATCAGAAACAAGTAAAGTATCAATAAATATCTTCGACTGCAAATCATCTTTGTGCAAAGAAGACATCTCATCTTTCTGACAAGAATAAATCAACAGTGAAGCAACAATAGCCGCAAAAATTAAAACAAGATTGACTTTACGCATAATTAACGGTTTTTGGTATATGAACTATTTTTTATGGTTAAATATGGTATAAAATATTCAACAACCTGAATTCAAGAGAGGGTAATTTATATAATGTTAAAATTATATTAGATTTGATTTTTAATGGGCATACACTGTTTAGAACTCTTAGGAGCAGAAATACAATTTAACCGTTAACACAGAAATAACACAAAAATTCTTCGCTCAATGTGTGAGGTAGCAACTTCAATCTCAAGCATAACCAAGTACACAAAGATAATCGTTCATCGAAGGTATAGACTTAAGTATGCTTTTAAAGAAAACATTCAAGTCCATTTATCCTATAGCAAAAAAAAGAGGCCAGTCTCCCAGCCTCTTTTCAACACTATAATCAATAATTACTAACTATACTTATCTAAACAACAAACTAGATGTTTGTTTTTGCGATTTGGATGGCTATCGCCAATAATATTATTCCAAATACTTTTCTCAGCGTCGTCGCTGTCTGTGGTGTCATCTTAGCCGCAAACCAATCTATAGATCTCAGCAGTACAAAGATGATGATGGCATTAACCATTATACCTCCGAGTATGCTTGCCGTATCAAATTCTGCTTTAAGCGAGATGATGGTCGTCAAAGTACCTGCCCCTGCTAGTAGAGGAAAAGCGATAGGGACTATACTGCCTGAAGCAGCCTCTCCTGGCTCCTCCTTGAATAACTTGATACCCAAGATCATCTCTATCCCAATAAAGAGCATCACTATAGAACCAGCTAAAGCAAAAGAAGAAATCTCAATGCCAAACAACTTCAATATGCTCGCCCCAAAAAACAAGAAGGCAATCATAATCACTGTCGCAAAGCCTGTCACGACAGACGGTGTAAAACGAACACCTTCTTTCTTCATAGTAATCAGTACTGGAATATTACCCAGCATATCTATGACTGAAAATAAAATGACACTAACTGATAACAATGCTGCAAAATTCATCTCTTACCCTTTAATAATTTTACAAATTCTTTAATTACTAAGTATCGAGAAGTCCAGGTCTCGAAAGCCTATAAATCACGAAAATTGCTCTGAATCTTCGCTTATAATTCATAATCCAAAATAAAGCCAAATCATACAATATTTCTTTTATCATGGTCTTAAAAAGGTATTATGACTGAATAACAAATATATTTGTGTCATATTTAATTTATCAGGCATGAAAGAAAAAGAGAAAATAAAACTTGACGCATTTGACCATAGGATAGTAGATGAATTGACAAAAGACGCCAGAGTTCCGCTTATCCAACTAGCTAAAAAGCTGAAGGTCTCTAACACCTTGATCCATCAGAGAATCAAAAAACTTAAGGATGTAGGACTACTCAAAAGTGCCAGCTACAGTCTAGACCCTTGGAAGCTTGGATACAAGACTTCAGCCTATACGCAGATCATACTGACCAACTCTAAGCACCACCGAAGAGTAACCGAAAAACTAGCCAAGATTCCAGAGATCGTAGAATGTGTCAACATATCTGGGAGGTATGCTCTGATGGTAAGAATCTTTGCCTATAACAACAGACACCTCAGAGATATCATCTATGAAAAAATCCAACCTATCGAAGGTGTAGAAGGTACGAATACTATTATCTCGTTTGAAACGGCCTTCTCTCGAAATGTACCTATCGAAGTAGAACCAGAAAACTATGCCTAATGAATAAAGTCATCAACCTCAGAGAAAAGTTTGCCCTCTTTCATGACCACTGGTCTCCCAAAGTGATAGGAGAACTGAATGGCCAAGCTGTCAAAATCGCTAAGGTCAAAGGTGAATTCGTCTGGCATAATCATAGTGACGAGGACGAGTTATTTCTCATCATCAAAGGCCAACTGAAGATAGAATTAGAAGAAGGTATGAAAATCCTTAATGAAGGTGAGATGCTTATTATCCCCCGAGGCGTAGAGCACAAACCTATAGCTGAAGAAGAGGTACATCTTCTGCTATTCGAACCCATTACGACTAAGCATACGGGAGAGGTGGAGCATGAGCTGACCCAAAAGAAAGCAGAGCGACTCTAGACTTGCGTTTTATCAGTCTCTAAAAATCTAGTTACTGCAGCCAGTAGCCCTTCCATGTTATCCGAATGCACCCAGTGCCCCGCATTGGTGATTACTTCATGACAATAATTTGGATAGCTCTCGATTATTAAGGCCATGTCATCATTTGTGATATAATTAGATCGCTCACCATCAGCAAATAATATAGGCGCATCTATAGGACTACTCGGCTCCGTACTTGCCAGTATATTCTGATAATTATCCCAGAGGGCAGAGATATTCGCTTTCCAAGTATAACCGCCTGACTCCGCATCTCTTCTGAGATTCTTCATGAGGAAGTAGACCACTCCTATCGGCAAGCCCTTAGATACCAGTTCTTCTTCTACCTCTTTTCTATTAGTGACCTTGGCGATATTCACAGCGAGTAGGGATTCAAAAATAATGCTATGGCTCCCGATAGAACCACTAGGTGAGATGTCCACTACAATGGTCTTGTCTACCCGCTCAGGGTACTTCTCTAGGAATTTCATGACCATCTTACCACCCATAGAATGCCCTATAGTATGGACACTGGTTAGTCCCTGCTCCTCCAGAAATTTAAACAAATCCTCTGCGAGCAGATCATAATTAAAATCCGTGCTATGAAAAGACTTACCATGATTCCGCTGGTCTATAGATATTACCCTATAGCCTTTCTCAGCGAGATGCTTACTGAAAGTCCTCCAATTATCTAGCATACCCAATAAGCCATGGGCTATAATTACCGGAGTGCCTTCTCCTACTTCTTTGAAATTTAAATAGCTCATGCAGCAAAGAGAATAATAATTGTCAGATTAGCACAACTTGAATTAGGAAATATACAGCACTGATGGCGACTTAAGCTTATTTTCGTCTAGAGATATGGCATACAAACTCACATCTAAATACAGTCCTACAGGAGATCAGCCCCAAGCGATAAAGGAATTAGTCGCTGGCGTAAAAGCGAATGAGCCCGCTCAGGTACTCTTAGGTGTGACAGGTTCTGGAAAAACCTTTACCGTCGCCAATGTCATAGAACAGGTCAAAAAACCCATCCTAGTCCTTACGCATAATAAGACGCTGACAGCACAGCTCTATGGCGAGCTGAAGGAGTTTTTTCCTGACAATGCCGTCGAGTACTTTGTTTCCTACTACGATTACTATCAGCCTGAAGCCTACATCTCTACTAGCGACACCTACATAGAAAAGGATCTAGCCATCAATGAAGAGATAGATAAGCTCAGACTGAGAGCGACTTCTAATTTGCTCTCAGGAAGAAGAGATATCATTATCGTTGCTTCTGTATCCTGCATCTTCGGTATGGGGAATCCAGAAGATTATGCCTCCGGGATCATAAGACTCCAGAAAGGACAGAAGTTTTCTCGAAATCAATTCCTCTATAAACTCGTAGAGATTCTCTATTCTAGGACAGAGCGAGATTTCAAGAGAGGGAGCTTTAGAGTGAGAGGAGATACTGTAGATATCAACCTCCCCTATGTAGATTATGGCTACCGTATTACCTTCTTTGGTGATGAGATAGAAACGATAGAGTCTTTAGAAATAGAAACTGGAAAAAGAATAGGTGCCCTAGAACATGCAGCTGTCTTCCCAGCCAATCTATATGTCGCTCCTAAAGATAGATTCAATGAAATAATCAGAGCCATAGAGGACGAGCTCTTTGACCACGAAAAATTCTTCGAAAGCGAAGGAAGATTTATAGAAGCCAAAAGAATAAAAGAGCGGGTCACTTTTGATCTAGAGATGATGAGAGAACTGGGCTACTGCAATGGTATAGAAAACTATTCTAGATTCTTCGATGGTAGAGTGCCAGGGACCAGGCCTTTCTGCCTACTTGATTATTTTCCTGATGACTTTCTGATGGTTATAGATGAGAGTCATGTGACCATACCACAAGTCCGAGGAATGTGGGGTGGTGACAGAGCCAGAAAATTAAATCTGGTGAACTATGGATTTAGATTACCTTCTGCTCTAGATAATAGACCTCTAAATTTCTCAGAATTTGAGCAAAAAGTCGGTCAGGTGATCTATGTCAGCGCTACACCTGGTGACTATGAACTAGAACAAACGGAAGGTGTCGTGGTAGAACAGATCGTCAGACCTACAGGCCTACTAGACCCTCCGATAGAGGTGAGACCCAGTATCAATCAGATAGATGACCTACTCGAAGAAATTAGCATCAGAGTAGAAAAGGACGAACGTGTCTTAGTTACGACCCTGACTAAGAGAATGGCAGAAGAACTCACCAAGTACTTGGTCAAGCTCGAAGTGAAAGTCCGATACATTCACTCTGAAGTGGATACCTTAGATAGAGTCGAGATCATCAGAGATCTCAGATTAGGAATCTTTGACGTCTTGGTAGGAGTGAACTTACTGAGAGAAGGATTGGATCTTCCAGAAGTTTCTTTAGTTGCGATTATAGATGCAGATAAAGAAGGCTTCCTGAGAAATACGCGTTCACTGACACAGACTGCAGGACGGGCTGCCAGAAATTCAAGTGGCCTCGTCATTTTCTACGCAGATAAGATCACGGGTAGTATGCAGACCACCATAGATGAAACCAACCGTAGAAGAGCTATCCAGATAGCCCATAACGAAGAACATGGTATCACACCGACCACAGTCAGTAAGACCAAGGAGGAGATCATGTCTCAAAATTCTATCCTAGACATCCGAGGCAAAAAATCCAAAGCCTACATAGAAGCTGACGAACCAAGTCTAGCAGCTGACCCTGTCATCAATTATATGAGCAAGGACCAACTGGATAAGCTTATCATGGAAACAGAGAGAAAAATGAAAAAGGCTGCCAAAGAGCTGGATTTCATTACTGCCGCACAGTATAGAGATGAACTATTTGCGCTTAAAAAGAAGAAGAAAGCTGCTTTATAGAGAGCATTATTGATCTATCAATGAGATTCGTCGGCAGAGCACCTTATTTCGTCCATATTTTGCGTTAATATTAAGCTAACGCATACCTGAAAAGAAACAAAAAGGCCTACTTTTCTCTTATTATTACTGATCTTTTGTCTCACTAAATCAACAGAGCTACTGTGATAATCCATTCTATAAAAACTAAATCCCTCATCGCCTTTTGGAGCATAATTATGATGAGTGGAATTATATACTCTGAATTATCAGCTCAAGATGTCCGATTACACAATCCCTCCTTTGAAGACAAACCAAAAAAAGGCGGAGAAGACAATACACCGATCAAGGGCTGGTTTGATTGCGGCACTGTTTTATTCCCAGGAGCTACACCACCAGATATCCATCAGGGCAGCAGTTATTTCTGGGAGAATACTTTAGGTACTGCTCATGGTAAGACTTACATTACCATCGTGGTCCGAGAAGACGATAGCTATGAATCTGTATCTCAAAAAATGATAGGGACTCTAAAGGCTGGACAGTGCTATAGTTTTTCTATTTCCCTAGCGCGGTCAGAAAAATATATGAGTGCCACTAAGTATAATGACAAGGTGCTCTCTAATTTTAATCAGCCAGCGGTACTCAGAATCTATGGTGGTCACCATACTTGTGACACAGGAAGTCTTCTCGCAGAATCAAGACCCGTAGACAATACAGACTGGGAAGAATACGTGTTCAAAATAGAACCCACTGAGGATTATTCTCACATCACCTTGGAAGCCTTCTTTAAGACACCGACGCTTTTTGGATATAATGGTAATGTCTGTATGGACAATGGGGGCATCTTCCGAGAAATAGATTGTGATGAAGATGCGGTTCTGCTCGCCAAAGCAGAAAAGAAAAAACCTAAAGTCAAGGTGGTCCCATCTTTCAAGAAAAAGAAGAAAAAAGAACCGACAGTCTACACAAGACCTAAAAAGGAGGAAACAACCGAAACAACCGTCTACAAAAAGCCTAAGATCCTAAACCTGGATAGAGGCAATATGGAACTAGGTAAGCTTATCAAGTTAGAAAAGCTCTACTTCGAGGCAGATACCTCTAAGATCAATGTCGAATCCTTCCAAGTCCTCAATGAAATCTATGATTTCTTAGATAAATACAATGAGATAACTGTAGAGGTCGGGGGACATACAAATAGTGTCTGCAGACCTGAATCTTACTGCGATACACTTTCTAATGACAGAGCGAAGGCTGTGGCAAACTATTTGATTAAGAAAGGTATAGAGGATGAAAGAGTGACCTACAAAGGCTATGGTAAACAAAAACCCATTGCCACCAATGCTACACCTTCAGGGAGAAAGAAAAACCAAAGGGTCCAAATTATGATTACGGGTCTGGATTATGGGAAAGATGGAGAATAATCACTGAGCAATTTATGATACGATAGTTGTATCTTTAGAAATAAAATTTTTAGATAATGAAATGGAAAGGATTTTTTTTAACGCTGGCGCTACTTGCTAGTGTTATCGTATGGGGTATCTACCCTACTGTTAATGTCGAGGAGAAAGAAAGTGTCATTCTTGACGCTGTATTGAATTACTTAGAAGCTTTACATTTCAGCCCTCTAGAATTAGACGATGACTTATCTGCAAAAGTCTTTGATGACTATATAGAATCAATAGATCCCAGTAAAAGATTTTTGCTACAGTCGGAAGTAGATCAGCTGAGTATCTATAAGGATCAGTTAGATGATCAAATCAAGATGAAGGACTTCACCTTCTTCAATGCCTCGCTAGAAATAATAGAAGCTTCTAGAGCTAGATCAAAAAGAATCTACAATGAGATCATAGAAGGAGATATCGCGAGCATAGATGAAACTAAAGTAGAAGTAGATAGAGACAAACGTAGGTTCAGCGCCAATGAAGCAGAACTAAAAGATCTATGGGAGCAACTCATAAAGTACGACTACAATAACAGACTGATCAACAAAATAGAAGACCAAGAAGATAGACTAAACAAAGAGGAAGAAGAGGAAGAAGACAATAACTCACAACTAAAAGAAGATACACGAGATATCGCTGTGGACCTTGCGACAGAGAAAGAA
Organism: uncultured Saprospiraceae bacterium; assembly: GCA_937921825.1. Lineage (GTDB taxonomy): Bacteria > Bacteroidota > Bacteroidia > Chitinophagales > Saprospiraceae > RFSX01. The sequence continues at coordinate 10,322 of CAKZVK010000107.1, forward strand.
GAAGATGAAGAGGAGCCAATCAAGAGTGAAGAAGAACTCTCTCTAGAAGTCAAAGAAAAAATAAAGGAAACTTATGATGACTGGTTCGAAAGAATGGATAAGGACAAGAGGTCTGATAGATTCGAAACCTACATAAACTCTATTACCCACCTATTCGATCCACATTCTGATTTTTACAATCCTAAGGAGAAGCAAGACTTCGATATCAGAATGGGAGGCAAGCTAGAAGGTATTGGAGCTAGACTTCAGTCGGATGGCGACTACACTAAAGTGACTTCTATCATACCTGGTGGTCCTGCATGGAAAGGCAAGGAACTAGACGTAGATGATCTGATCACTGCGGTCACTCAGAAAGGGGAAGAGCCTCTAGATATCACTGGTATGAGACTAGATGATGTCGTCTCTAAGATTCGTGGTAAAAAGGGCACGGTCGTTATCCTCTCTGTAAAGAAAGTAGATGGCTCCCGTCAGCAAGTAGAAATAGAAAGAGATGAAGTCATCATAGATGAGGGCTTCGCCAGATCACTTAAGCTAGACATTCCAGATGTCATGGAAAATGTCGGCTATATCAAGCTACCGAAATTCTATTCTTCATTCGAGAAGAAAGATGGTAACTCTTGTGCTAAAGACGTCGCTGCTGAAATAGAAAAACTGAATGCCCTAAAGGTGAACGGTATCATTCTAGATCTGAGAAATAACGGTGGAGGCTCACTTCAAGATGTGGTAGATATGACAGGACTTTTCATAGAAGATGGACCTATCGTACAAGTAAAACCTAGAAACAAACCTGCTTATGTCTATGATGACAAAGATGCGACGGCGCTTTATGATGGCCCTCTAATCGTGATGGTTAATCAATTCAGCGCCTCAGCTTCTGAGATCTTAGCTGCTGCCCTACAAGACTATGAAAGAGCTGTAATCGTAGGAAGTAATTCTACTTTTGGAAAAGGAACAGTACAGAGATTTGTAGATCTAGATAGAGCGGTCAGAGATCCAAGTGCAAGTGCACTTAAGCCTCTAGGCAATCTAAAAATAACGATGCAGAAGTTCTTTAGAATCAATGGTGGTTCTACACAACTCAAAGGGGTAACCCCAGATATTATCTTCCCTAACAACTACCACTTTATAGAGACGGGAGAGAAAGATTACGACCATGCTATGGAGTGGTCAGAAATTCCTGCGGTAGATTATGGACAAAATATCTTTAGAATACCGAGTCTAGAACTACTCAGAAAGAAGAGCGAGATGAGAACTCAGAATGAAGAAAACTTCAAGATGGTTCTAGAGAATGCCTCTAGATTGAAATCCAATAGAGATGAAACAGAATATCCTCTAGAGTTCGACGCTTATAATGAGTATATAGATCGTAAGGAAGAAGCTGCAGAGAAGTTCGATGGTCTTTTTGACCAGACGATAGAGTCTCTAGTCATTTCTAACCTTGCCGTAGATGAAGAATATATCAATAGTGATGAATC
>CAKZVK010000108.1 GCA_937921825.1 uncultured Saprospiraceae bacterium
CATCCTCATTATAAGTGAGGTGATAGGCAAAGGTTTTCAGTGCAACTATGTGTGGAAATAGCTCCTTTTCAAATATTTCTGCGTTATTTCTCGTCAATGAGGCCTTTTTTTCTGGTTTTAGCTTACTAGCAAACATACAATAATTCAATTTTTAGTAGATCGATTTATTACTAAGACTACTAAAGGCTTGAAAATGTTATAGTTAGAGTCCACTTTTTGACAGACTTAACAGGATACTAGCTTACAAAACTTTAATAACTGCCGTGTCGGAAATGGCAAAGATCGCATCTTCTTTATGCGGTTCTATCTTAGCACTGCCTGTAAAGGCCCCAAAAGCGGGTAAGACCAGACCTTTCTTCCCAAAATGAAAGCAGGGCAATTTGATAGCTTGTAAGCCCTTGCCTTTTAATCTGACTCCTGGATGCAAGTGCCCACAGATATTGTAAAGGTCAGAGGTGTATTCTATCGGAATATGTGTCATCAAAAAAGGGCCGAGTTCTAGGCTCTCTGGATGACAGATTAGATTTCTAGCCTTATAGGCGGACTCATTCAAGATATCATGATTGCCTTTAATGAGGATAAACTCTCTGTCTTTAAAGGCTTGCATGAATGTTTTGAAGATGGGCCATTGGTCATTATAGTGGCTATGAAAGAGGTCTCCAAGGAGATAGACAGAGTGGGCTTGATGGTCCAGGATGAGCTGTGCTAATCGTTCTAGATTGTCTAATTCAGCCGATTTAGGTAGACCGATACCGGCTTTTCTAAAATGCGTGACCTTGCCCAAATGGAGATCAGCGAGCAGTAAAGCTTGATGTTTGGGCCAGAAAATGGCTTTTTCTGGTAGTAAAATGAATTCTTCTCCTCTGATTATATGGGAAACAGCTGGCATCTTCAGCCAAAATGCTGATAATTATTGATATGTATAGGTCTAAATTTTAAATTCGCAGGACGAAACAAGCCTAAATATTATGGGAAGAGCATTTGAATATAGAAAAGCAACCAAGTTTGCAAGATGGGATAAAATGGCTAAAGCCTTTTCTAAGGCCGGCAAGCACATAACAATAGCTGTAAAAGCGGCAGGTCCTGATCCTGATACTAATGTGGCCCTGAGAAGAGCTATCCAAAATGCTAAGGCTGTCCAGATGCCAAAGGATAGAATCCAAGCGGCGATAAAAAAAGCCTCTGATAAAGATACCAGCAACTATGAGGAAGTCGTCCTAGAAGGGATGGCCCCACACGGAATTGCGCTAGTAGTGGAGACGGCTACCGATAATAACCAAAGAACCGTAGCCAATGTCAGATCTTATTTCAATAAGAAAGGAGGCTCCATGGGCACTAAAGGTATGCATGATTTCCTATTCAATAGAAAAGGAGTCTTCTATGTCCCTGTAGAAGAGATAGCAGATCCTGACGAGATAGAGTTAGAGATGATAGATTATGGCTTAGAGTCTATAGAGAAAGATACAGTGGAGGAAAAGGAGATGTATAAAATCTATGTGGCCTTTGAAGACTTCGGGAAGATGCAGCAAGCCTTAGAAGCTGCTGAAATAAAAGCTGAGAAATCAGAACTCGAAAGAATACCTACTCTCACAAAAGAAATCAGCGAGGAGCAGATAGATGAAGTGCTTGCACTTATAGACCTCATGGAGCAAGACGATGATGTGAGTAATGTATTTCATAATCTAGCTTAAGCAGTTCCTCCACTATACCGCTTACACAAGCTTTTTCTTCCTGACTGCCACAATGTGGGCGGAAAGAACCTCTTTGCATTATCTTACTACGATCTTAGGTGAAGAACGCAGAGAAAATGATCGCCATCCAACATTTAAAAGATATCTCCAGAAGGTCGATATGCAAAGCGGAAGGCTAGTTTTGTATTTCATTGTGACAATTGTCGTTTATTTATTGACAAATGGCATAATATTTTATATCTTAGGGTATGAGCAAGAAAGAATCTAAGTCTTATAAGAAAGCGACATCTACCTCTAAGGCAGCAGAGTCAGCTGTCTCCTATAGTAAGTCTCCACTGATGAAAGTTATTAAGCAGCCCAAGGTGGCCGCAGCTATGACTGATGACTCTAGTATTCTGACACTTATCCATACATCTAGAACAGGGCTTAAGTATATTCAATTTGAAAAGATATCTATGGATAGTGCCTTTACGTTAGAGGAGTGGTCTGAGATGTTACACTTATCTACTAGGTCTATGTTGCGCTACAAAAAGGACAAAAAGTCCTTTGACCCTATCCAGTCGGAGAAGATTCTTCAGATTGCCCTGCTCTATGAGAAGGGGATAGAAGTCTTTGGTAGTGCTGGAACCTTCGATAGTTGGTTGGCCTCCGAGGTAGTAGTCTTAGGGGGTCTGGTTCCCAAGTCCTTACTAGACAGTAGCTTTGGTATTCAGCTCGTATCTGATCAGCTGGGTCGTATAGCACATGGAGTATTGGCATGATCGTCTATAGAGTATCCAAAGCACAATATGCTGATGATCTGTCGGGTAGAGGTGCGGAGTTATATGGTGGTAGATGGAACAGTAGAGGCATCCGCATGATCTATACTTCAGCTACTAGAGCACTTTGTACTGTAGAGATTGCTGCTAACCTATCTTTAGGTTTAGTACCTCCTAATTACAAGCTGATAACCTTAGAGTTCCCCTCTAAATCAGTGTATGCTCTCCCTTCTAAGCAATACCCTAAGAACTGGTCTGCCTTTCCACATCTGGATGCAACTCAAAATCTCGGAAACAAATTTATCCTAGAAGCTGAGCACCTTATACTAAAAGTAGAATCGGCCCTAGTCCAAGATGAATACAACTATCTCATTAACCCAATGCATAAAGACTTTGCTAAAGTAGAACTCAAGCAGGTGGAAGATTATCGCTTCAGTAAGCGCTTGCTAAAGTAGGTGCTCACTTGTCAGTGAAGCAGTAAACTATATTAAAATCCTACTTTCATTTTGGCGATACGATCTTCTAGCTTTTCACTGGTCATTTTCTCTCTGAGTCTATCTACCATAATCGGGAAGGAAAGCGGCGTAGGACGGGTAGGGTAGGTGATCTTAATTTTTTGCTTTTGGATGCGTTCTAGGGCTTTGATCATTCTTGCTTCTTCGAGTTGAAAAGTCATGACTTCTTCAAAGGTCTGTAGATACAAAAGATTCTCTGGTTCATAATCTTGGAACACTTCAAAGAGTAAAGAGGAAGAGGCTTGCAGATGTCTGTCTTTTTTTGCTTTGCCAGGAAAGCCTTGAAAAATAAGTCCAGAGATACGGGCCACATCTCTAAATCGTCTTCTGGCTAGCTCCGCAGCATTAATAGAGGCTTGGATGTCTTTACTGATATTATAAGGGGAGAAGAGCTCAGACACAATAAGCTTATCCACATCTATCTTCCTGTCTGATAATAATTCAAAGCCATGATCATTCATGCCTATAGAAAAACTAATCGGCATTATTCTTCCGAGCCTCTGTCCTATCAGAGCACCCATACCTTCATGCACGTAGCGACCTTCAAAAGGATACATCAAGAGATGATACCCTTCCTTGCTATGAAAATATTCTACTAAGAAATCTTCTTTGGTAGGGAGAATAGAAAGGTTTGCTTGTAAGTCTAGTAATGGAGCCAAGGCCAGGAGTTCTTTGTCTAATTCCTTTTTATTTTTACTATCCTCTTGATGATACTCATAGAGTTTACTGCGGAGGACTTCTGACATCTCTGCACTTAGAGGCATGCGTCCACCGAGATAGGAAGGGATTCTTTTATTTTTCTTAGACGAATTTCTGACCAGTACCGTCATATCTTTTACCCTAACCAATTCTAGTGATCTACCTGCAAACCAAAAACTGTCACCTGCCTTTAGATGTGCGACGAACCACTCTTCTACAGTGCCTATTTTTTTGCCTCTGAGATATTTTATCATCAGCATCGCATCAGAAGTAATGGTCCCTATACTGAGTTTATGTCTCAGCGCCATGCGTTTATTCTCGACCTTATACAGGCCATCTTCTATGATTACTTTAGAGTATTCGTCGTAGGCTTTGAGAGATTGAGAACCATAGACTAGGAAGTGTAGAATCTTATTCCAGTCCTCGATATCCATACTGCTGTAGCAATGTGTCTGTATGACTTCCTCATAAATGAGATCTGGATAGAACCCTTCTGACACAGCTAAGGTCATCAAGTATTGTATAAGTACATCCCAAGAACGGATATAGGGTACCCTCACTTCTATGTTGTGTCCATCTAGGGCTTCTCTCAGTGCTGCTGATTCTATTAGTTCTAAGGTGTTAGTAGGTAAGAAATAAATTTTACTAACTGCACCGGGTTCATGTCCACTTCTGCCAGCCCTCTGCATAAATCGAGAGACACTTTTAGGGCTCCCTACTTGGATAATGGTTTCTACAGGTCTGAAATCTACACCGAGATCTAAGCTAGAGGTAGAGACCACGGCAGATACGCGTCCTTCATACAAAGCATCTTCTACCCAGTCTCTTAGATTTCTGGCAATAGATCCATGATGCATCGCGATATCTCCTGCAAGACTAGGATCTAATTCTAGGAGTCTGTGATACCAGAGTTCGCATTTGGCTCTTGTATTTGTGAATATAAGAGTGGTCTTGCTTTCATAGATGATAGGTAGGATTTTTTCGGCCAGTGATAAGCCTAAGTGCCCTGCCCAGGAGTATTCTTCTATATCGTCAGGAAAGATGGACGTCAACTCTGTTTTCTTTTTGAAGTCAGATCTTATAAGTGCACGAGGTGTCGGATCTGTGCCTAAGAGTACTTCCATTCCTTCTTCCAGATTACCGATCGTAGCGGATATACCCCATACTCGGAGGTCAGGATTGAGACCTTTGATTCTACTGATGGCCAGTTGAGCTTGTACACCTCTTTTACTACCCATCAATTCATGCCACTCGTCACAGACGATACTGTGCACTCCTGTAAAGAAAGTCGAGTAGCCAACTCCAGTCATCAAGACATGAAGACTTTCGGGAGTAGTGATGAGGACCTGAGGGGGTTGTTTTATTTGTTTCTTTCGCTGGGTAGTAGTGGTGTCTCCGCTTCTGATTGCAGTCTCCCAGTCTAGACCGAAACCTTCATTGGCTTTATCGATAGAAATTTTTATTTCTTTAGCCAGGGCTCGGATTGGGGTGACCCAGATAATATAGGGTCCAAAAGGAGCTGGAGATTTTTTCTCTAGAAAAGAAAGCAGTGCTCCTAAGTACAAAGCATAAGTCTTGCCTGAGCCCGTGGGGGCATTGACTAGGCCTGATTTTCCTGCTAGGAAAGCTAACCAAGTCTCTTTTTGGAAAGGGAAGGCTGTCCATTGCTTAGTATGGAACCAATCTAATGCAGCTTTTATGTTATTCTTCTTCAAAGTCTGAATCATCAAGTTGTACCTCGTATAAAGGCACTATTGACTAATTTAGCTTTTCTAAAGTAATATCATAGATAACAAGTCTACATATCGATCCATATATAAGGATTATCATTTGCCAGTACATATGACGCCACCATTTATGGATGCTGTCTGTGTCAAGGGAGACTGGGATGTAGTCTTGGAATTCAATGGTGCTAAGAAGCTGATAGGGGTACTAGTCTATCATTATAGACGATATATGGGATTCAAGCTGATACTGACCCCACCGATGACTGCGTATAATGGCATCCACATTCTCTATCCTGATAGAAAACTGAATAACTATAAGAAAGGGCATTTTACCTATAAGGTTTCTACGGCACTGATAGAGGGCTTACCCAAGCATAGTTTGTATTATCAACAATATCCATTTCAGTACGACAATTGGCTAGCCCTGTACTGGAAAGGCTATAAGCAGACGACCAAGTACACCTATGTGATAGATACTTCTATAGGCAAGGAACTGGTCTGGGATGGACTAAAGCATACAGTCCAAAAAGACATCCTAAAAGCAGAGCAAAATTGTACCATAGAGGATATGGACATGGAAACCTATCTGGTGGAAGCCGAAAATGCCTTTGCAGAAAAGAAGAAAGCCCTGCCCACGAATAAGGAAGTGCTCAGAAGACTGCATCAAAATCTAAGCCCTAGTGGACATATGTACATCAAGGTGGCGAAGTATAATCCTACGGGAGAGTACCTGTCTGGGCAAGTGATAGTTAGAGATGCGACTACTTCTTATGCCATCGCCTGTTTCTATAAAAACCGTCCAGAGATCCGAACGACCCTAAGTTATATTATATGGACTTGTATGTTCGATAGGAAAGATCAGATCTTTGATTTCGAAGGCAGTATCTTGCAAGGGGTGGAACAGTATATTCGTTCCTTTGGAGGCACCCTGACACCACATTACAGAATTCATAAAGTTGATAATCCTTTGTTACGCATAGCTCTTAACGTTCTCAAACCTAACTTCTTTGGGTAATATAACGACGATCATAGAAAACCTAGGCGGGAAGGAGAACTTAGAAAATGCGGTGCAGCAAAACATGGCTTGGATTCTCACCAGTTTCAAAGCCAATAGAAATTTAGGTTCTTCTGGTCTCCGCTCTATGAAAGGAACCTGGGGTCCAGTATATCCAGAGACTACAGGATATCTAGTGCCAACCTTACTAGACTATGCGGCTTATTTTGATGACAGAAAGGTCAAGAAAGTAGCTCTAAAACAACTCAGTTACTTTAAAAGTATTCAAAACGAGGACGGCTCTTTCCGTCAGTCTGCTGAGAAGGCAGAGCCTATAATATTCGATACAGCACAGATCTTATTCGGGCTATTGAGGATAGCTTCTGAGGTAGAAGCTCCTAATGAAGTGCTGCATATGATTATAGAAGCAGTAGATTGGCTAGGGGTTCAGTTAGATGACCAAGGTCTGTTCACGGATTATAATTATGTGGATGACTTTAATCCAGCCTATTATACAAGAGTGGCCTGGGCGATGGCCAGTTCTGAATTAATCAAGTATAGCAAACCAAGAACTAAAACGAAAAAATTGATCTGGCGCTTAGCCAGTCTAGAGTTAGAGAATCACTTTTTTCGAGATGCTGGTTTTCATTCAGAAGAACCGGCACTCACACATACGTTAGCCTATACCTTGCGAGGGCTCTGGGAATGTGGAGAATTACTGAATGACAGAAAACTCAAAAAGAAAGTACGCCAGAGTATGAATGCTCTTAATGAACGCATTCAAGAGAAGGGTAAGGTAGCTGGCAGCTATAATGAAAACTGGACAGGCGATTATAGTTTTCTATGTAGCACGGGAAATGCTCAACTGGCCTTACTCAGCTTGCTGATGTACGAAAGGTCAGGTTTCAAGAAAAATCTCGCAAATGTAGAGTTACTTCTACAACCCCTATTGAAAGCCCAAAGAGGCCTCTCATTAAATTCTGGCGCCATTCCTTCTTCTATTCCGATGAGAGGTAAGTATCAGCGAATGAAGTATACTAATTGGACCCAGAAGTTTTTCTGTGATGCAGTACTGACGTTACTGAAAATGCAAGGGTAGAAGTCAGTTTTCGACAAAATCATAATACGATCCATTGTCATTTGATGCTTCTGGATCACTTAATTGAATACCATCCATTACTCTTTTAAAGAAGAAGCTTCGATCATCAAGTTGTAACATAGCTGTAGAGCCAACCCAAGAAGAGGTCGTATCGATTAGTTTGAATTTGTAGACAGCGGACTCTAGGATTTGTTGCTTTTCCATAGTTCCTGTAACAGCCACAGTTAATTCAGAGTTGTCGAAATCAAATTTCCATTGTTGTTGGAAAGGGATAATCTCTATTGGAAAACATTCGCATCTAATAGCTGTCAATGAATGATAGCCTTCAAGAGGTATTATTTCATCATTATTTGGATCGTCGCCACAAGAAATTAAAGTGACTGCGATGATACTTATCAGCATGAGATACTTAGACATACACTGCTTTTTATGAGTAATACAGTTAATAAAACTTAGTTAACGAAGGAAAATTGCCCCAAGGGTTTATGCAGTTAGTGGAATGTGAGCAACTTAGATTAAATCTAAATAGCCAAAATGCCCCCTCTTTTTACTTCAATCCGTATTTTTGAACAAAGCAAAACAATCCGCTAATGCGTTGGTTAATAGATTTTTTGACATCAAGTATAGGTAAGAAGCTGATTATGAGCCTTACAGGCTTATTTCTGTGTTCATTTCTCGTTATACATCTTATAGGTAATTTGCAATTATTCATTCCCGATGGGGGTGAGAAATTTAATGTCTATGCAAAGTTCATGACCTCTAATCCTCTGATAAAGTTTATCTCCGTAGGTCTCTATGCGGGTATTCTCCTGCATGCTATCCAAGGGATATTAATATGGATGGAAAATAAGAAAGCGAAAGGGTCTACTTATGCAGTAAATACTTATGACAATGGCTCATGGATGTCTAAGAATATGGGTTTGCTCGGCACTCTTATTTTATTCTTCTTATGTGTCCATATGGGAGATTTTTGGTTCAAAACGAAATTTACTGACCAGATACCGATGGTTACTTATGATGGGGTAGAGATGAAAGATCTATATACACAAGTGTACACCTCGTTTTCTAAACTCTGGATCGTTATAGTTTACCTTATCGGTCTGGTGGCGTTGGCCCTGCATCTACTTCATGGTTTTGAGAGTGCCTTTACAACTCTAGGAATCAGACACAAAAAGTATACACCATTGATTAAGTTGTCCGGTATTGCTTTTTCTATAACCATTCCCCTCCTCTATGCCCTTATCCCACTTTGGGTATTGGTAAAAAATGCAGCTAATTATTAAAACAAAGACTAACTAAGTCCTATTTAAATAGAAAGAATATGAAACTAGACGCTAAAATACCAGAAGGAGAATTAGCCGAGAAGTGGACAAAATATAGAGGCTCCATGAATCTAGTGGCTCCTAATAATAAAAGGAGATTAGATGTCATCGTTGTGGGTACAGGCCTAGCAGGAGCTTCTGCAGCTGCTACTTTGGGTGAGCTGGGTTATAATGTAAAGTGCTTCACCTTCCATGATAGCCCAAGACGTGCACACAGTATTGCTGCTCAGGGAGGTATCAATGCTGCCAAGAATTACCAAAATGATGGCGATAGTATATATAGACTTTTTTATGATACTATAAAGGGTGGTGATTATAGATCACGAGAAGCCAATGTGCATAGATTAGCAGAGTGCAGTACTGAGATCATAGATCAGGCTGTAGCCCAAGGTGTTCCTTTTGCTAGAGAATATGGTGGTTTATTAGCTAATAGATCCTTCGGTGGTGTACAGGTCTCTAGGACTTTCTATGCTAGAGGTCAGACTGGACAGCAATTATTGCTTGGTGCTTATTCGGCACTCTCGAGACAGATTGCTAAAGGTCAGGTCAAAATGTATAATAGACACGAGATGCTAGATCTCGTAAAGATAGATGGTAAAGCGAGAGGTATTATTACCCGTAACTTACTTACAGGAAAGCTGGATAGACATGCAGCACACTGTGTGGTCCTTGCGACTGGAGGCTACGGTAATGTATTTTATCTCTCCACTAATGCTATGGGCTCTAATGTAAGTGCTGCATGGAGATCAGTAAAAGAAGGGGCTCTATTCGCTAATCCATGCTATACACAGATTCATCCTACCTGTATACCCGTATCTGGAGAGTATCAATCTAAGCTGACCCTAATGTCAGAGTCTCTGAGAAATGATGGAAGGGTATGGGTGCCTAAGACGATAGAAGATGCACAGGCGATTCAGAGAGGAGAGAAGAGAGCAGAAGATCTGCCCGAAGAAGATAGAGATTACTACCTAGAAAGAAGATATCCGGCATTTGGAAATTTAGTTCCTAGAGATGTTGCTTCTAGAGCTGCAAAGGTGGCAAGTGATGAAGGTAAAGGCGTGGTCAAGACGGGACTTGGTGTCTATCTGGACTTTGCAGATGCTATCCAACGCTACGGTAAGTCAGAGGCTTTCTCTCTTGGTATAGCGAATCCAAGCGCAGAAAAGATAAAGGAATTAGGAGAAGCTATAGTCAAAGCCAAGTATGGTAACCTTTTCCAGATGTATGAAAAAATTACTGGGGAGAATCCGTACAAAACAGCTATGAAGATTTATCCAGCTGTGCATTATACCATGGGAGGTCTCTGGGTAGATTATAACTTACAAACTAATGTGCCAGGCTTATTTGCCCTAGGAGAAGCAAACTTCTCAGACCATGGTGCTAACAGGCTAGGAGCTTCTGCTTTGATGCAAGGTCTAGCAGATGGTTATTTCGTAATACCTTATACTATCGGAACATTTTTAGCTGACGAAATCCGTACTTCTAAAATAGCTAACGATACGCCAGAATTTCTGGAGGCAGAGCAACGCGTCCAAAATAGGTTGGATCAATTGATGGCTATCAAGGGTAATCAATCTGTGGAAAGCTTCCATAGACGTCTAGGTAAGATAATGTGGGAGTATTGTGGTATGTCTCGTAATGCTGAAGGCCTAAAGAAAGGAAGACAGCTCATTAGGGAACTTAGAAAGGAGTTTTACGAGGATGTATACATTCCAGGTACGACAGATGAGTTCAATCCTGAGTTAGAAAAAGCCGCAAGAGTTGCAGATTTTCTAGAACTAGGTGAGCTATTTGCTGTTGATGCTTTAGACAGAGGAGAATCATGTGGTGGACACTTCCGAGAAGAATCTACAGAGAACGGAGAGGCAAAGAGAAATGATGAGGACTATACTTATGTCTCAGCTTGGGAATGGGACGATAATAATCCAATCCTTCATAAGGAAGAGCTGACCTTTGAAAATGTAGAATTAAAAACCAGAAGTTACAAATAATGAAAGAACGGTCACGCTTATGCGTGACAAGAGTAACTAAATGTTACTCTTGAGTGAGAGAACTCCGATATCAATCGGAGATAGGAGCACTTTTTTCATGGAAAAAAATAAGTTATGAATCTTACACTTAAAATCTGGAGGCAAAAAAACAATGGTTCCAATGGCCATTTTGAAAACTACCAAGTAGAAGCAGAAGAACATATGTCTTTCTTGGAGATGCTAGATGTGCTGAATCAGCAGCTCATAGAAAAAAAGCAAGACCCTGTTGCTTTTGAGCATGATTGCAGAGAAGGGATCTGTGGTGCATGTAGTATGGTCATCAATGGCCGTCCTCATGGTAGTCAAACAGGTACGACTGCCTGTCAGTTGCATATGAGAGCATTCAAAACTGGCGACACTATTACTATCGAGCCATTCAGAGCTAATGCTTTTCCTGTAATTAAAGACCTAGCTGTAGATAGATCTTCTTTTGATGCTATTATGCAGGCAGGAGGATACATCTCCGTAAATACAGGTCAGGCTGTAGATGGCAATGCCATTCCTGTAGAAAAAGCAGATGCTGATGAGGCTTTTGATTCAGCTACTTGTATTGGTTGTGGAGCATGCGTGGCTGCTTGTCCTAATGGATCTGCTATGCTTTTCACTTCAGCAAAAATTAATCATTTAAGTAAATTACCACAAGGTCAGGTAGAGCATAGTCGTAGAGTGAAAAACATGGTTAGAGTGATGGATAAAGAAGGATTTGGAAAATGCTCTAATGTTGGTGCTTGCGAAGTAGACTGTCCTAAAGAAATATCTACAGACAATATTGCAGCCTTGAATAGATACTACCTAGGAAGTGTTCTTTTTGGACAAGATTAGAAAGCAGAAAATCAATGGCAAAAAAAGTCCAATAGCTAATCTACTTAGTTATTGGACTTTTTTTATGATATATGAGGAGCCTATTTCTTGACTACTTTGGTCTGTATGTGCTGACCATTTTTAAGTTTGAAATTCAGAAAATAGATGCCTTCTACTAATTCAGAAGTACTGATTTTCTTTTCATTATCCTGTAGATCGTTGGAAAAAGTTTCTTTCATTAGTATTACGCCTTGCTCGTTTAATAATTCGTAAGCCATAACTTTTTGTGATTGGATACTATTTGCTATTACCAGAAAATCACTAAATGGATTAGGGTAGACATGAATCTGTTCGGACGAATTGAGCTCTTCTGTAGCTGTACCATCTTTAACAAAGTTTGCATTTATAGTCATAGGTTCTAGCATGTTCACCTGAATGGTCTCCGAGGTAGAAGAGACATCTCCTGACCAATGAGAAAATTCAAAACCTGATTTAGAAATTGCAGAAAGGCTAATAGGCACGGATTGAAAATAATCCCCTGACCATTCGTCCGTGGTGATATCCAATCGATTATTAATAAGGACGCTGCCTCTTTCTTCATTTCTAAGTACTAAGTTGAGTTGGTGATAGGCTGGTATATTGAGTCTCCTTAGGATGTGCTCTTTGACTATTGCAGGACGCTGATCAGCGAAGGTTTTGATTTTTCCTAATTCATCTTTATGAGTCCATTCAGAACCACCCCACCTGTCTAAGTGCTTAGGGAGTTCATTAGAAAGTGTAGCACTTAGATTATCTAAGTGGTCATTGACATTAGCTGGTAGAAATCTAGAATTTAATTCATCAGCAAATCTATTGATGAAATTATTTCTAAAATTTAGATTGAACATAAGCTTCCTAAGGAAGAGGGTAGAGTGAGGCGGGTTAGGCCATTCCGGTCCATTGGCTTCTAAGGCATGACTTAAAGTATTATGAGTAAGACTCTGAGGGCCCCAATATGGAAAACTAAAACCGAAATCAGTATCAAATAAAATCCACTGCCATTTCCTATTCGGTGCAGTCCAAAATTTTCGATTATTCCCTGGCCAATCCCAATTGCTTGCAAAAATCTGAGCGACATTATAAATTATAAAGTTTTCAATATCTATCTTACTTGATACATATTCATAGTTGTCTTGCTCGGTAAGGTTGTTGTTTTCTATAAACTTAAAGAGTTCTATATAGTCAGAATTTGACCCGGATTTTATGATAGAATCAATTTCTAGTAAGTTAATTTCATCGGGATCTAAATCGTACTTATTGGCAACAAAATGTTCATTGATCTTTTCTCTCAGGTTGTAATAACCCCAATAGTCCCCATTTATGTAGCAGGCTACAGATTGGAAGGCCTGAACATCCACACCACTTCCTTCCATTAATGAAGTAAAAAAGATATCCCTGAGACCGCCTCGTAGCCAATCATTTCCAGTATTTCTCAGCACCAAGGCACTAAACTTATCTTCTGCTCTAGAATCAAAAAATTTATGATTAAAATCACTTTCTCCGTATTTTTTTCTTGCAAACAAAGACAACGATCTTTGGTTATTGGCTCGGCTCCATCCACCAAAAATCTTAGCTCCTACATCTTGACTATATAGGGGCTTACCATCTGCAGAAAGAAGAGTGAAACTTGCGGCTCTTTCTTCGTCTTTCCAAAAATTAGCTCCGAAGAAAGGCAGTTGTGGCCTGTAATCATCACCATAGCTATATATACCCGTCTCTTCATCGAAAAAGTCTTTAGGGTCTACCACCAATGAGACTATAGGCAGATCATGCTCTATGTCTACAAGGTAAGTTCTACTTTTTGCATCACTAGGGAGAAAACCTTGCTTGAATATTCGTGCTCTAAGGATAGTGTTACTAGTTATGCTAATCGGATCTTCGTATCTGGAAGAAGTCCCTGTAGGAAGGCTGCCATCTCTCGTATATCTGATCACCTCATCTGCGCCTGCGCCGCTAAGAGAGACCTGGAGACCTGCGTTTACTATTCCACCTTCATGAGAGAAATTGAGTTCAGAATCTACATAACCATCATAAGCAATGTCAGCATTTTTTCTTCCTGGAGTTGGTAAATCAAATAAGCGTATATCATTGAATAGATAACCGATAGATTTATTAGCTGGAAAATTTCCTGATTCTACTCTGTCAATTAATGCAATTTCTGAATTATACAAAGAAATGGTTTCTCCTGAAGAAGAGATTTTAAAATTTGTATGAACTGATTTAGAAATATAGTTCAAGAATTCAGGAGGTTTTATTCCATTGCTAGAAAGGTTAGATTCTAATATCGTTAGAAAAGGAATTACCGATAGATCAGAAGAATTTTGAGTATGATTCTTAATCTGAATTGCCAAGGTGTTTTCTCCTGCCACAAGAAGACTAATGTTATCTGAAATATCTTTTCTTTCTATAGTGCCATTTTCTTCAAAGGTCACTTCTGTGGCAGTTGGAGTTCCAGTATCGATAAGCACATCTGCGACATTAGAAGCTGCAACAAAATTTCCATTGATGTATGCTAAGTAACCGTCATCATAATCTATATCAAGGAGGAGTTTTTCTACTTTGCTCGGGTCTTCGATAAAGAACTTGGTCCTTAGAAAAGCGGATTGTGTACCGAACGGAAGTAGAGTAGCATCGTCTCCATCACCATATCCAAAACCAGATGGACCTGCACTCCAAGAGGAATCATCAAAATTAGGGGTTACCCAACTAGAGGTGTTTGTCATCGGAAGATAGTATCTAAAGATATCTCCTTGAGTGACTAGTGTCTTATAGTATTTGGCCTGCCGATCTTTATCAGAGGCCCACACTATCATGTATTCATCTGGAGCAAGTTCAAGATTTTCAAACTGCCATTTCGTCGGATTGTTGTTATCATCAGAGATATACATACCATCTAGAGAAACGAGTTCTTGACCATAGTTGTGGATTTCTATCCAGTCAGGGGTATTACCATCTTCATCTTCATATATTGAATTAGAAGACATGATTTCATTGATTCTCAGCGTCTGTGCTAAGAGTACGGGGTGACTTATAAAAAAAGTATACCCCAGAACCAATAGAATAATGTATTTCTGCATGCTACAAGATAACAATTATGTCAATTCTAAATCGTTAACAAAATTACAAGTGTCTCTTGTATATCAAAGAAAGCCAGTTCGAAATCGTGCTGGCTTTCTGATTGTACTATCAAATATTTTTGTTCAGTGTACTTATTTATAACTTATTCACTATTTGGTAGCTTAGTCAATGATGATAAAGCGTGACATTCTACCTGACTCTGTAACTACTAAATAGAAACCACCGTCGAGATTTTCTGTATTGACGTTCTCTTTGGTTAGAGTTGATAGTACTTTGATCCCATTAGTATTATATATGTCATAAGTTTCTTCCATGAGTCCTGATACTTTTATAAAATCACGAGCTGGGTTAGGGAATACGGTAATACCGAATTCTTTAGGATGTATCCGGGTTACACAGCTATCTTTATTGTTGCAATCATCTTGTACAGTAAGCTCAATCTCAAAACTCTTTATTTCAAAAAGTGACTGATATATAAAGTCTTCTGAGACTGATAAATCTATACTGCTGATCTCACAAGGACTCGAGGTAATGTCGACACTATTTTTAATACTTTCTATAATGGACACTGACTTAAAGTGGAGGTCACGAATTTCTGACTTACAGTGTATGTGTAAGTGTGGATCTCCTGCACTAAACTGTGCGATAAATTCATCTCTACTCGTACCACTGTCATAGTAGCAACCTATTGCATGACATGGTCCAAGGTAATCTTCTTGGTGATAAGAAAGATGCGTATATATCTGATTATAATCTAAACAGATAGAGTGATCAGGATAGTGACAAATCCAGGCCTTGTCTTCACCTGGACTGCCACATCTCCACAGAGTTTCTAGGTCAGTATAGCTCGTAGGTGGGTAGGCACAATCAGGTAGGCCGTCATTGTCGTTATCAATATTATCATCTCCTCCATCACATAGGTCGCAGCCATTGGCTCTAAGGTCACAATCATTATCTGGCCCCTCAAGTGTAACTGTAGATTCACAGGTCGAAGTGTTGCCCGATAGATCAGTTACTGTTAGAGTTATAGTATAATCTTGTAAGATGCAAGAAATCATTGGTTGATCTATAGATAAGGTGACTGGGCCACAATTATCGAAAGATTCAAAATCAAGTTGATATGGAGAAAGGTAGGCATCTCCATTAGTATCTGTTAAAATGCTGAAGTCCGCACAAACGGCAACTGGAGGTGTAGTGTCTTCAATAACTTCTACAGTGACTTGATCAGAAGCTGTGCAACCACTTTCGTCTGTAACTATAACAGTATAGGTTATGGTAGAATCTGGAGTACTAGTTACATAAGGTCCAGTATTAGTATTGAGGAATGTCCCTGGAATCCATAAATAAGTATCTCCTCCTGTGGCTTGTATATAGGCTTCTCCACCCGGACATATTTCTACATCTTCACCTGCATCTGCTATAGGAGGTATAACTGCAAAAACAGGAACTTGAGTCTCGCTAGAGCAACCATAGTTATTGGAGACCGTCACACTAAACATTTCAAAACTTGAAGTCATGGCTTGTATAGTGGCTGTTGTTTCACCGGTGCTCCATAAGTAATTAGTTCCGCCATAAGCTGTGATCATAGCTGGGGTATTGCCACATACTATTCCAAAGTTACTTGCTGTTGCAATGGGGTAGTCGTGAACAAAGACCGCTACTGTATCTGCTGCCACACAGCCAAAACTATCTGTGACAGTTACAGCATAGGCGCTATCTGTAGGAGGACTCACATATATGATTGCTGAGTTCTCTCCGGTACTCCATAAATATGAAGCGCCTCCCGAAGCTTCCAGTTTCACTTCATTACCTATACAGATATTTTCATCTGCTCCTGCATCAGCAGTAGGGAGGTCCAGAATAGTCACAGTAGAGTTGGCAGTGTCCGTACAGCCATCATCACTGGTGACTGTAACTGTATAAGTTGTCGTCGAGCTAGGAGAAACAGTAATGTCATAGGTACTTTCTCCAGTACTCCACAAATAAGAGACTCCTCCACTAGCGGTTAGGTCAGCTGATTCTCCAAAGCAAATATCTTGATTATTAGTTACAACAGCAATAGGCAAGTCATTGACAATTACTTCTACGTCATCCGTATCAGTACAGCCATTACTATCTGTGATAGTCACGGAGTAAAAGGTAGTCACAGTTGGATCAACGGTGATAGAACTTGTCGTCTCGTCAGTAGACCATGAGTATGCACTACCTCCCGAAGCCGTCAAGGTAGTTTCTTCATTAAGGCAGATTTCTGTATCTGCTCCTGCGTCAGCAGTTGGTAGGTCATAGACCATGACAATGACTTGATCAGAATCTGTACAGCCATTAGTATCAGTTACTGTAACGGAGTAAGTTGTATTTGAGCTAGGATCGACAATAATATCAAAAGTAGTTGCCCCAGTACTCCACAAATAAGAAATCCCACCATCAGCTAGAAGTTCTGTTTCATCACCGAAGCAAATTCCTTGATCCGCTCCTGCATCAGCAGTAGGGAGGTCAAGAATAGTCACAATAGAGTTGGCAGTGTCCGTACAGCCATCATCGCTGGTGACGGTTACTGTGTAAGTTGTAGTAGAGTTAGGAGAAACAGTAATATCAGAACTAGTTGCACCTGTACTCCATAAATAAGAGTCACCTCCTGAGGCAGTAAGATCCGCTGATTCTCCGAAGCATATATCTTGATTGTTAGTTACTGCAGCGACAGGTAAGTCATTGACCACTACTTCTACGTCATCCGTATCTGTACAGCCATTGCTATCTGTGACTGTTACAAAGTATGAAGTAGTTACAGTTGGGTCTACAGTAATCGTACTTGTCGTCTCATTAGTAGACCATAAATAAGAACTACCACCAGAGGCACTTAAAGTAGTTTCATCATTGAGGCATATTTCTGTATCTGTACCTGCATCTGCAGTGGGCAAGTCATAGACCATGACATTGACTTGATCAGAGTCTGTACAGCCATTAGTATCAGTTACTGTAACGGAGTAAGTTGTATTAGAGCTAGGATCGAC
>CAKZVK010000109.1 GCA_937921825.1 uncultured Saprospiraceae bacterium
ATGTCTAAGCAAGAGACAGAGAATATTGTAGAAATCTTGAAGCTCCCCTTTAGACCTTATAAGCCCCACATCGATTATGATAAAATAGAACAACTGTAATGGAGAGATATTTCCAAAATAAATATTGAAAATGAATAAAAACCCATTTGGAGAAAAAGGCTGGACACCTGATAGAATTGGAAATTTAGAGGGGCAGACTTTTGTGATTACTGGTACAACCAGCGGTACAGGATTAGAAGCTTCTAGAATATTACTAGCAAAAGGTGCACGTGTTGTGATGCTCAACCGAAATCCACAAAAATCTGCAAACACTATAGCTCTACTAAAACAAGAGCTAGGGGATAAAGTGCAGGTGTCAGCAATACATCTGGATTTAGCAGAACAGTCTTCTGTGAAGAAAGCTGCAGAAGAAGTCCTTGCGACAGTCTCCCATATAGATGCGCTTATCTGTAATGCGGCGATAGCTCAAGTTCCAAAAAGGCAACTGACCGTAGATGGATGGGAAAGTCAGATGGGAGTCAATTACTTTGGACATTTTGCATTGCAGGCTTTGCTCTTTCCACTTATAGAAAAATCTAAAGGTCGAATTGTAACTGTAGGGAGTATGGGTTATGATATGGGTTTGAAAACCATCAAGTTTGATGACTTGAACTGGGATAAAGACTATACACCAAATGCCGCCTACAGTCAGAGCAAGCTCGCACAGATTATGTCTATCTATGAATTACAAGATAGATTAGCAAAAGCAGGAAATACAGCAGTCAAAGCCTATGCCTGTCATCCTGGATCATCAAGAACTGCATTAATCTCGACCAGTGGTAGTTTTATGATGAAGATGATTTTCGGGTTGATGAAATTAACGCCACTGACACAACCTGCCGAGTATGGCGCCTATCCTCAACTCATGTGTGCCACTGAGAAGGATCTAGATCAATCCGAATTCTATGGCCCTACTGGAAGAAGTAATTGGGTAGGCCCAGTAGGGGCACATCATATCGAGCCTCATGCCAAGGACAAAAAAGTCGCAAAAAAATTATGGGAACTATCTGAGCAAGCTACAGGCCTAGCTTGGAATTTATAAATTGAATTATGGATATAGTTACAGCAGCAAATAGCTTTTTTATCTGTACTTATTTTGATGGATCGTCAAGCGCTAAAATCTACTGTATAGATGCCTGCTGGCAATTCACAAACGTCTACTATCTGCTGACCACTAAGTCGCTCTTGTTGCCACACCACCTGCCCGTGCATATCCGAAATGCTGACGGCACCTTTCTTGTTTTCAGGAAGGTCTATGGTCACATACTCACTAGCCGGACTAGGATAGACCTCTAGGTCACGTCGCCAAAAGACATTAACACCATTCACCATAGTAATACTGCTGTCACATTTTTCTGCCTCGTCTACTCGGAAGCGGGGGACATTGGGGAAAGCACCTGCTGAGGAGATATTAGGTAAGATGACATCACGCTGGATGAAATTGCATGCTGTACCTTTCTTATCAGGATTGTGGATGGTATGCATGTAGCTACTGGAGGAACCGGATCTGACATAAAGTTTACAGTCAGGCCCGAGAGCTAAAGCAAAAAACAAGGTTCTATCCAAGTCGATAAAGCCATCCCACTCTGCTATAAATTCTAATCCCGCATCTAGATCATCTTCCCATGTATCTACTTGATGAACCTCGTACTCATTGACGATATAAATAAATCTAGAATTAGGACTGAACTCTATTCCTCCTGCCCAATTAAATTCATCAAGTGGATCCCATTCTAATCTTCTGAGATTGGATAATTCTCCTGTTGCTCTGTCAAAATCGAAAAGAGATAGACCGTCATGCAGATTAAAATAAGCATACTGAGTACCGTCAGGTGAGAATCGGGCATCTCCTAAAGTTTGTTTTCTCTCTTCACTAGCTAGAGGACCTATCTGCTGACTATCTTGTAACATTATACCTTCCTGAGTCAATGACCAGAGGTAATAACGATTATCTAAGAGTGAAGGATTAAGAATCCAATAATCCTTGCTATCTGGTTTCGAAATTGCAGTTAGAAATCCTGCCTGAAGATTACCGTCAAAAAATGTTACATTCTTTTCTGTGACATTCCCTAGACCATTTTCTAGACCTGTATCAACATAGCTGTATTTCAGCTTTTCCATAGAAAAAATTTCTTCATTATCTGGCCTGAACTCCCATATCTTATGTATAATATAGTAACCAAGAGCTTCAGCTGGGTCAGGAAGAACAATCATATCTTGTCTAGCTAATCCGCCAAGTTGCCAATCTGCATCCCAATATTCCTGGAAGTACTGACCATCGTTAATGCCTAAGCCATCAGGCATTACAATATGGTTTTTGTTAGCGATCGCCCAGCCATTGCAGTAAAAAAGTAAGTTTCCTAAAGAATCTGAGATTGTTGCAATAGTTCTTGTTGTTGTGAAGTCGCCATTGCGGCCATAAATCTTAGTAGGCTTTTTATTAAAATCTATTATAAGTCCCCCATTCCAATGCAAGCCCATAGGCCAGATGTAATCTTGCTTATTCTGAGAGAAAACAAGAATACTACTAAGCAATAATGATGATATGATAAAAATTCTCTTCATATTTTAAAATGGCACATCCCTCTAAAATAGGATGTGCCAATTTATTTTATTGTTTATGGATAACAACTTTCTTGACGAAAGATAAGCCATCTTCTCCATTAATTCTTAGGATATAAAGACCATCGGTTATTGCAGGGGACAATTGGATTGTATTCCCCTATAACTGCAGGATCACGGATTTTAAGGATTTTGAGATTGCACAGATTTATTAGTAGATATTACAAGACCAGTCTTTTGAACTTCATAGATTGTTCTCCGAAATTTATCAACAATCCTACTTTAAGGTTGTATGGGACTGTAAATAATTGAGGACTTGTGCTAAGTGGGTATTTTCTAGTTCCTTCACTGCTTTTACTTCTACGAGAACACTATCTTCTACAAGGAAGTCTACTCTTCTCTTACCAATAGGATCAATCAAATCTCGATAGTAAATATCCATTTCCAGTTCCCTAGCAAAGCTTAAGCTTTTTCTGCTAAACTCGTAAACTAATGCTCTCTGATAGATCACTTCTTGAAAGCCGTTACCTAAAAAGCTATGCACTTCAAATGCAGCTCCAATAATCTTCTCCGTAATTTCTTTATGTAGCATAACCTTTATCAGTGAAATCCTTTAACCCGAATTATGCAGTAGGTATCGTAGCGAAAGCTCTAATTGCAATAAAATCAAGTACTTATGCGACGAATCATAGTCATCACTATGGTGAGGAGCAAACGTAGAGTTAAGTGCTTGATTTTGAAGTACCGAATAGCCTACTTAGGTAGCACTAGAGATCTGATTATTTAGACAGTATTTTATAATTTGGCCTTTTTCATTTTAGGGTCTAAAAGCTCAAATTCCGTTAATAACGGGGTTGTGTTTGAGCCAAAGGCGAGTTTAAGCCCGTTTAGGAATTTTAGTTTTTAGAACCGTTAAGGAATGAAACCAGCCTTGAATTTTTTGTTTCGTTTTTGTTTCAAGACAAAAATGAAAGCCCGTCGGCGAGACAAAGGACTAACTACATAATAATCAGTCATTTAAGCAAACTGACCTAAGCAAATAAGTGCACATTAAATGCACTATTCGGTTGAAGCAATTTGGGCTTGCAGTAGATTTTCTGTTGCATAATTCGGGTTTAACCCCAAATAATCCGTGATCCTAATGCACCACCGACACCTTCTGTGTATAGATAACCCGTTCCTCATTCCGCTCTGGTACAAACTCTACAGAATACAGACCCGCAGGAAGATTACTGACATCTACCTGAGGTGTGCCAGTCAGATTATCCTCATGCCATACCACCTGCCCTTGCATATCTATGATATTCACAGATCCTTTTTTGCCCTCAGGTAAGGTTACAGTTACATACTCACTTGCAGGACTAGGGTAAACTTCTAGATCACGTCGCCAGAAAACATTGACACCATTCACCATAGTAATACTGCTATCGCATTTTTCTGCCTCATCCACTCGGAAGCGGGGGACATTGGGAAAAGCAGCACCAGAGGATATATTTGGTAGTATTACATCATTAGCGATAAAATCACAGGCTAGACCAAGCTTATCTGGTGAATGTATAGTATGAAAAAAATAAGACCCGTTCCCTGATCTACAATAAATTTTACAATCAGGCCCTAGGCCAAGTGAGAAAAAGCTCTCAGACAATTCTGGCAATTCGCCCCACTCATGAATAAGCATTAGTCCATCAGATAAATTTTCTGTCCATGTATCTAACTGAAACAATTCTTTTTCATTTCCGATATATATAAATCTAGAGTTGGGACTAAACTCTATTGTACTTGCCCAATTATACTCATCTGTAGGTGCCCATTCCATTCTTCTTAGGTGAGATAATTCCCCAGTCTGCCTATCAAAATCAAATAGAGATAATCCATCAATTAAATTAAAATAGGCGTATTTGGAACCATCGGGAGAAAATCGAGCATCACCAGCAAAACCGAAACTCTCAAGATGTGCTATTGGTCCTATGGCTTGACTATCTACTAAGCTTATTCCTTGCTCATCCAGTAACCATGTATAATACAGACTATCATATCTAGCAGGTGTCATGAACCACCAGCCAGTATTATCCTCATTTGCTAGTGCACTGAGATAATCAGATTGAAATTGTCCTTCGAAGAAAGTACTGTCCTTTTTTGTAACATCTCCCAGGCCACCATCTAAACGCATATCTACATAGGAATACTTCATGGTTTCCATGGTAAACTTTGGCTTATCATCCTGATCTGGATTATACTCAAAAGGTTTATGAATAATATAATAACCTAAACTGTCACTAGGGTCAGGCAATATGATCATGTCTTGTCGAGCAAGAATTCCGAAGTCCCAGTTTCCTCTCCAAAACTCTTGGAAATAACGGCCATCATTTAGGCCCAATCCATTAGGCATAACATGATGTTCTTTATTAGCTACTGCCCAGCCATTAGTATAAAAAAGAAGCATCCCATTCCTATCTGCGATAGTGGCCACACCTCTTGCCATTCCTAATATTCCCATACGTTTAGAAATATCAACTGGCTTTTTATTGAAATCAAGTAAAATGCCATCTCCTACTGCTGCTTCCAGCCCTAAGGGCCATATATAATCTTGTTTGTTTTGACACAATAGAATAACACTTGAGAGTAGGAATATTAATATTGGGCAAAGTCTTTTCATGTATTGAACTAGCATATCCTATCATTGTAGGTTATACCACTTTATTTTATTTTCTGTGTATAACAAGTTTCTTAGTGTAAGATATGGCATGTCCTCCATTAATTCTTAAGATATAAAGACCATCGGTTATTGCAGGGGACAATTGGATTGTATTTTTTCCTGCTTTAAGCCTATAATTACCTATAACTTCCCCTCTGCTACTGTACATTTTCATATGCATATCATCCAATGCAGATTCTGGTGTTATAATATTAAGTTCACTTTGAGCAGGATTAGGATAGACTTCTACACTTTCGTTTGTTTGCTTTCTTTCTCTGGGTTCTATGACTTCCATACAAGCTGATTCTTCAAATTGTATGTTAGTATGGTAACTAGTCAAAAGTCCTGTTGCCCAATGCACCACGTCTCCATATTCTGCAGGGCATAGCTCCGCAGTACTTTTTAATAGGGTAAGATCTGCTTCGTTCATTTCAGCACTGTGTCTTTTAAGTAATAATCTATAAACTGATTGCCATAAGACATATAATTCATCCTCACAAGGAATGCTATCTAGGGTTCTTGATTGTTCTGTAATAAGTTGATCAAGCCTCTGCTGGTTATTATGGATTACTGTTCGTCTTTGTTGTTTATAAGTATTATTCGGCTCAGTAATAGATTCACTAGAAAGATCATAAGCTTCTTCTACACTAGATAGGTCAGTTGTATTTTGTTCTAGTGTTGCTCTATATGCTGCATCCATACTAGCTAGGTCTTTGAGGCCACATTCTGGTATAACTGGTGGCCATACTTCTACACAATCTGGCCAGAGGTGCCTTGGCACTTTTAGTAGATATCTTCTGAGCAGCTGATAGCTAGCTATCCATGAGTAATTAGGGTTACTAGCTCTCTTTTGCTGAATATAATTAAGATACCAGCAAGGGAATTCTATGTTGAAAGTATTGTATGTACCTGGTGTCAAATGGCATTCTGAAGTTCCCCCAGGAAGAAATAAGTTACCAGGTATTTTGACTGGTGGAAATTTATCTGGATCATCTCTAAAGAGGTTTTGCTCACCATCACCTATACCTAAAACTACATTCCATTCCTTGTTGCCATGAGAATCTTGTTCACCAATTGGTTCTTGTAATAGCAAATCTGCCTCACCTGCTGATACAAAATCATTTGTGATTAGTGCTTGAAGATCCGAATGGGGTCTAATATTAATCCCATAATCATCTGCCGATATTTCGTTGCATTCGAAGATATTATCATCTGAATCCTGCACAGAAATGCCATCTCTTCTTGCCCCAGCTATGATGTTAGCACTACATAACTGATCATTAGATGCTTGTACCAAGATACCATAGTCAAAATCATCATTGATAACATTATGAGTTACAATGTTGTGCTCTGTATTACTATTCTGCCAGATGCCAGCATAGAGATCATTACCATTTATAACGTTGTTATCTATGTATGGATGAGAAATGAACGAAGCTATTCCTGTCGCATAATTATCTGGACCTGTCACTTCAATATTAGAATTATTAAAGATATTTGAGCTGCCAGCGACTACTGAGATAGCTCTATAATTGGCTATAATATTAGGATTGTCATAGACAAAACTAGTGCAGTTGTCAGACCATATTCCAAATTGTCCATGAACTGTAGCTGTACCAATATCCGAATGTTGTACATCGAAATGGCTTTCATTATATGCTCGAATTCCGAATGAT
>CAKZVK010000110.1 GCA_937921825.1 uncultured Saprospiraceae bacterium
GAACTATAATGATGTCGTCATCATTCCGTCTAAGGATCAATACCAAGATCTAGAAGTCATCTTAGGTGAGCAAGCAGGTACTAGTTCATTAGAGGATAGAAAGCGATTGGCTGCAGAGGCCTTTGCCACTTCTTCTCATTACGATACAGCGATCTTTAATTATTTCAACAAAGATTTAGAGATAGAAGAAAGATTCAAGCACAGCCATATGTCTGGTTCAGCACTCCGTTATGGAGAGAATCCGCATCAGCAAGCTAAGTTCTATGGCAACCTTGACGAAGTCTTCACGAAGTTGTCTGGCAAGGAACTTTCTTTCAATAATCTCGTAGATGTAGATGCTGCAGTACAGCTGATGGCAGAGTTTGAACATGATGACCCGACCTTTGCAGTACTTAAACATACCAATGCCTGCGGTGTTGCAACACGGTCTACAGTATATGACGCATGGGTAGCCGCTCTAGCTGGTGATCCAGTATCTGCCTTTGGAGGTATTCTGATTAGTAATACTAAGATAGATCTTAAGACCGCTGAAGAAATCAATAAGTTGTTTTACGAAGTTCTGATTGCACCAGACTTTGATCAGGACGCCATAGACCTTTTGACTCAGAAAAAGAAAAGAGTACTACTTAAGATAGACACTTTCTTCAGACAAGCCAAAGCTTATAAGAGTATCTTGAATGGCGTGATCCAGCAAGATATGGACATGAAAGTAGAAGTCTCGGAAGAACTAAAGATTGCGACAACAGAGGCACCTTCTGTGGAGCAAATTTCAGATTTGCTCTTTGCCAATAAACTCGTCAAACATCTTAAATCCAATACCATAGTCATCGCCAAGGATAATCAATTGCTTGGAATGGGCTGCGGACAGACCTCTAGAGTAGATGCTTGCAATCAAGCCATAGCCAAGGCAGCTAAGTTTGGATTTGATATTAAGGGGGCAGCAATGGCCTCTGATGCTTTCTTCCCCTTTCCTGATTGTGTCGAGATTGGTCACAAAGCAGGTATCGCTGCAGTTATACAACCTGGAGGATCTATAAAAGATCAGCTGAGCATAGATTATTGCAACGAGAATGGAATACCTATGGTCTTTACAGGGACTCGACACTTTAAGCATTAGAGTATTTTTAGTCAAGATTATTCGGGGTCGGTACTATTCTGAAAATAGAACTAGGGATTGTCTTTGGGTTCTCAAGTTTATAATTCATTTGAAACGATTCATTTAGCGTAACTTGCGGAACTAGTAGTGAACCTCATAGTAGACATAGGAAATTCCTTCATTAAGTTAGCTGTCTTAGATAGCTCTAATGAAGTACACTTTTTCCAGAGGTACGAGAAGGTATTGGTCAGAGACATCAAGAAATTGGCTAAGAAGTATGGGTTCACTCATTCGATAGTATCTTCTACCAGAACGGGGACACCTTACTTTATCGAATACATCAACAAGCATTATAAGCTCATCATCCTGAGTCATACAACCAAAGTCCCAATCAAGAACAAATATGGAACACCTAAGACCCTAGGCCGAGATAGATTGGCTGCTGTAGTAGGTGCTTCTAAACTCTATCCAAAGAAAAATGTATTGGTTATAGATATCGGGACTTGTATCACCTATGACTACATCGATAAGAAAGGCCAATATTGGGGAGGTAATATTGCGCCTGGAGTAGAATTGCGCTTACAGGCCATGCACCATTTTACCTCTGCTTTGCCTCTATTAAAAAGAAAGTGGAATAAAGACATACTTGGAAAATCTACCACCACTGCGATCCAAAATGGAGCGGTTTGGGGGATAAAACTCGAAATAGAAAGTTTTATTAAAACTTTAACTGGTAAAAAGGGTCAAATGACCGTTATTTTGACTGGTGGTGACGCCAGCTATTTTGGAGAACTGATAGATTCTGAGATATTTGTGGATTCAAATCTAGTACTTAAAGGACTTAATGACATTATCGAATACAATTCTTAGAAAAGCTTGGCTTTATACTTTTATAGTCTTGCCTTTTTGGCTAGTAGCGCAACCCAAAATTAATTCTCCATATTCCAGATTTGGTTTCGGAGATATAGCTGATAACAACTTTGTTTTCTCAAAGATGATGGGTGGTCTAGGGGCTTCATACAGCGGACCTTATACTATAAATATAGTCAATCCAGCTTCTCTAACTTATCTTTCCACAGCAGGCTTCGACATCGGGATAGATGCTAAATTATCCACTTTAGAGGATAGCCAGTCTATCAGTGATGGTATCTGGACAGGAAATCTTTCCTATTTCTCTCTAGCTTTTCCACTGAAGAATACGCTGAATGATCTTTTGGAC
Organism: uncultured Saprospiraceae bacterium; assembly: GCA_937921825.1. Lineage (GTDB taxonomy): Bacteria > Bacteroidota > Bacteroidia > Chitinophagales > Saprospiraceae > RFSX01. The sequence continues at coordinate 2,316 of CAKZVK010000110.1, forward strand.
AGGAAAGAAAGAGACATCAATCTAGGTATGGCTTTCACACTGAAACCTTATTCTCAGGTAGGCTATAACATAGAATCATTTTCCTTTGATGAGAATGTAGGTCTGGTTAGACGAGCATTTCAGGGAACGGGCGGCACATATGACTTTACTTGGAGTAATGCTATTAGATATAAGGATTTCGGTTTGGGCTTGAATCTTGGATACCTCTTCGGAGAAGTCAGTAATCAGAGATTTATTGAGTTTGATGATATTACTAACTCAGAAGCTTCATTGTTTGAGAATAAATCTAATTATTCGGGCTTCGTCTATAGACTGGGGGCTCTATATACCTACCACTTTAATCGAGAGGAAGCGAGGGAAGATAATAGCATTCCGAGTAGAAGGATAAACATAGGCCTGCATGCTAATAGTAAGACCAATTTCAGTACAGACTACTCGTCCTTCGAAGGGGTAGCAAGTCAGGTAAGCATAGGTAACTTTGTAAGAGATACCTTTTCATTTTCAGAGCAAAATGACATAAAGGGCAAACTGCCTGCAGAAGTAGGCATAGGGGCAACCTATTATTCAGGAGAGAAGGTGGCCATCGGCTTTAATTTCTTGACGACTCAATGGTCAGGATTTGGTAGTTCAGTTGTTAACGAAGAATTAAATAACACTACAAAATTATCTTTTGGAGGATATTACCGTCCTAATTATAAGTCCGTCTCTAACTACTTTTCTAGAGTGCTGTACAGATTTGGAGCTTATAGAAACGAGATAGCAACAGTAGTCATAGATGGAGAGAAGATAGATGACATAGGGGTGACTGTAGGGATGAGCCTGCCATTTTTCTACCAGAGAAAAATATCGCATGCACATCTAGGAGTAGCCTTAGGAATAAAGGGGAGAAACTCAGTAATACAAGAAAGATATTTAAAACTTAATTTCAGTTTCACATTCAACGACGATGAATGGTTTATGAAAAGAAAGTATAATTAAAAACGAAATAGATGTTTAGAGTAAGAAATTATTTGTTGCCGATGATCATGCTAGTAAGCATGTCGCAAGTATCAACTGCTCAATTTGCTGACTGGACTAATAGTCCACAAAAGGATGATGCTGAAAATGCGCATTCTATATACCGTCAGGCTATAAAGTCAAAGGATTGGGACCTTGCATTTGAAAACTGGCAGAAAGCCTATGAGATAGCACCAGCTGCAGATGGTAAGAGAGATTACCACTTTATAGATGGTGTGAAGATCTATATCAATAAGTTTCAGAATGAAACGGATGAGGCTAAGAAGACAGAATATAAAGAAACAATTAATAGACTCTATGATGAGGCTATCCAAGCCTATGAAGAGGGTAGTGTGGTCCCTACAAAATGTGAGGGCAAACCAGAATGTATCAAGCAGAAGATTGGGTATGTGCTCGGTAGGAAAGGATATGATATGTTCTATACTTTAAATTCACCATACAGTAAGAACCTAGAAGTATTAGACGCTTCTATTTCTAAAGCTGGCAACGAAGTAGAATACACGGTCTTCGATCCTCTAGCAACAATAGTTGTATACCAATTCCAAAAAGGTAAAATCGATAAGGTAAAAGCAGTAGAGTATTTCACTCAGATGGATGAAATAGCTAAGCACAATCTAGAGAACAACTCTAAGTATGGTCAGTACTATGATCAAGCGTGGAAAGCAGCGCAAGCTAAATTTGCACCTATCGAAACTGAGATCTTTGACTGTGATTACTTCAAGCCTAAATACAAGGCGATGTATGACGCCGCTCCAGATGATATGGATCAGCTGAAGAATCTCGTAGGACTGTTAAAGAAAAGAGGTTGCGATGAGAATGATCCTTTACTAAAAGATCTAGATGCTAAATGGAAGTCTTATGCAGCGACTACTAATGCGGCTAGAAAAGCAGAGTTCGAAGCAAATAACCCAGGTATCTTGGCTAAGAAGGCCTATGATGCTGGAGATTATGCAGGAGCTGTCGCCAAGTATGAACAAGCGATAGCTGCGGAATCAGACCCCGCTAAGAAGGCGAACTATATGTTCTCTAAGGCTTCTATACAAGGTAGAAAACTAAAGAAGTATTCTGCAGCTAGGTCTACTGCTCTAGAGGCGGCTAAGCTGAAGCCAGGTTACGGAAGACCATACATGCTGATCGGAGATCTCTATGCGACTTCTGCTAGAAACTGCGGTGACTCGTGGAATCAGAGACTAGCGATAATAGCTGCGATGTCTAAATACAACAAAGCAAAGTCAGTGGATCCCTCTCTTGCAGATGAGGCATCAACTAAGATCTCTAGATATAGATCCTCTCTACCAGATCAGAATGAAGGATTCATGAGAGGAGTGAAAGCAGGTGATAAGGAAAAAGTAGGATGTTGGATAGGAGAAACTGTCACAGTGAAATATAAGTAATTAGAAAATAATTCTAGATATATAAAGCCCTGCTCTTCGGAGTTAGGGCTTTTCTTTTGTCTTCTTTAGAACACCGTGCACTTCTAACTCTGTATTTTAAAAATTTTATGAATAACTTTCAGATAGAAAGATGACTTATGAGACTTCTGAGCTCCCTTGTATTCGGATTATTTTTTATTGCTTCTGCTCACGGGCAGAAAACAGTCCTTATCGAAAAATGGACTAATGCCTTCTGTGGCCAATGTCCTGATGGAACAGTCCTGCTTGAAGACCTCGAAGAACGATATCCTAATCTAATCTGGGTGCTCCATCATAAGCCTGTAACTTGGATAGATAATGAGCTGAATAATGAGGACAGCGCAGAGATTTACTATGATCTCGATAAACCTCCGACACCTACCGCAATGGTAGACAGAGCTCTAGATTATCAGAGTAGACTGATTATTGGTATGCGTAACTGGGAAGAACAGTTGCTTGTCCAGGAGCAACAACAAGCTTATGCACAGGTCTCTATAAAGGACCTCACCTATGATAATGCAACCAGAACTTTTGACTTTAGTGTAGAAACAGTATTCGATGCTATTCCTAACGCCAACCGCTTCTCTTTTTCTGCAATGATGATAGAAGATAAAGTAGAATCTATGGAGCAGCACAGTTACTTTAATGATACAGCTGGTCACCCTCTAGAGGGTCGTGGTAATGTTATCTGGGACTATAAGCACCGTAATGTAGTCAGAGCTATCCTAGATGGACCATGGGGCACAAACCAAACTATCCCACTAGAACCTACCTTAGGTGAAAGTTATGTTATGCGCTATTCCTACACGGTGCCAGAAAGCTATAAGGTAGAAAATATGAAAATCGTCGCCTCTCTATCCCAGCATAATGACAATGATGTCAAGGACAGAGCGATAATGAATTCCACACAAGTCATATTAAATGAAACTGGACTTAATCTAAGTCATACAGACGAGCTAGAGTCACGACCACAATTTACTTTCAGTCCTAATCCTGCATCGACTAATGTGAACCTTAGTTTTTCAGTAATTCCCCAGAAAGTTCAACTGATGAATACAAAAGGAGAATTGCTAAACGAAGTCTCACCAAATTCCAGTGAATACAAATTAGATATCGCCGCATACCCAAGCGGACTCTACTTCCTAAAGCTAGATTATGAAAACAAGTCTATAGTAGAGAAATTAGTAATAGACTAAAAATTTTCAGTTATCAACTGTCAACTGTCAATTATCAATTATAAAACCTCAATTCCCAAAACTAACGCCAATCTTCTTCGCAGTATTAATGAGATAATGGCTCTTCTTTACAAAGTTGTATTCCTTGATTGCCTTAGAAAGTGTGGTGTCTGACACCTTATTGTTGACATAAGTAACCATTCTTCCATACTTCCCTTTCTCTGCCATCTCGAAAGCTCTTACACCAAAAGCAGTAGCCAGTATCCTATCAAAAGCGACTGGAGTACCACCACGTTGTATATGTCCTAGAGTCGTCACCCTTACTTGAGGTTCTAGGCCTTGATCTTCTAGTGCTTTCCGGAGTTGAAGACCTACACCACCAAGTTTTATATTTTGGTCTCCTTCAGCTTTCTTGCCTATGATCTTACCGCCCATCTTGGCCCCTTCTGCGATGACGATATTTACGAAGCCTTTACCATTTCGATATCTCTTCTTGATTTCTGAAATGACGACATCCAGTTTGAATGGTATTTCTGGGATGAGGCAGATCTCAGCACCACCAGCAATAGCGGTATGGAGGGCGATCCAGCCAGCATCTCTACCCATCACTTCCATGATCATCACTCTGTTATGACTATGTGCTGTAGTCACTAACTTATCAAAGGCATCCGTTGCAATCTGCACCGCTGTCGTAAACCCAAAAGTTACATCTGTAGAAGAGAGATCATTGTCTATAGTCTTAGGTACGCCGATGATAGGGAGACCTTTCTTGTAGAGGGCCTGAGAGATAGCCTGTGAGCCATCCCCACCGATGTTTATGACTGCATCGAATCCTAGTTTCTTGATTTTCTTTACCAACTTATCACTGATGTCAGTGTAGGTAATCTTGCCCGATTTTGATTGGGTAGGGAAAGAAAGAGGATTACCTTTATTAGTCGTTTTTATGATAGTGCCTCCTCTGACATGAATGCCACTCACTTTGCTAGGAGTTAATTTTACGATTTCTGTTTTCTCTTTTATAATCCCATTGAAGGCCTCTATACTGCCATACACTTCCCAGTTTCCATTGGAATGAGCTGATTTTACGATTCCTCTGATGACGGCATTTAGCCCGGGACAATCTCCACCTCCAGTAAGAACCAATAACTTTTTAGTCTTCATATCTGTTTATATACTGTAATATTAGGCAATTTAATACCTCATTAAGAACCCATCTCTTAATTTTGGCATCTAAAGAATAAAGTAGACAAATGAAGAACTGCATCATACTTATCAATCTTATCGCACTTTCACTCTTATGGACAGCTTGTACGCCTAAGGTGGTAGCACCTGTACAAGAAGAAGTGGTCGTCACTCCTGAGCCAGTTGTTAAGGAAGATACTAATCCTTGTATCACTCTAGATGAACTGTCGTATGCAGTGAGAGATGAAGTAGAGACTGCGTATGTCCTTTATAAGGATAATCTAAAGATGAAGAAATATGATGAGGCTTTTAAGTTATGGCAGAAGGCCTACTATGGGGCTCCAGCAGCTAATGGCTCTATCAAGTATCAGTTTGAAGATGGTATAAAGATCTACAAGCATTTCTACGAAACTGAGACGGATGAAAGCTTAAAGCAGACCCATGTGGACAGCGTCCTCGCGATCTATGATAAGAGGGTAGAGTGCTATGGCGAGGAAGGCTATGTGGCAGGCAGGAAGGCTTTTGATTTGTATTATTACTACAGAGCCCATGCGGATGAGAATGAAATCTATAGTCTATTCAAGCAGGCCATAGATGAAAAAGAAGAAAAGGTGGAATACTATGTTATCAATCCATTTACAAAATTGCTTTCTGATAAAATCATTAATAAGGAAATAAGCCTAGAAGAGGGTAGAAAGTATACAGACTTGATTTTGAGAGCCTTGGATTATGGAACCAATTCTGGGAAGAATAAGGAAGCTTGGGAGATCATTAATTCTTATGCACCTGCAAGACTAGATAATCTAGAAGGGATCGAAGGTCTCTATGATTGCGCTTACTATGAGAAAAAGTACATGGCACTTTTTAGAGCCAATGCTACAGACTGTGAAATTATAAACAGAACCTACAGTAGATTACTCTATGGCGGTTGTGATAGAAATAGCGCTGCTGTACAAGAAGTCGCTCAAGCCAAACAGACCAACTGCTATACGCCACCACCTCCTCCTGGTCCACTTAAGCAAGCTTATACTGCATATACAGAAGGGAGGTATACTGAGTCCGTTCAGCTCTTTGATGACTTCGTAGCAAGTACAACTGATCCAGCCAAGAAATTTAAATACACGATGCTAGTCGCTAAGATTTATTACGGTGACATAAAGAACTTTCCGAAGTCAAGATCATATGCTAGAAAAGCTGCAGAGATGAATCCTTCTTCTGGAGAGCCCTATCTGCTCATCGGTAAGCTTTATGCTTCTAGTGGTCCGTTGTGTGGACCTGGCACAGGATGGGATAGCCAAGTAGTGACATGGCCTGCACTGGACATGTTTGCCAAAGCTAAGAAAGATCCAACCACAGCTGCTGAAGCTCAAAAATTCATAAACACTTATTCTCAGTATATGCCTAAGAAAGAGGATATCTTCCAGAGAAGTATCAAGGCAGGATCTAGTTACAAAGTAGGATGTTGGATAAAAGAAACGACAACTGTAAGAACGGCGGATTAGGTTTTTAATTGACAATTGATAATTGATAATTGACAATTTTTATTGCTCCATTTATCAAAAGTAGTCTTCACTAATAGCTAAGTGGTAGGGGTTCTTCCTTTAGGATAATTTAATTGATAGTTGACAATTATCAATTGTCAATTATAAATTATCAATTGTCAATTGAATTAGTACCACCACGACACCAATCCCTACTCAGGTTAATTACCATCGAAATTTATTGGTGTTATAGCGATAAGGGGCCTATCTTTAGCAAGTGATCATGAATAGAATTATCATATCAACCCTCCTTATTCTTATGGGTCTCTCCGTCTCAGCACAGAGAGTCATTAAGCCGAAGCTTATAGAAGTAGACTGGAAAGGTATTATCTATAAGAAGGAGAAGTCTATTGATCTTAGATTACATGAAAATGGAGCCTCTATTGCCTACAACTCTGGAACTATCAAGAGCTATCATAGAACCAATTATTACCATCTAGAGCTAGGGTATACCAAGGATGAAAGAGAAAAGACGCAAAGTAAAATATCGCGCCTCGGAAGATCAGGCTCTTATGCTTACGGTAAGATTAATTCTCTTATCAATGTCAGAGGTGGTGTCGGGGTCAAGAAGTATCTCTCTGAGAAAGAAAAGAAAAATGGTCTTGCAGTGGGCTATACCTACCAAATAGGCCCCTCTCTTGCACTACTTAAGCCTTATTACCTTGATCTAATCTATGTAGAGACTTTTAATGATCAGCAGGTGTCTACTGTAAGAAGCGAGAAGTACTCTGAGCAAAATGCCGATAAGTTCTTGGAAGATGGGTCTATAAGTGATAGATCCTCGTTTTTTAGGGGCTTTGATGAACTGAAAGTACGAGCAGGTGTTCAAGGAAAGGTGGGATTACATTTAGCTATGGGAGCCTTTGATGAATATGTCAAAGCCTTTGAAACAGGAATAATGTTCGATATCTATCCTTCTAAGATTCCTATTCTTTTGGAAACAGAAAATGTTCCTAATCGAAGAATGTTTTTCCGACTATATTTGAACTTTCAGTTTGGCAAAAGAAGTAACTAGAGTGCATGTTAGAATTACCAGTAACACAGAAAGAACCTAAAAGAGCAAAGAAGCCCAGCTGGCTAAAAGTAAAGCTTCCTATAGGAGAAGACTTTAAGCGAGTAAGACGCCTCGTAGATGAGTATAAACTACATACTATCTGCCAGAGTGGGAATTGTCCTAATATGGGAGAATGCTGGGGTGCTGGTACGGCTACCTTCATGATACTGGGAGATGTCTGTACTCGGAGCTGCTCATTCTGTGCAGTGAAGACAGGAAGACCGCCAGAATATGATGAGGACGAACCTCGCAGAGTAGCAGAAGCTATCAGACTCATGCAAGTCAAGCATGCTGTCCTTACCTCAGTCAATAGAGATGAACTCAAAGACCGAGGTGCAGAAATCTGGTACCAAACAGTTATCCAAACTAAAGAACAGTCTCCTACAACGACAATAGAGACCCTCATTCCTGATGTCAGAGCCAATTGGGCAGCCCTTGACAGAATGATAGAAGGCGGTCAGGAAGTCGTCTCACATAATATGGAGACAGTCCCAAGACTCTACAGAAAAGTAAGACCCCAAGCGAAGTATGACCGCTCACTAGAACAAATCCAAAGAACAAAAGACAAGGGCAAAAGAACCAAGTCTGGTTTTATGGTAGGTCTTGGAGAAACAAAAGAAGAGGTCTTAGAAACCATGCAAAATCTGCATGACCATGGTTGTGATGTCGTCACGATAGGTCAGTATCTACAACCTACTAAAATGCATCTTGCGGTAGAAGAATATGTACATCCAGATACTTTTGCTTATTACAAAGAAGAAGGATTACAGATGGGTATAGACTTCGTAGAATCAGGTCCACTGGTCCGATCTAGTTACCATGCCGAAAGACATCTCTAGACTATGCTGTACCAGGTCAAAGCAGGGATATTAGGATTAGATGCCCTCGGTAAGGAGTATGCTGTTCTGCTCAAAGAACACATCAAAGACCTCAGCCTGATAGGCGCAGCAGGTAAGACTCAGAAAGAATTACTATTTGCCAAAAACGATCTCTCTCTAGAGTATGTGTACTCAGATGAGCGAGCTCTGATGGAAAATCATGATATAGATGCCTTGTGTATCTTCGGCTCAGCGCAGCAAAGACCACACCTAGCAATAGCAGCACTAGAAGCAGGCAAACATCTTTTCATAGCAGATCCCATAGCCCTCAATGTAGAAGATGGAGAAGCTGTAGCCAAGGCAGCAGGTTCTAGACCGAGCCAGGTCGTCATGGTCTCTTCACAGGTAAGATTCGATACACTACTCAATACCGTCAAGAAAGTCATAGACAATGGAGAGATAGGAATGATAAACCATATCAGCCTAGACACCTCCTTCTTTAATAGCATCAATAGAAAGTTTGCTAGCCCTAGCGGCAGTGTCTTTTTAGATCATGCAATAGATGAAATAGATCTCTGTCACTGGTTATTAGAGGATACTTTTGCAGAAGTAAAAGTCTCAGTCAACAACAGTACAATAGTATGTGATGCAAGAACTTCCAAAGGCATCAGCATCAATCTCATCGCTCAGCCATCTGTACAAAAAGAACAAAGTTATATCAGTGTCTATGGCAACAAGGGTCAGATTCTTATCTCTAATACCAATCATAGATCATTCAAACTCTATAAAGATTCTGGAGAGAAAGTAGATATCTACAGAGAGGAGTACCACGGCTTTGTCTTTCCAGAATATCTCCAGCTGCATCACTTTACCCAAGCCATACTAGGCAAGCAAAAACGTAAACTAAAATCCGATCACGCAGTAGAAAATCTCAAGCTTGCGGTAGCCTTTGAAAAAGCGAAGGTGCTGGAGAAGCCGGTGGAGTTGTAGGAGGGTTGTTATATAACGGTTATAAATATACGTGTACAGTTTTGTGATTTCAGAAATTGTTTTCTAACTTAGAAATATAAAATCCAATATCATGACAACTCAAAAACTGATTTTCTTTCTTTCTTTCTTTCTTTCTTTCTTTCTTGTCAAATAGTATTGTCTCAGCAACAAAGTATTGCGAATGGTAATATTCTAAACATAGAAGACGTACCGTGGCAAGTCTCCACTGGACAGATTACTAACGATGGATATCTTCATCAATGTGGAGGTGCTATTCTGAATGAAAGATGGATATTGACAGCTGCACATTGTACTCCACAGGCTGGTGACTTTGTACATGCCGGCACTAATCTAGCTGGTGACTTTTCGCAAGGAATTCTTGTAGAAATTGCAGAAGTAGTTATACATCCCGATTTTGATATTAATAGTCCTTCTCATGGTGGGTGTGATATTGCATTATTAAGATTGGCTGATGACTTGTGTTTATCTAGTAATTCTATCCAAGCAATTGATATTCCAAGTCCCTTTTATAGTCTAAATGTAGGGGAGTCTTTACTACATTCTGGATATTCGAATGTAGGTAATGGTACTAGCGGACCTAATCTACTAAGAGGTGCAGACATCCCACTGATTAGTCATACAGCAGCTATTCAGCAATTCGATTGTATAACTGCTTTGAATGACTGGATATTACCGACAAGTAATTCTATAAATGGAGCAAACAGCGGAGATAGCGGTGGCCCTGTTGTTCATTTTGATAGTAATAATGTTCCTACACTTGTAGGGATAATGAGTTGGTCATGCTATGAACCTAGTGCGCCAGCATGGTTAACACTAAGTGCTAATCTTATAGAATTGAACGACTTTGTGACTAATAACATTACAACTCCAAATACTTCTATGACCACCTTGTCAGGAGCCTTAGCAGGAACATATGAATCAGGTCCATATTATCTAGATGGTAACGTAACAGTTGGAGACTATGTAGATTTAGTTAATTCTACAATATATGTGGCTGAAAATAGTAGTCTAACGTTTAATTCTGGATCCAATGTATGGTTAGATGATATTAAGTTCATACCCTGTGATGGAAGCTGGAAAGGAATAACAGTTGAAGATGGTTCAACAGTTAATATGAGAAACACTTTCTTGTCAAAAGCGGTAGTGGGAATAGATCTTAATAACTTTTCTAACTTTAATATTCAGAATGTTACCATTGTAGGCTGTGATAGGGGAATGGAAATTGTTGATGATACAGGCACAAATGGAGCAAATACATCATTGAGTTTTGTCAAGTTTGTTTCAAGTCCATTTTATGCTTCAAATGTAGATATCGAGTTGCTTGGATGTAAGTTTTCTGACTCAGATTTACAATTAGATAATGTAAATACACATGTGGAAAGAGAGGCTATTTCTAGTTGGAATCTACGAAGTGCATTTTATAATTCAGACACTTATATTAATGGAGGAAGTTATAATAATATGTTTTCGTATTTCGAATCAAGTAGGATTCGAACTAACCGATTTGAGGGAGAGCTTGTCAGTTCACTCAATATATCACATTGTTCCATAAATGGAAAAACTATTAGGCTCAGGGATGTAGATAAATTCGAAATAATGACAAATGTTTTTCGAAGTAACCAAAGTTCTAGTGAAGCTATTAATGCTTCTAATTATGCCAGTTCTTCTAATAATACAATAGAAGAAAATGTATTTATTAAAAAGACTCGCGATATTAATATTTATGGAGGTGAAAATGTCGAATGTTTCTGTAATTATCATGATGAGACTGTCATTCTGCCATACCGAACAACTAAGCTTATGACTCAAGGGAACAGTGAATTTCCAGCTGCGAATGTATTTAATACTCCTAGTCTGTTAGTCGACATTACACCTGCTGA
>CAKZVK010000111.1 GCA_937921825.1 uncultured Saprospiraceae bacterium
GGACTTATTGCCAGCTCTGTCTACTGCCCTTACTGTAAATGTATAGGTGGTGGCTGGGTCTAGAGCATCCACCACTGCAGACAATTGTTCTGTAGTAGCGTGGACAATACCATCTCTGATAATCTCGTAATAACTGACACCAAAGGCATCGCTCGCAGCTAGCCACTGCAACTCCACTGATCGGATAAATGTTCTTCCTTGCCTCAGATCTAGAGGCACAGTGGGTGCTATCGTATCGACCACAAGTACCGTATCACCTAAGCACAATGAGCTATCCACTTCACTGACACAGAAATCCGCAAATCGAATTTCTTCGTCTTTAAGGGCAGCATTCTTGAGTCTATACATACCCCACTTTGGGCGATTATATTCTGCACCTACTCTCCAGAGATCTATATCGGATTGGCTATGGTCCAATACTGTAAGCCCAGTCTCCATAGATCGTATAGTAAATTCTAAGACACCTTGCTCACCGTGCACTTGCATACAGTAGGCTTCCATCCATTGCCCTCTCAGCAGTGACAGTTCAGTCTCGGCCAGTACTCCTAGCGTCTGCCCTGTAGAACCCCCATTATGCCTCAGTTCTAATTTATCTTGTCTCAAAGTCAGTGTCAGCACTGGGAATCCATCATCATTACCTCCTTTGGCTTTATTTTGATAGATATGATTAAATGAAGAAGCGCCTACAAAATTCTCATCTATTCTAAACTTCCATCTGTAGTAGGATGTATCATTTTCTAGGTGTTGTAGTTCAGCATCTGTACCAGGACCGCCCTTGACTTCCATCCTAACTCTATCCTGCACCTGGCATCGATCATTATCTTCTACTATATGACTATGAAAGACAAATACATTCTTATCCAACTCCCCATCATAAGCTTGTGTTATATGCGGTCCAAAATCTGTATGCTCGCAATCTGGGTCTTCGTAGTCCATCCCCGCATTTAAGAATACAGGATAAGCAGAACCAACGCTATCTGTTGCTGTACATATCACTTGACCATATACCGTAGAATACTTACATAAAAAACAAAAGCTTAGTAGCAAACCTGCATCTACAAATAGAAACTTCCTGCGATACCCAATATCTAAGGCTATGTATTTACGTATCATCATTGACTTAATTATCAGCTGGTATCGAGGCTTCTACTAGCATTTCGAATTCACTAGAATTATGAACTTTATTTGCATCTCTTTCCCAAGCAGATAGAAATCTATAACTCACTTGTGTCTCAGCCTTATCAAATATAAAAGTATGTGACAGATCATCATTAACGTGAGTCGGGGCATAAGATTTACTAGCGACAATGGCCATACCCATATTCTCGTTATGAAATGATTGCTTGCCCCAGTTTAATGCATAGAAGGCACCACTAGACTCTCCTTGAATAATCTCAGGTAAATGTTTGACGATACCCGTCGCAAACTTCATCCCTTTAGGAAGCGAGCCGCCTATAACTTTCAGAGTAATTTCTGACCACGGCTGACCTGATTCTATACTCCAATCTTGGACCAAGTCAAAAGTATGCTCATCAATAGACAACCCACTAAAACTTGTGCGGATCATAGACCTATCATTCCCATTTTCTACTATCTCTATAACTTTAGAAGTACAATCAGATAAGGTGTATAAGCTATCCTTATGCCATATTGCTGGAGAACCCAACCCTAAAGAATTGCCTACCTTGAGAATATCAGAACCCCAGTCCATAATATTATGATAATCCCAACTCACTGTATCCATAACCAGATCGCTGACCGTCTTACCATATATGTCAAAGCGATGACGACTATCTGCATAGTATCTGTAGGCGACAAGCTCATTTTCTAACACTGGACCTTCGAACATCATCCACTTATTCTGTGGTGTCAACTTAGAGGGTATCTCTACCTTTTGCTGTTGGACATAGTCACCAACTACTCTATCCTTATTATCTGGATCAAAAGCCATATCCTGTGTCAACAACAGGGCTTGTGTCTTCTTTTCTTTAGTGATGACAACACCATTATAAGCACTACTAGAGGCTTGCTTACAAGATATGCAGAGGCTGCAGATACACAAGACAATCATTAGATAGGAGTATGTTGAAATCTTATTTTTCATATACGTTTAATTCGATTTCTTATTAATCGCTTTAGTATCTTTTACCAATCCCATTAAATCTTGCTCAAAATCTAAGATGAGATAACTCCCTTTGAAGTCTTGATTTCTCGCTTCGATGATGGCTTTGCCCTTCTCAGCAGGCGCAAGTTCTATGGCTGCATAGCCATTGGCCATTTCTATGACACGACTTCGTGTAGGTGTTCCATAGTTCTGCAATAGCTCACCATTACCATCCATAGAGAAGTAAATGTACTTTTCATAATCGAGTACTCTCTGCCCTTGCTTATCACGCATAGTGGCCTCTATTAGATAATGGCCATTGGCGAGCGGCTTGTAAGCTAAGTCAATGTGGTCAGGCTTCTCGGCCTCTGTGTAAGTATAATGTACAGACATAGTATCTGAGGTCAACTGCATACCATCCTTATAACCAACGGCTACAAGATTGTTATCTCCTTCATCAAACATTAGGTCCCAAGTAAGGCCACAGGCAGGAAAATCATCCAGAGATTTCTCCTTTTTACCGAGTGACCGCCCATTGTGAAGGAGTTCCACTATCGGGCAGTTGCTATATACAGACAGGGCTCTTTCCTTACCCTTAGGTCCACTACGATGTGTCCAGCTATGGGATTCAATATACGTGAAGGGCTCATCCGACCAGTAGCTCTTGAATACATAGTAAGCATCCTTGGGCTTTCCAGCTCTATCAACAAGTCCTTTTTGATTAAGATAAGGTATGGCATTTTCTGGCCTCAATGGCGTACCGAAATCCTTGAAGGCCCACTGAGCATTGCCCGTCATATCTTGCTTCTTTTCTGTCACACCAAGGTACCAATCAAAGAGATCTACAATATAGTTTTCTGTCCAGTCACCACTTTTGGCTATGTTTTTTATGTTGACTTGATTGGATACTTCTGCCCATCCATCTTCATTCATCGTCCCTTCTCCTGTGATGGGATTTTCTGTATGTCGACCGACGTGACTAGAGCCACCGTATTCCATATGAAGGAATCTAGGATATTTCTTTTGGTTTTCAGTTAAGGTATTTTGGTAATTGGTATAGACTCCAGCATACCATCCTGACCAGATAGAGGGAGAAAATACATCTACTAAGTCTGCACCAGCATAATATTTTCTGATAGCGGTCATCCGATCTGGGTCGAGCTCGTGGGCGATGTCATTGAGATGGGTTACATATTTTTTGACCCGCTCTTCTGCATCACCACCCTCAAAATCTGGCAGCCAGTAGATCTCATTACCCAAGGACCAGAATAAGATGGAAGGATGGTTGTAGTTCTGATTGATTTGTTTGGTGAGTAAGCTTGCTGTAATGTCCTGCCATTTCTTCTCGCCCATACCGCCTCTACACCAAGGCAACTCATCCCAAACTATCAAACCCAATTCATTACAAGCTTCATAGACAGCAGGATCTTGTGGGTAGTGCCCCAGCCTCAGAAAGTTGGCACCAATACCCTTTATCATTTCGATATCTTGTCGGTGCAAGGCATTCGGCATAGCAGATCCGTAGCCTGCGTGCTCTTCGTGACGATGTGTACCTCGCAAGAGCAGTCTTTCTCCATTAAGATAAAATGCGCCGTGTTCTGCAAAGGAAAACCATCGGTATCCTAAAGTCTCCTTCTGCTCATCCACAAGGCGACCTCCATCCCACAAGCGTA
>CAKZVK010000112.1 GCA_937921825.1 uncultured Saprospiraceae bacterium
AAGGTGCCAAAAAATCTCTACAGACTAACTGAAGTCCGATGTACTCCCGGATTGTATTTCTTAGAGATCAAAAACTTAAGTGTCTCATAGCTCTGTTCATTACCCATAAAGTCCATGTCCTTGATGTCTAGGATGACTACAGGGAACGAAGTGATATTTCTAAGATACTCGAAATAGGAGTTCTGGATTTTGATCAGGTAGTCGGCTTCTATCTCTTGTTCGTAAGGCCGGTTTCTGAGTTTGATATTCTTGAGCAAGTGTTCTGTATCTCGGTGGAGATAGACCAGTAGGTCTGGATCGGGAAAGGTGTTGCTCATCACAGAGAACAACATCTGAAAGAGCTTATACTCTTCTGGTTCTAGATTCTTTCGTGCAAAGAGTAGCGACTTGACAAAGACGAAATCCGAGAAGATATAGGGATTGAATAGATCAGGAGCAGTCAAGTCATTTTGTAACTGCTTAAATCTTTCTGTCATGAAAAACAGCTCTACCGTGAAAGCATATCTTTCGGGGTCTTGATAGAAGAGGGGTAGAAAAGGATTATCAGAAAACTGTTCCAATATCTGCTTGCCTTGGAAGTCATAGGCTAGTCTGCTGACTAGTGAAGTCTTACCACTACCTATATTGCCTTCTATGCTGACATATCTGTATGGAAAAGCTTTGTTTGACATCTAAGAGGAAAGAAAAATTAGATTATAAAGTTAATATTCTGAATCTGATCTAAAGACTGTAACTGCGGAGCTATCAGTACATTCCTTAGATAAGCGGGCAATAGACTTTTTATAGACTGGATGCACTTTCTCAGGACAGATATCTAGCAGTGGTCGAAGGACGAAATTACGATTAGTTAGTTCAGGATGAGGTATTTTGAGATTAGGTTTTTCTATAATTTCTTCATTGTAGAAGAGGATGTCGATATCTATAATTCTAGGTCCCCATTTAGCCAGCCGCTGGCGCCCCATCTTGGACTCCATGATCCCTATCTCTGTAAGGATCTCGTCAGGAGTGAGAGTAGTGCTGCAGCGTAAGGCGATATTCAGAAAAGAGTCTTGATCGGTATTACCCCACGCTTCTGTGGTATAGAGCTGAGACTTAGCTGTAATAGGCCCGATATGATTAGATATCATGATCTCAGCCAGCTCCAGATTTATAGCCTTGAATCCTAGATTAGATCCAAGATGTAATATCGTCTCGTTCAAATAAGCGCCTTTACTATGCCTTCTTACCTATAGCTTTCAGATACTTATGTAACTCATCTTTCACCACTGGGAAGAGGAAGAATAAGCCTATCATGTTAGGGAAGACCATCGCTAAGATCATCGCATCTGAGAATCCCCATACAGCACTCATATTAGCAGAAGCACCTATGATGATGAATACACAGAAAAGAATCTTGTAAGAAAGATCTGCCGCTTTACTCTTACCGAAAAGGTACATCCATGACTGCAGTCCATAATAAGACCATGAGATCATAGTAGAGATAGCAAATAAGATGATAGCTATAGTCAATACATAAGGGAACCATGGAATCACAGACCCAAAGGCCGCAGAAGTTAAGGTCGCCCCTTCTAGAGTTTCGCCATTGATCACGACACCATTTGTGGAAGCTAATCCATACTCAAAGTAGTTGCCACTATTATAGAAGATTATAACTAAGGCCGTCATCGTACAGATCACAATAGTATCTATGAAGGGCTCAAGAAGAGCCACTAGTCCTTCTGATGCAGCAAATTTTGTTTTTACAGCTGAGTGCGCTATTGAGGCAGATCCAGCACCAGCTTCATTAGAGAATACCGCTCTTCTAAATCCTTGTATCAATACTCCAAAGAAACCTCCTAAGGCAGCATCAGAAGTAAAGGCACCACTAACGATGAGCCCTAGAGCATCATCGATATATGAGAAGTTGCTGAGTACGATAACTAGACAAGCTATAATATAGATCCCTGCCATCAGAGGGACTATTTTCTCTGTTACAGAGGCAATTCTTTTGATACCTCCTATGATGACGATACCTACGATCACTGCTAGGATACAGCCAATTATAAATCCTGAGCTACCGCCTTGTAAGCCCATCATACTTGCCAGCTGTAGAGCGGCTTGATTGGATTGTGCCGCATTACCGCCTCCGAATGATCCTCCTATACATAAGACAGCAAAGATGACTGCTAGGACTTTACCCAGTCCTGGAAAGCCTCTTTCTTTGAGACCTTTAGTCAGGTAGTACATGGGTCCTCCATAGACGGTACCATCGGCACCGACATCTCTATATTTTACCCCTAGTGTACATTCTACAAATTTTGTAGACATTCCGATCAGTCCACAGATAATCATCCAGAAGGTAGCTCCTGGGCCTCCGATGGTGATCGCGACAGCCACACCGGCTATATTGCCGAGACCGACGGTTCCTGATACTGCAGTCGCTAAAGCTTGGAAGTGAGTTACCTCTCCTTCTTCGCTTTCATCTCTGATGGTATCTACGATATCACCTTCTACTATATTCAATTTTGACTCAGAGGCACCATCATGATGTTCTATGTCATCATATTTTCCTCTTACGACATTGAGTGCAGTCCCAAATAATCTAATATTAGGAAAGACAAAGTACAGGGTAAAAAATAATGCACCTACCACAAGTAGGATCACGACTATAGGAATGCCTCCTAGGCTATCAGTGCCTGGCATAGGGTAGAAGACTATATCTTCCCATGCCTTAGCAAAGGGTGCAAAAGCATCATTTACTCTTTGGTCTAAGCCTTTATCTTGTGCATGGCTAAATAGAGGGATGAATAAAATTGTAAATGATAGTAAGAGTTGATTAAGTCTGTTCATGTTTTTTCTTTCCTGTCAGTAAGGTATTGAGCCTCCTAATATAGCTAAATGAGTTAAATTACTGGGCTTGAGCGGGCAAAAGGCCCTTAGCAGCACTATTTGAGTGGATTCTAAACTTTATTACCTATGTTTCAATAGAAAATAAGGAGAGTATAAAGAAAACTGTGTCAATGTAGAAAATGATAAATTGACATACGAAAAAAGAAAAGCACTAAAATAAATGTGTAGTTAGTTCATAGTTGAAGACCGAACTAGAAACTACGCCATAAACTGTGCACTAAAAAACTATTAACTAAAACAAATGCCACACATAAAACTAGAATGCTCTTCAAATGTAGCCATGGACTTCCAAGCCTTTTTTAAGGAGCTCGCTGAAGAGCTGGTGCAGACTGGACATGCGGCTAAGCTGGGAATAAAATGCCGAGTGGTCCCTGCTGAAGAAGAATATATTATAGATGGATCAGAAGATTATAAAATGATCAATCTCTTATTTCGATTGCGGGAGGGGAGAAGCAAGGAGACGCTAGAGACCTTTTCTAATATCGGAATGAATCTCATGAAGAAGTACATGCATGAAGACGTAGAGAACAAAAAAGTAATTCTCTCTACAGAAATAAAAGAATTGATAAAAGGACAAGACCTCACTTTTAATGCAGTGAGATAAAAATATACAACTATGAAATTTGCAACATACAAAGTAAAGAAGACGGGAAGAGTAACCTATGGCTCTATAGTAGAAGAAAAAGGTACACTGAAGTTTACGGATGTCGGTAAGAGCTGGGGTAATGATCTGAGAAGGTGGATAGAAATGGATCAGATGGATTCATTGCAAGATATTGCTTCGAAGCTGAAGCCTAGTTATTCTGAAAAGGAGATAGAGTACATGGTGCCTATTCAAAGTGGACAAAAGATCGTCTGCATCGGGGTGAACTATGCCAAGCGTAATGCAGAATACAAGGACGGTAGCGAGACACCGAAATATCCAAGTGTCTTTTTGAGATATCTCGATTCTTTCGTGGGACATGGACAGAATATGGTCCGCCCTCCTGAATCTCATAAGTTGGATTATGAAGGGGAGATCGTGATCGTGATAGGAAAGGGTGGTAGACGTATTCCTAGAGCTGAAGCCTTAGCCCATATAGCAGGACTCACCTTGATGAATGAAGGAACCCTAAGAGACTGGGTCCGACATGCTAAGTTTAATGTCACACAGGGTAAGAACTTTGATAAGTCCGGAGTTATAGGCCCATGGATGATGACAGCGGATGAGTTTAAGGGCTATGATAATCTGCCTATACAGACACGAGTGAATGGGCAACTGAGACAGAATGATAATACCTCTAATCTCATGTTCCCCTTTGATTATATTATTTCTTATCTCAGTTCTTTCATGATGCTGAAGCCTGGGGATATGATCTCCACTGGTACGCCTAATGGTGCTGGAGCTAGATATGTACCTCCTAGATATCTAGTACCTGGTGACACTGTAGAAGTTAAAGCTGCTGGGATAGGTGTCCTTAGAAATGGTGTTATAGACGAGTTATAATCTGACCAACATTGTCTACTTATCAGAAGGTGTAAAGTCCTAGGTAGGACTAGAAATAGCAAATTAGCTCGCCTTTATCCATATATTATGGTAAGAAAGTAAAAAATCATATTATATATAAATATTATATGTAATTTTGTGGTATATAGCGTATTGCCCTAGGTAGGGCTATTGCGTACTAACCCTCTGAGAGACTAATTGCATAGTCTGATTAATAGTAGCCTTTGTTTTTATTACACCAATAAGCTATATCATTTCTATGATGAATATAGACTCGTAACTATTCGGTAAGAAACCCTCAAAAACGAATAGTTAGCAACATGACTGTTGTGAAATTCAGTTGCTAGTCAATTGAGAAGCATGATAAAAGGCAAAACTTAAATAATTTATAGTAGACAGCTAATAGAATTGGCATGTCATTTAAAATTAGCTATTAAAATACGAGTTAGTATGAATATTAAAACTTTAGTACTGCATATCAAAGCACAGTGCTTGATAACACTTTCTATATTATGTGTCCATAGTAGTCTTAGCGCTCAGGGTTACATAGATTGTGCTACAATCTTCAATGATGATGCCTCTTTTATCTTTTCATCCGTATCTGTCAAGACAGTAAATGGATATACTTATTTCTATTTGACACCTTGGCACGATGACCCACTGACACCAGGCAGTCTGCCCGTTATCAATGGTGATGCTTGGCAGAGTGGTGACGTGACTAATACCTACTTAGCTGTCGTAGACCCTGACTGTAATCAAGTATTGGGGACATATATAGGTGGCTCAGGTTTTGAAGATGGCGATATTATGCATATAGATGGCAGTGGTAATGTCATCGTCGCTGGTTTTTCAGATTCTGCAGATTTTCCCACAACCGATGGTACAGTCCTAACTGGTGGACGTGATATATTTATCAGAAAATATGCTCCTGACGGTACCTTGATTTTTTCTACTTTATATGGGGGATCTGATGATGAATCGCATTCAGAAGTGCTACTTGATGGCACAGATGTATATGTTACTGGGACTACTAGATCTGCAGATTATGTGACCACTAACGGGACTACTTACACGGGTAGTCAAGATGTATTCGTCAATAAATATGACTGCGATGGTAATCT
>CAKZVK010000113.1 GCA_937921825.1 uncultured Saprospiraceae bacterium
TTTTCTTTGTTCGTAAGTGCTCTAAAAGCTGTCTCTTGGAACAGATCCTGCGCATCCTCTGAACTCTTAGTCAGGTTGTATGCAAAGGAGTTTAAAGACCCTGTAATGTGGTCTATCTTGGTATAAAATTCTACTGTAGACATAATTGACCGATTTTGTTTAACCAAAGATAAGTGTTTGTTAAACAAAAACATAGCTTCCTTAAACATTATTGCCTTATCAGCAGGCCTGCCAAAACAGACTATAATCATAAAGCACTGATAAACAGACAAATATGTCTAAAACTTGTTTCTTAAACTTTCAATTATTTTTGAAAGTTTGTGCAGTATGATTAATTGATACAGCTTATTGGAGCCTTATTTCTGTGATTTTCCGACTAGAAAAAGGGCAATAAAAGCGAAAATGATGTTGGGTAACCAAGCCCCTAGAGCAGGAGACATAGAAAGATTATTAGAGAAGGTCGCAGAAAACTGACCGACTATAACAAAAGCTGCTCCCAGTATGACACCTATCGCTAAATGTAGACCCATGCCTCCACGGACTTTTCTAGAAGCTACTGCCAGACCTATGATCGTCAAGATGATAATAGAGAAGGGTTCAGAATTGCGCTGATGCAATTGGATCAGAAAGTTTTTAGCAGCACCGACACCTCTCCCTTGCTCTCGTTGGATATATTCTCTGAGATCTCCGGTAGTCATATTCTCCATTACTTTCATATTCTGGACGAAGTCATCTGGAGTCAGATTCAGCACGGTATCTTTTTTCTCGCCTTTGATTTGGGTATAGGTTTCATCCATACCACTGAAGGTGCGGATTTCATAATCCTTAATCGTCCAGATATTAGGCATCTTACTGAAGATTAGTTTTTCGGCCTTGAGGGTTTGTACGAGTTTGCCTTCAGCGAAGGTTTCTATTCTAAAGTTTTGGGCTGTAGTATCTCTCTTTCGATAGTATCGGATATGTACTTTCTCGGAATCATTCAGAAAGAAGTGGATATCATTATTCAGTGTCCGACTATGCTTTTTGGTAAGGTGCTCGTATTCAAATTCATTTTTGATCTTATTACTATGCGGGATAACATAGTTCTTGCCCACCCAGAACATACCAGCCAGTATAGAAGCCGCAATAACATAAGGTACCATGAGGCGATTAAAGCTGACACCAGAACTGAGCATAGCTATAATCTCAGTGTTACGAGCCAGCCTAGAGGTAAAGAAGATGACAGCTATCAATGAGAATAAAGGCCACATCAGGCCGTTGATCCACGGAATGAAAGGCAGATAGTAACCCTTTAGGACTGCTAAGGTGCTTAGGTCGGCATCGATAAACTTGTTGATCTTTTCGCTGAAGTCAATGACGACGGAGACGAGAGAGATCAGTAGCATGGTAAATAGAAAGCTACCGAGATACTTACGAACGATATAGAAGTCGAGTTTCCTGATTACAGTATTATGGTTATAAAATCTAAAGGTATGATAGCTAATAGATATTTGTCTTGCTATAACGACTATATAATGAAATTAATATTTGCTTTAGCAACCCCAGTAAATGACACAAAGACAGCAAAATCGTTAATTCTCTGACAGTTAGACATTAAGAACTATTGTTATTGATAATGGTCCTCTATTTGATTAAGTACAGTAGTAATTAAATATATTGCAGAATGACCTACGATAACTTTACTATTAAAGCCCAAGAGGCGATCATCAAAGGCCAAAACCAGGCCCGAAATCTAGACCAGCAGCAGGTAGATACAGTCCACCTGCTCAGAGGTATTATAGAAGTAGATGAGCAATTGGCTGAGTTTCTCTTCGGTAAGATGGATGTCAGTATTCCAGTTCTCATCAAGAAGCTGGACAATCAGATGAAGAAGTATCCTCGTGTAGAAGGGAGCGATAAGCAGTTTCTGACCAGCGATTCTAATTCTGCTCTGAGTAGAGCGAAGAAAATGCTGAAAGAGTTTGGAGATGAATTCATCTCTGTAGAGCTCATCTTACTCGGTATACTAGGAGGTAAGGATAAAGGCGCTCAGATACTCAAGGACCTAGGCGTCACGGACAAGGGTCTGAAAGCTGCTATCCTAGAAATAAGAAAAGGCAGCAAAGTCGATAGCCAAAGCGCTGGGGGAGAATACAATGCTCTCAATAAATATGGGATCAACCTTAATGAAAGAGCAGAGTCAGGCAAACTAGATCCTATCATCGGTAGAGATGAGGAGATCAGAAGAATACTACATATCCTTTCAAGACGTAAAAAGAACAATCCTATCATCGTAGGAGATGCCGGCGTCGGAAAGACAGCAATCGTAGAAGGGATAGCATGGAGAATAGTCAAGCAAGATGTTCCTGAAAACTTACAATCTAAAAAGATTTTCTCTCTAGATATCGCAGGACTGATTGCTGGAGCAAAATTCAAAGGAGAATTTGAAGAAAGACTGAAAGCTGTCATCAAAGAAGTCAATGCCTCTGATGGCCAAGTCATTCTTTTTGTAGATGAGATTCATACGCTTATCGGTGCTGGAGGAGGTAATGGAGCGATGGATGCGGCAAATATCTTGAAGCCTGCACTTGCAAGAGGAGAACTCAGAACGATAGGAGCGACAACTTTGGATGAATACCAAAAGCATTTTGAAAAAGATAAGGCGCTGGTCAGAAGATTCCAGACGGTCTATGTAGATGAGCCACCTGTATCTGACACCATCTCTATCTTGAGAGGCATCCAAGAAAAGTATGAGGTCTACCATAAAATAGAAATCTTAGATGAGGCTTTGATTGCAGCGGCAGAGTTGTCTCATAGATACATCACAGAAAGAAAGCTACCGGATAAGGCGATAGATCTGATAGATGAGGCTGCAGCAAAGATGCGTCTAGAACTAGATTCTGTACCAGAAGAAATAGATGAGCTGGATAGAAAAGTCCGACAGCTAGAAATAGAAAGAGAGGCGATCAAGAGAGAAAAGGATGAAAAGAAGCTTAAACTCATCAATGAGCAAATCGCCAACTCCAAAGAAAAATTAGATTCTATCAATGCCAGATGGAAGAATGAAAAAGAAATCGTAGATCAGATTCAGGCGATTAAGAGATCGGTAGAGGAGCTAGAGCATGAAGCGGATATGGCAGAACGTGATAGTGATTTCGAAAAGGTGGCAAAAATCCGATATGGAGACCTGAAAGAAAAAGAGGCTATGCTCAAGGCAGCCGAAGATAAGCTGGATCAGATCTCTGAAGACTCTAGATTTACCAACGAAGAAGTCACTGCTAATGACATCGCAGAGGTCGTCGCTAGATGGACAGGCATTCCTGTCTCTAAAATGATGCAGAGCGAAAAAGATAAGTTGCTGAAGCTGGAAGAGGAAATAGGGAAGCGACTGATAGGACAGACTGAAGCAGTTGTTGCTGTATCGGATGCGATCAGAAGAAGCCGATCGGGACTCGCAGATCCTAATAAGCCGATAGGCTCATTTATCTTCTTGGGACCTACTGGTGTGGGTAAGACAGAACTGGCGAAGACCTTAGCGGAAGTACTTTTTGATGATGAAAAGGCCATCACTAGAATAGATATGTCAGAGTATCAAGAGAAGCACTCTGTATCTCGACTGGTAGGAGCGCCTCCAGGATATGTTGGTTATGATGAAGGCGGTCAACTTACGGAAGCAGTAAGACGTAGACCCTATTCTATCGTCCTTCTGGATGAAATAGAAAAGGCCCATCCTGATACCTTTAATATTTTGTTACAGGTACTAGATGACGGTAGACTGACAGATAACAAAGGAAGAGTCGCCAACTTCAAGAATACCATTATCATCATGACCTCTAATATGGGCTCGGATACGATCCTTGAGAACTTCGAAGATCTAGAAGCTGTAGGCGATGATCATAAGGCGGACATTATAGAGACGACTAAGCTGGAAGTTTTTGATGTGCTGAAAGAAAGACTGAGACCTGAATTCCTTAATAGGATAGATGATCAGATTATGTTTCAGCCGCTGACCAAGGCAGAGATCAAAAAGATTGCTTTCCT
>CAKZVK010000114.1 GCA_937921825.1 uncultured Saprospiraceae bacterium
GCAGTTACGTGGATCGTTCTAAGTTCATCTGTTCTAGTGGTGATATCACCAGATGCATTTTCTAGTCGCAATACGCCTCTTGGACATACTGCCGAGCATACCCCACAACCGACACAACTACTTCTTACGATATCCTGACCCTTCTGTGCATATGATCTTACATCTATCCCCATTTCACAATAGGTGCTGCAATTTCCACACGAGATACATTGACCACCATTCGTGGTAATTCTAAATCTACTTTTGAATCTTTGTACAAGCCCTAGATAGGCTGCAAGTGGACAACCAAATCTACACCAGACCCGATTACCCATGATAGGATAGAAGCCAGTTCCTACTACTCCAGAAAATCCAGCACCTATGAGAAAGCCGTACCATGACTTTACATTATCGCTATTCAGGCCTAGCACTTGATTCTTGCCTGTGAAGTAGTGGAAAAGTACTAATGCCGTCATAATGACTGCTGCTGCTAATACGCCATGAATAATATAACGTTCATATTTCCAAGCTCTCATGCTCTTGTCTGATAACTGCCTGAAAGGATCTCCTAAGGTCTCTGCGAGTCCTCCACAGCCACAGACCCAACTGCAGTACCATCTCTTACCAAAGAAGTAAGTAATAACGGGTACCCCGATTATAATGAGCATGATACCCCAGACCATCATGAATATTCCTAGGCTACCACTACTGATAAGACTTTCTAGATTGTACTGAAAGAAAAAGTCATAATCTAGTGGCCATATATTTTTAAAGTCAAAGTAAGGTTGATTGAGTCTTACTAAAATCTCTGGGATGATAAATGCGATAGCCGTCTGAAAAAACATCACAGACAGGGTACGTATTCTTTGATATTTGTTGTGTTGGTATTTACTCATCATTCTGATGCCCATCACGACCACAATGACAGAGTACATCAGCCCATATAGAAACCAGTTACTGGCTGCATTGCCACTTAAGGATTCACTGATAGGGCTTACCATAGTTATCCAATTATTGATATAGGCAGGAGCCCAATAGAGTAGAATGTAGAAGCCTATCATGTAGATGCCTGCAATGACGCCTAGCCAGCCAGTATTTACAGGACTGGAATGTCTCTGTGGAGTATTCTCTTTAGAACCCTGTCTGTAGAATACAAGATAACTTATGATACCTGCAAGAGTAAGAGTCACAAGTGGCCAGAATAAATTTTGGAGCTTTAGAAAGCCATATAGAATCACACCGATGATTGTTGGAATTAGAAACAACATCTTCGTGTTGTACTTTAATCCTCTTGTCAAGGGATGATGATAAATACCGTTGTGTTTTATCCCAGCGTCTTGCGTGAATTTCGGAAGGATAAATAATAGTCCTCCTAGTATTGAGAGACCAAAGGTCAGTAAGAAAAACAACCACGGGTTGTTCTGGACAGGTCCTGCAGCCGTTGCCTTTACGATGGTGTTAGAATATTCATCTATTTTCCAGCTACCCAATTTGAAATCCCATTCTCCAACTCCATCTGGTAGACCATTTTGGGCTTTAGTATTTAGGTCTGCTGCTGCCGTCTGCATTACTTTTTTGAATCGAGGGATAAAGGCGATACTAGATAATTGCTGATCTAGTAGACCTTCTGATTTTGCTGCGGCGATTATCGCCTCCTTATGATAGTCATTCTCTATGTTGAGATTGCTTTCATTTAGTTGCTGATGGCCTATGCCTAGCATCGCTGTAAAAATCAAAAGTGCAGCAATGAAAAGACCGATACCTATATATTCAATTGTTTTCATGTTTCTTATTGGCTTAGAAATGATAAGACTTTCGCTAGACCACGTTTTGTCTTTAGTTGTAGGTTTTTCCCTTCTGACTTATTGTAAAGGTTTACTATCTCTGACTCATATTGCTTGTAGAATTCTGGGTCGAAATTAGCGAGGCCTAGATTCTGAAGAACGGTCTCTATATGTGTATTTTCTAGAATCCACTTTTCACAGACTTCATGGCGATATCGAATGCCTAGGAGGTTGAATCCTTTGACAGTCATATCTTCCTTACTGTAATTTATTCTTACAGATTTTTCATTATCAGCATGCTTCCAAAAGATAGTCTTCAGATGCTCGGGCAGCTGTGCAGGTACTTCACCATAGACTTGATATTCTATATCGATAAATTTGGCACTATTGAACCAAAGTCCTGGATCATACGCTACTGGTTGGTCGCAGATATTGTAGGCTACAGTTTCGCCCATCATTCTGCCTGTATACCAAATAGCTTCTATAGGTCTTCTGCCTTGGACTACTTCTGATTGCTCAGCACAATCTCCTATGGCATAGACACCATCTTGATTCGTTTCTAAATGCTTATTGACTTTTATACCTCTACCGACCTCTAATTCTGTATCTTTTAGCCAAGCTATGTTGGGGCTGACCCCAGCCGTGAGACCGACATAGCCACATTTAATTTCTTCTCCCGTTTCTTTGACTATTACAGCAGAGGCAGCTCCCTTACCATCATCTTTTATCTCTTGTAGATTCATACCGAGTCTAAGGTCTATATGATTCTTAAGGATATGATCACTGATCATTTTCGATTCTTCTGCGGGTAGGATATTATTCCAGTAGCTTTCTTCTCTGACTAACATGGTGACGGGAATATGTCTAGAGTGAAACATCTCTGCCATTTCAATTCCAATCAGGCCACCTCCTACTATAACTGCTCTTTTGAGATCAGTGCTGTAGGCTTCCATCTGTTCTAGATCTTGGAAGGAGTATAAGCCTCCTACACCTTTGAGGTCTTGCCCTGGCCAACCAAATTTATTTGATTTAGAACCTAAGGCCAGAACAAGTTTGTCATAGCTTATCGTCTTATTTGTTGCTAACGTCAGTTCTTTTTTCTTGTAGTCTATAGAAGTAACATGGTCGTTGACCAGATTTATTCGATTCTTTTTCCAAAACCAATCTTCATATGGCTTAGTGTCTTCATAGCGCATATGTCCCATATATATGTACATGAGTGCCGTCCTGCTATAGAAGTGCTCAGTTTCCGAAGAAATGACAGTGATTTTATGATCGCTCAGTTTCCTAATCCAACGTGCCGCAGTGATACCCGAGATGCCATTACCTATGATTACAACTTCTTTCATTAATTAGTGATTAGTGTTCTTAGCTCTTAGCTGAGTATACAAATTAGTATGTCTACCCTTACATCAGCCAATTAAAGATAATAAGTTAAGATAAACAAATGCTGCTAGAGATATAAATGTCTCTATTAGAACAACTTGTATTAGTTACCAAGTTGGTTGTGTTTGTTTTTTGAATCTAATAAGCACTCTACGAAGCCTGGAATAGTAGTTAGCTATACGCATAAGAAGCTTGAGTTATCGGGTAAGCTCACTTTCTTTTCCACGACTATATAACTATCGATATAACTTACTTATCTTCGTGCCGAAAATTGATGCAAAGGTGTTAGTTGTACAATCTTTTCTTACATTGATTAGTCTTTTGAGAGTATAGCTCAGTT
>CAKZVK010000115.1 GCA_937921825.1 uncultured Saprospiraceae bacterium
GTCCCTATAGTCGTAATACCTACAGGGCCTCCTTTGAATTTTTCTATGATACAGCTGAGAATCTTATTATCCATTTCGTCTAGTCCACTGTCATCTACATTTAGGGCATCAAGTCCATACTGAGCTATCGCCAAGTCTATAGTACCATTCCCTTTGATCTGAGCAAAATCTCGGATCCTTCTCAGCAAAGCATTAGCGATTCTAGGTGTGCCTCTTGATCTTCTGGCGATTTCTGCAGCACCTTTAGTCTCTATAGGTATATCAAGAATCGCAGCAGACCGTTTGATAATCTTTTGAATAGTGGCTACATCATAATAGTCCAGATGACAATTAATTCCAAACCTAGCCCTCAGCGGAGCAGTCAGAAGACCCATTCTTGTCGTCGCTCCTACTAGTGTAAATGGACTGATTTCTATCTGAATACTTCTGGCACTCGGACCAGAATCTATCATGATATCTATACTATAATCCTCCATAGCAGAATAGAGATATTCCTCCACGATATTATTCAATCTGTGTATCTCATCTATAAATAGGACATCGCCTTCTTGCAGATTAGTCAGTAGACCTGCTAGATCACCCGCCTTCTCTAGTACAGGACCAGAGGTCATCTTTACATTGGCATTAAGCTCATGAGCGATAATATGACTTAAGGTGGTCTTACCTAATCCTGGAGGTCCATGTAGGAGTACATGGTCTAGTGCTTCTTCTCTCAGCTTAGCCGCTTCTATGAACACCTTAAGGTTTTCGACAATTTTGGGCTGTCCTGAGAAGTCGTCGAGTAGTTGCGGCCTTAAGGCCTTCTCTATCTTCTTATCATCAGGCGTTAGCTGAGATTCGTCTGGATTTAGTATTGGATTAGACATTGGGACGAAGATATTAAGAAATAATGTAAACTGTTCTAAGGACTTAGAGATGTTAGAGCTTGTATATTAGGGTCAAAATGTGTTTTTTGTGCTGGCCCTTAGAGGCTTATTTTTAACCTACTAAACATATTGAACAAATGGGATTATTTTCTTTTATCAAAGGTGCAGGTGCCAAGATTTTCGGTAAGAAAAAAGAAAACACTGATGTTGTGGACAATCGAACACCAGAAGAAATAAAGATCGATGCGCTTAAATCTGAAATTGCTCGTCTGGGCCTACCCGTGAGTGATCTTCATGTAGACCTCGCAGAACATGTAAGCGTGACAGGTATCACAGATACAAATGCTAATCGTGAAAAAATCATTCTAGCACTGGGTAATGTGGAAGGTGTAGCCAGTGTCGGAGATTATATTTCTGTGACTAATCCAGAACCAGAATCTACTTTTCATGAAGTAAAATCTGGAGATACCCTTTCTAAGATATCTAAGGATGTCTATGGTGATCCTATGAAGTACAATGCGATATTCGAGGCGAATCAGCCCATGCTTTCACATCCTGATAAGATCTACCCTGGTCAGATCCTAAGAATACCTCCAGCAGGAATGGCATAAACTAAACAATTATAAATTCTAGAAAGAGGCTGCTGCACCGTTGTGTATCAGCCTTTTCTATTTTATAATAAGTGGTCTCAGATGATGAAGATTCCAGAGACTCAGAGACCGATGAGCACTACAGTCTCTGAGTCGAAGTTCTGAAATGGAAGCTGTCTATATACACCTACAGTTTGTTTCAATTGGTTATTCAGGGTAAATAAAAGAATCCCGTTGGAAATCTGTAATAGAGAAGAGTAAGCTAAAAGAAAAGTGTTACCCTAGCTAACAG
The DNA here is from genome assembly GCA_937921825.1 of uncultured Saprospiraceae bacterium. Classification (GTDB taxonomy): domain Bacteria; phylum Bacteroidota; class Bacteroidia; order Chitinophagales; family Saprospiraceae; genus RFSX01. The sequence continues at coordinate 1,749 of CAKZVK010000115.1, forward strand.
GACCGATGGTCAAATATTTTATACGCAAAAACATTTTAGTGGTATTTTAGGGTAACACATTTAGGTGGCCTAACACTTAATATGTGATACCCATTTTACAACCCTTAAAATCAATTCCTAATGCCTCCAATAAGAGTTTCTGTAAAAAGTAGTTTATTAACTCGCGATGAAGCAGTACTTACTGAAAGAAGTTTTGTCTTAAGAGATACGGTAATTTTTTATGATCCAACTTTATCAGCAGGAGATAATGCTGGCGCTATTGCAGCGTTTAAAACCGCCTTGACTAAAATTTCTTTTACAGGTGGACCTTTAGACATTGGAATTTTTAGTGATGCCTTAAGTGCAACACCTTCTTGGTTAATAAAAAATAGTGCTATCTACAATGCTGCAGTTGCTTACTCAGAAAACAAAAGTATAGAAGATCTCAATTTTCAAGGCATTTACTTTAATGAAGTCATCTATAACAATGACCACTTACCTGACGATATACCACCTATAATAAAGAGGGAAGGAAGCTCGAGATTCTGGGCTAATGTCCAACCACCCCAAGGCTATAATCCTGGAAATTTCAATGGAGTTGGAATTGGCATAGGAGTTATTGATTTTGGATTCTACGATCCACATGGTGCATTCATAAGGCAGATCATTCACAATAATATTTCTGGAGATTGTTCGCGAGAAGTAAGAACAGTTGATTATAATTTAGCCTATCCTGAACCGTACTTGGCATCTATTTTTAGCCTCTGCCAGCAAATAGAAAAAGGTGTTGAAGAGGGTATACATATACTAAACATTAGCCTGGGATACTACAATAAGAAAAACATTCCCAACCCAACATTAGAGTCAACGATTACAGAAGCAAATAAATCTGTTATAATTGTATGCTCTGCAGGTAATGCAAAAATAGACCTAGACAAGCATTGGCATTGGCCATCTAACTTCAGTAGTAAATTAATTTGTGTCGGCTCTGATAAAACCATAAATTTTTGGAAGTTTAGTTGGAGATGCCGAACTAACTATTCTAATTACGGTAGCCACGTTCATCTTTACGAGAATGGTGCTCACAATGTGGATGCAACTGCCTTTGCCAATTTTCCTCCATATCAAGACTTACTATATAATAATGAAATAACTCACTCACAGCTACAAAATGACACTGTACATGGGACATCCTTTTCATCTGCCTATGTTTCTGCCAGAATCGGTCTCGACTTATGTCTTAGAAAAAGGAGGAGAGAAGACATCGTAGCATTCATGAAGGATTCCAGCAGAAATAAATTCATTATTGATGGATTAAAAAGCAACAGACGAAGTTGATTAAACTCGCACTGTTTGGGAATTTTAAAATGGCAATATCACAAGTAGTTTTTTTCTTGCTATTAGGCAGAATAGTTGTGGGTCAATCATGTGATATAAATGAAAAACTGCCTTCACATATCAATACTCCCTGCGACAGCTCACATGTACTAGACTTGCTATTTCATCACTGCAATTCAAAAAACTTCTGTATTCATAAATACATCCAGAGAGGCGATCTAGCAGTGTCAGGAAAAGAAAATATTAAGTGCTGGAATAAATCAATCGGAAAAGCAATTAAGTGGGATATAGAAAACAAAACAAGTGATTCGTTAATCTTCCAAAAACTTATAATACTAGGTGTAAATCAAAAGTATGTCCGCGAACCTGCTAAAGCTCGTCTAAGCCTTAAGCGAGCTCTCAAAATAGGTCATATGATCTACGACTCTACTCACAAAGACTTTGTCAAAATATATCGAAATATAGCAGAATGCCACTACCTAGAAAGAGATTATATAAAGTCTATTCATCATCTAGATACTGCCTATAATTTACTTGGTCATTCAAGTCACGACTTAAGGAAAGCTGAACTCTTCAAAAGCTATGCTGACAACTATGCCGACCTTGGAGATGCGTATCTATATAATATTTACAGCCAGGCTTATAGACCTTACCTAGAGAAAAAAGAACCGAAGTCACTATCAGAATACTATCTTAACTTTTCTAGGGGACTATCTATACTAGGCAACTACAACCAATCCAATGAGGTTCTTGATAAACTAGAAAGTCTTGTAAAATTCAATCCACACAAAATGTTCCATGACATAAAGGCATATAATCATGATAAGCTAGGAAATACTAAAGCTGCGGTCAATGAGTGGGCGAAAATAGAAAAGCTCAAACCAAACAACCATAATGACCTAGACGTATTAATTCATAGAATTCATAAATATTCATACCGAAAAGATTACGAAAAAGCCTACTCTACTATCACTAAACTTATTCAGCTAGCAGATTCATTACAAAACTTTGCAAGCTTAGGTTTGGCCTATAATCATAAGCTTATTCTTGACCTCAAAAGAGATCAGTTAAATGATGCCTATGAAAGCCTCAAGAAGTTAGAGCAGATTATTTTTCAGAGAAAGAAGACTAACTTCCAATCATACCATTCAGAATCCCTCCACTTTAGATACGCTTTAGAACTACTACTAAAGTTAAGTAAGCAGAATGATCCCATCTTTCTCTATGAAGCTTATGAAATAGTAAATAAATTAGATTCACTAACCAGAAAAAAAATAGAGGAATTTACTACAGACAATTCTAATTCTATCAAGCTTGAAACTAAACGTGATCTCTATTTACAAGGCTTAGAAATTTGCTACGAGCTTTTCCAAAAAACTAAAGACAATAAATATCTTTTCAAAGCCATAGAATTAATCGAACAAAACAAAGCCATCATTCTTATAAATAATGCTAAGGACAAAGTCAACTCAACGGGTTCACAGTTTTTAGCTCAAGAAAAAAAGCTAAAGGCAACAATAGAGTTGGAATTAGAAAAATGTCAAAGTAATAAGACTTCTATAGACAGTAGGCTGACCTCTGCAAATCAAATTCATAATCTAGCAAAGCAAGTTATTCAGCTAAACAAAAAGGAAGTTTCTAATTTCAAAACACTGATGAATATAGATTATTCAAGTTTGAATTCAGGAAAAGCAAAACTTGTATACATGACCTCTGACAGTCTGATCTTCCGAATTTTTGTTGACTCAAAGTTTCAAGAATTTGATGTAATTCCTATTACCGAAGAAGACAAAAAATCACTCCACAAAACAATTACATCCTGCGCCTCCGTATCAACCGTTTTGGATGAAACCAGTATAGATTACCTTTCAGAATTACTTCTACCAATACAGATGATAGACCGTTCTGAATTACTCATACTTACTGATGGATACTTGAGTAGTCTTCCTTTCGAAATCCTAAAAACCAACAACGAGAACCTAATAGAGCATACAACCATTTCATATGCTTATTCATTACAGCATCTCGAAATGATGAAAAAGCGGATCTCTAACAAAATCTATAACTTTACCACCTTCGCCCCCTCCTACTCAGACCAACAAGTGTATGTCTCTAGAAACAACAACCTAGGGAAGCTCCTATACAATATTCCTGAAGTGGAAGCCATAAAATCACATTTTCCTCAAGCTGTAAATATCACAGCGGATGAGGCAACCTTAGACAACTTCATGGCTCTAGCCCCTTCGTCTAACGTATTACACATAGCAGCTCATGCTAAGTCAGACACTACTGAAGCAGGTTGCCACATTTATTTTTCTGACGAAAGCAAAGACTATACTCTAAGCTTAAGTGACCTCTACAAAATGACTATTCCTGCAGAATTAGTGACGCTGAGTGCCTGCGAGACGGCTACAGGAGAACATCTAACTGGAGAAGGCGTACTGAGTCTCGCAAGAGGGTTTGCTTATGCCGGAGCTAAATCTGTCGTTAGTTCACTATGGTCTGCTAATGATCAAGCGACCTCCATGATAATGTCTTCGTTCTATAAATTTCTAAGTGAAGGCCAGCGCAAGGATGAAGCCCTCAGAAATTCTAAACTCGAATATTTCCAGAATACAGATACAGAATATCACCACCCATACTACTGGGCAGCATTTATTCCAGTCGGAGATATGAGTCCACTGCCAACTAGACAAAAACCAAAATGGCCCTATGCTATAGGTGCAATACTACTAGGGGCAGGAGGTGTAACTCTAGGTCGTAGGCGCTATATATCCTAGTTAAACTTTTGATCCCAAGCAGCTGCAAATTCTTGGTCATATAGGATATCTTTAGAATCTTCTGACAACCAGATCTTTTGACTTGGACTTAGATATACAGTTGGGTCTTTCTCATTAGCCAGTGCCGAATTAATTCTAGTCTTTTGAATAGCTAGCAATGGTAGATACTTATATTTTGATTTCTTTAGATAGTATTGGGGATCTTTATCTTTCTTATAGCTTTTATGATATTCCATTGGTTGGCATCGTGCCTCGGTAGCATAATTAGTAAGATTTTTCTCTTTTAGTCTAGCACCATCATAGACCACTTTTACGACTTCAGCACCATTCATCCAGCCAGCCTCGGTACTGACTACCCCATCTTGATTTCCTAGATGTGCTTCTCCACCCCAAAAACAGTACATCTTGTAGTAACTAGTTTCTGGCTTTTCGACACTTAATTCTTCTTTGAGCAAACTTAGATATTCAGGTTCTCCATAGCCTCCTTTTCGTAGAGCTAGACTCATATTCAAAACCAAACCTGCAGCAGAATAATTACCAGACAGTCTTTTCATGATATCCTTGCCTGATGCATCTACAATCCTTACCACGGGATTATTCCAGCTGGGCTCGCCATATAGGTCTAAGATTTTTCTGTCGCCCCCACCCTTGTTATTATAGATGACGAGGGGTATAAATTCATGTTCTATCACCTCTACTATCATTGGATGCGACAAGACTTCAGAACCATAGTTACGACAAGTGGCGCAGCCTGGCACCTCCTGAAATAAGATCAAAACAGGCTTCGCTTCTTCTACAGCTCTAGAGAGTGCAGAATCATAATCACGTAGCCATTCTACCTTGCCTAGCTCTATCTGAGCATGAGACTTTTGGCCTATTGACTCTGAAAGACTAAGGCTGACCAGTAGTCCAATTGAAATCCAAAATGTATACCTATTCACACTTTTCATATCTTTTCAAGATTAGTTATTATTCCTTCTATATGGTTGGTTTCTAATAGATTAAAGAGCTCATTGCTATTCATAAAACAATAATGCAATTCTGTTCCAACCACCCTTTTAGAATTAACAAACGTAATAAAACCATTAAATCTTATTTTAGCAGTAACGCTTTAATAAATTAAGACTCTTACAATCATAACTTGGAAAATTTAATAGTAGAAAGAGTAAGGAAGGATTTAGATTCTAGGAATACGGTAATCAGAGAACTCTATACCAGCAAGAAGCTAATCGGCAGTGTGAATGCCTTCCTCCTGAAAAATGGCGGGAACAAAACAGACATTGATGATTTAATGACCTATGGAGTGATGAATTTTATCAAGCAATGCTATAGACCACTTTTCGAATTAGCAAGTCCTGCTGAGGCATACATTTTTTCCATAATCAAGTATGAATGGATAAAGCGTAATAAAAACAAATTGAAGTTAGTCGATGAAGAGCATAGGCCAGAGCTAAGTACCGGTATGACTATCATGGACCAACTTATAGATAATGAGAGAAAGGAAGCTCTGAAAGCAGCTATGAAAAAACTAGATGATAAGTGTCGTAAGGTTCTGACCTTATGGGCCAGCGATATCAAAATGAGAGAGATTGCCTTGCGGATGCATTATAAGTCAGACGGTATGGCTCGAAAGAAAAAGCATGAATGTCTCGGCAAACTCAAGTTACTTACTAACCATATATAACAAGCTATAGCTCTAATGGATAAGTACACATTATTTGAATCCTATCTTACTGATAAGTTAGAACCTAGTCGAAAGGCCGACTTTGAACAGCGGCTGACTAAGGACACTGAATTCAAGAGAGAATTCGACGAACATGTAAAGACACATGCCTCACTAGATATACTCCTAGAGGGGGATATTCATTCAGTGATAAAAGAAATAAAAGCTAAAGAGGTCGCCATCACAGCAGGCAATAAATCCAAATGGCTAATCTACCCCTTAGCAGGTCTACTAGCAGGCCTGCTCATCACAGGTGCATTAGTCTTCCTAAATGAAGATGAAGCAAAGAATGAAAAACAACTTATAGCCGAATACTACAGAACACCAATGAGTGCCAGCACTAGAGGCTCGCAAGACAAAGTCTTCAATGCCCAAACGGCTAGGATCCAAGAGTCCACAATCAATGCACATAACCTAATGAAAGAGGGACGCTACAAAGAGGCGACAACTGCCTTTCAGAACGTCTTAATGATGGTAGAAGGCAAAGAAAGAGAGCGCACGGAATGGTTCTTAATCTTAAGCATGCTGGAACATGACATAAATACTGCTACTAGCCTACTTCAACTTCTAACTCAAAACAGTCAACACATCAAACATCAAGAGGCTGTAAAGCTAGCCGCTGAGCTAGAAGCACAGTAGCTATCCTAAGACAGTTAATCTACTAATAATTAAGTTGAATAATATAAGCGAATAAACTTCGTTCCTAAATAAACAAATCGGATGAAGTCAATATACCTCTTGTTTGCATTTTCGCTCATTAGTTTGCTGGGTTGCGAAGACAATGATGCACCTTTTATAAGCATACAATCGCCAAGACTGAGTGGGGAGTATTCTATTATGGATGGGCTACCGATTAATATAACCTTCTATGGCGCTTATGATATTAACTCCATTAGTTACTCCATTCCAGATGCCGCAGAAGGCACTATAGATGTAGATGAATTGACACCAAGTTTTTTAGTAGTCAGAGACAGAATTTCGATTATCGGATTGACACCTGGAGAACACATACTCAGGGTAGAAGCCACAGATGATAGTGGTAACATCAATAGCTCAGAAGTTCAATTTATTGTTACAGAATAGACATATTCCTGCATCTTCTTGGATGATAAACCATTTGTTTACTAACTTGTTAGTCATAGATGGATAGAAGAAAATTCATAAAAGGCTCTGCCATATTAGGCATGACCATAGCAGGAACGAGACAGCTAGTGAGCAAGTCTGGAATGTATCATGGGACAACACAAAGAAAAATTTACCGCATCCTATCAGCAGATGGTGTCAATGTAGGCACACTGCCTGTCATGAGGGCCTTTGCTGGTAATCATAAAGACTATGTTTCGCCCTATGTGCTCTTTGATGAATTCGGGCCGGTAAAAGTAGAACCCGGTGCAGATCCCTTTAAAGTGGAGGCCCATCCGCATGCAGGTGTCACCCCTACTTCTTATTTTGTAAAAGGAGATGGCCATCACAAGGACAGTCTTGATTATGACTTCTCTATAGGCCAAGGCGATTTTATGATGTTCTCCTCTGGAAGTGGCGCCATCCATATGGAAGAATACGGCAAGATGGTAGACACCTATGGAGATGTCGTTCATGGGTTTCAAATCTGGCTCAATACTCCCAAAAAATACAAATGGGATGACCCGGCTACTATAGTCCATCGCATCAGTGACATGGACAAGATTGTTCATGATGATTATAATATTCAAGTGGTCTTAGGAGAACTAGGAGACGCCAAGTCAAATGTAGAAACCCTCTCCCCTGCCTTCTACTATCATGTCAAAATGAAAGCGGATGCCAGAATAGACATCCCTACAGACCCTACACATAATGCCTTTATATATCTCATAGATGGTTCGCTTGAGTTGCATGAGGCGCAACAACTTCAGAAGAATCAAGTGGCTCTATACCAAAGGGGAGACAGTCTGATTCAATTATATGCAGAAGAAGATTCAGAAATGCTGGTCCTTGGTGGCCAACCACTTAATGAGAGAGTCTACTCATATGGACCCTTTGTGATGAATACCGAAGAAGAAATAAGGAAGTGTATTCAGAACTACAATGCTGGACTGATGGGTGATCCAGACTTAGTCAATCAGTCTCACAAATAGTATAAGCTAGATTTCTATTTTCGAGAATAAAAAAAAGTCTGCTCACGAGATTGTAAGCAGACTTCATTATTGGCTTTCTAAGAAACTTTTTTTTTCAATAAGGCTAATCAAGCTCTATTGTCCATTGAATCATACTGATCAAGAATGGGCCTCTTATTGTATTTGTTGATCCCCACATCATGTGGGTTCTATTTTATGAGAATCATTTTCTTTACCACACCTTCTCTTCCCGCTATGACCTTTGTGTAATAGACGCCTGCGTCGTAGTCCTTAAGATCTATCTCATATTGGATGCCTTCTAGCACCTTTCGTGTTTCTATCACTTTACCGAAGCTATCATAGATTAAGAGCATACCATCTTCAGTAGGAAGATCTGGAATGTATAAACTAAAGTTCTGATAAGCTGGGTTAGGATAAGTCGTATAGCTTAGCTTACTAACCGTTCCCGTACCACCCAAATTAGGTGCACATGGTGTCGAATTACCTTCTGACCAATCTGTAGGTAAGAATCCAACACCATCATACTTCAGTGCAGTATTAGCTGTAAATGGCGTTGCGAATTGCGCATTCATCCATAAGTCAGCGGCAACAGCCACAGAAGTTCTGTTATGTGGCGAAGATCCCCATTCGGTATAGTGCATAATCTCTGCAGAACTTCCAAAAGAAGAAGATCTATAAAGTGCAAATTCACCATCTGCAGGATTTATAGCTATCACTGAAGCAGGCACCTCGATGACTACATAGTCATTTGGTTGTAGCAAAGTACTACCACATACTACTGAAAGTGAACTAATCATCGTATAATCTGAATTAGCACCACACAAAAACAATGGCGAAACATCTATTGGTGCTGTCCCAACATTTTGAATCTCAATTTGACCATTGCCTCCTATCTCTGTGATTATCGGCATACTACAATCAGCCTTGGTCACTGTTATCGGTAGGTCAGATATATCTTCACATTCATCAGACATAGGATCTACGCCGATAGTGTCACCAGGTGCTCCTATGAAATTACCAGTATATGAAACCCCATAGATTCTACAGACTCCAAAACCAGAACCTTCAAAGTCTATAATATTACCCACAAGTACTGTATCAATTACATCATTCTCATCTGTAATTACAAACTGATAAGAACCCATAGTACTTAAGGTAGATAAGGTCAGACTATCTAAGATTCCATCTGTTACACAGAATTCTATATTATTATCTATAGCCAATGGACTAGACATGACAGCATTGCCATCTACCCCATTTTTGATTACCCTAAGATTATTAGATAGCTCGTAACAACCTACTAATGAATCTACATTCATACCTATCGTCAACCCAAGTATCTCATCAGAAGAACTTAGATTATATACATCACAGGCACCTTCTCCAAATCCTTCAAAGTCTAAGAATGAAATCCCTGCAGCTGGTACCAAAATAATACTACCAAAAGTATCAGTTACTACATACTGATAGTTACCGCCGAGGGTATCTGCTAGCATGAAATTAATGACATTAGGCAGTCCATCTCCTACACAGAAACTGAAAACTGTCTGTCCACTAGGAGAAGCTAGACTTCCTCCATTCACAACCTCCTTACTAACGACTATTGGATTAGAGAATAAAAAGTCCCCCATCAAAGTATCTACATTCTCACCAACTGTAAGACCTGAAATTGTTCCTTCATAACTCAAGTTCCAAATGCTGCAGGTATCAGGATCCATATCATCTATGATGAATGGAGCTGTTGCTGGAAGATCTACTATGACACCATCCGCATCCGTGATTACCCAAGCAAATGTTTCTCCTAAGGTATCTGTCAAGATGACTTCTATAGAATCTAATGTATAGTCACTATTGAAACAGAAATCTACCATCGTGGTACTATCCGTAGTCATCAAGCTGCCACCTGCTAGAGTAGCTGGAATAGCTGTAATGACGTAGGCACCAGAAGTATCAAAGCAACCATCTAGGTCCGCAACATTACTTCCTACTGATAAGCCCTGAAGACCAAAGGCGTAAGAAATTAATTCTATGTGGAATATTCCTCCACCGCTATTCTCAAAATTAAATGGAGGTCCTGCATCTATGGAAGTAATAACTCCAAGACTATCATAGACAATCCAATTCATAGTATCTCCTTGAATAGTACCAAATGAGGTGACATCAATAAGATCTTCCATCCCATCACCAACAGTAATCGTCAGACTGTCTTGTAATAAGGCTCCTGCATTAATAGAAATGTTATTGAGTACAATTGGATTCGATATGTCGAATACGCCTTGTAGATAATTATTGGCTGTTGGATCTACTGACCCCCCTTGGCTTAAGTTCATTATAGGCGACTCGTAGGCTACCAAGAATAATTCCAAGGTGGCTGCCGGAGGACCTTCTACATTTACTAACATCGTATCCATCAATGAAGTCAAAGTAGAATCTACACTGATTATAAACCCGTTAGTGTTGGCAATCAAGAAACTGTAGTTAGAAGCACTGGCTCCTGCTATAACCACTGAAGCAGAATCCACTACAGCATTACCTAGACAGACGTCTATAGAACTTGCGCCACCCTCTACAATAATAGAGCCCGCACTTACTAAATTACTAGAGCCTGATACTTTGATTACTTGGATAGAGTCAGAGAAACTAAAGCAACCTGATAGATCTGTATTAATATTGCTTCCTACCTGTAAGCCTGAAATGCCATCAGCATATGAAATATTCCATACTTGACATTGGCCAGGAGGCGTACCTTCAAACGTAAATGGTGGTACAGCGGTCAGATTAGTAATATTACCTAACGTATCTGTGACAACCCAAGATGTATTTTCTCCAGACTCATTAGCCAATGTTACAAACAATGAATCTACTGGATTGCTTCCGAGTACTATAGTATCGAAACTCATTCCTGTCGCTGTCGTTAATGACCCACCTATGGATGAGTTCTTATCTACATTAATTGGATTAGAGAAATCGAATAATCCTCCTGATAATCCACTTATATTATTTCCTACGGCCAAGCCTGTCACTGAAGTCTGATAAGCAACATGTAATACCTGACAAGAACCAGCTGTCAAACCATCAAAAGCAAATGGTGGCCCATCTGGTAATTCTAGTATGATACCAAAAGTATCAGCAATAACCCACGAAGTGGTATCACCGGCAAAGCCAGAAAGACTCACTAGCAAGCTATCTATTACTGGATCAGATAAACACTGCTCTACATTATTTCCTAAGGCAGTGGTAATCACACCTCCATTGGTACCAGCAGCAGAAGTTTTGGTTACTGTGATTGGGTTAGAGATTGCGAAGCACCCTGTTAGGTTCGCAACATCTACTCCCCCAAATAAACCAGTAAACCCTGTATTAAAACTGACTTCCCATATCAGACATACTCCTGTTGCTTGGTTTTCAAACAAGAACAGAGTGCTATCTTGAACAGAAGTAATAATTCCAAAAGTGTCGGTCACGACATAAACTGACGTATCAGCAGCAATGCCAGCAGATACTACTGTCAGGCTATCTACATTTCCATCAGCAGTAATTACAGAAGCAGACACTGTACCATCCGCCAGCTCAATAGAAGTAGCTGCAAGCTGTGTCTTATTCACAGTAACAGTGTTAGACAGTAAGAAATTACCTGCTAGGGTATCTAAATCTTCTCCTACCGCAAACCCTACTAAAGCAGAATCAAAAACGATATGTTGTATCTCACATGTCTGAGAGGTGCCTGCAGCAAAATCGATAGGCTCTGTAGCAGGTGTCGCTAGAATTACTCCAGCTGTATCTGTCACTACCCATGACATACTAGGCCCATTGACATTTTCTAAGATAAGGTCTACTGATATCCCGTTATCTCCTACACATACATCTATAGTTGTAAGACTATCAGCAGTCATTATTGTTCCTGCAATCAGACTGTCATTAGTTGCCGCTTGCTTATCTATGATGAGGAAGTTCGAATTATCAAAACATCCATCGAGATCGAAATTAATATTATTTCCTACAGCCAATCCAGATAAACCAGTAGCATAACTGATATTATTTATTCTACAAATTCCAGGTGCTATATTATCATCAAAAATAAATTCTGATGAACTAGAGATTTCTTGTATTAGACCTGCACTAGTTGTCAGCACCCAATTCATGGTATCTCCAGAAGCTCCTGCTAAAGTAACATTCAGCGTATCTGGCATACCGTCTCCTACTATAATCGTCTGGGTAAAAGTGCTATCAGAAAACTGCACTAGTCCACCTTCTACTTCTGACTTAGTCACTGTAATAGCATTAGACAAGTCAAAATTACCCGAAAGCCCAGAAGCATTCTCGCCTACAGTCAACCCTGATAGAGTCCCTGTGTAGCTTAGATGCCATATCAGGCAGACATCGCCAGAAAATCCATTAAAGGAATATGGCATGGTATCTTGAAGCACTTGAATCACGCCAAAGGTATCTGTAATAACATAAGTCATGGTATCACCAATAGCGCCATCAAGTAAGACATCTACGAGCACATCAGCTGTACCAATGCATACATTGGCTACAACCATACTATCAGTCGTCAAAATGCTACCGCCACTTACTGTAGGAAGTATTTCATTTCTAGTGACTTCTATATTATTAGATAATAAGAAACAGCCATCTAGATCTGCTACATTCTCTCCTACTTCTAATCCTGCCAGTCCGAAAGCATAACTGATGCTCCATATATTACAGACACCAGCACCTGCATTCTCAAAAGTAAAAATAGGTCCGTCAGGTAACTCAAGAATATTTCCTAGTGTATCAGTTACCAACCAAGAAGTCGTATCACCAATAGCATTAGCCAATACAACTTCGATAGAATCTATCATCCCATCACCTACTGTAATCGTTACCTCAGTCAAACTATCTGTAGTCATTATCTCTCCCCCACCAACTTCATCTCTGATAACTGTAATAGTATTAGATAAATCAAAGTCACCCGATAGAGTATCTATATTTTGTCCTGCGTTTAGCCCTACAATCATACCGTTATAACTGATATGATTTATCTCGCATATTCCTGGAGCCAAACCACTAAACTGGAAAGGTGGAGAATTAAATACTCCCCATATAAACCCAGTAGTATCTGTCACAACATAACCCATCGTTTCTCCGACTGCTCCTTCGAGTAACACATCTACTGTTATAGCAGGTGTCCCTACACAAGTATTGGCGACCGTAAGACTATCACCTGTAAGAATGCTTCCTCCGCTGAGAGCTGGCACCGGTGTAGTTCTGATAACTTCTATAGGATTAGAAAGAGAAAAACAACCTTGAATATTATTTACATTATTATCTACTGCTACACCAGTCAATCCGAAGGCAGCACTTAGATTCCATATTTGACATACTCCAGCACCTGCACTCTCAAATATAAATGGAGGACCAGTAGGCAATTCTAATATGTTTCCTAAAGTATCTGTCACTAACCAAATAGTGGTGTCTCCAACAGCAGCATTCAAGATTACATCAATAGAATCTATCATACCATCATCTACAATTATAGATACTGAAGTCATACTATCCGTAGTCATTAGCATTCCACCATTCACCACATCTCTATTGACCACTAAGGCATTAGACAAATCAAAACTACCTGAAAGGTCCGCAATGTTATCATTGACCACGAGACCAGCTATGGTGCCATTATAACTTACATTGTACACGAAACAGACCCCTACTCCCGCACCACTAATATCTAGTGGGAAACTAGGATTGACTTCTAATATAACACCTGCAGCATCTGTAATAACGTATGCTAGTGTATCTCCTACAGCTCCCGTAAGAATTACATCCACAAGAGCAGCTCCACCACTAATACATACATCTATAGTCGTCAAAGAGTCTGAACTCGTAAGACTTCCTCCTGAAAGACCAGGAATAACTATTTCTTCTTTTGTAATCGTCACAGGATTAGATAGAGTAAAACAACCCTCTAGACTAGCAACTAAAGCATTCAACTCTAGACCTTGTAAGCCATCAGCATGAGATAGATTCCATACTAGACAAACTCCTGCCGGCTCATCATCAAAAGTGAGCGGAAGTGTCGGGAATCCTTGTATACGACCAAGAGTATCTGTCAGTAATAAAACAGAATTATCCCCCAAGTTTCCTTCTAATATAAAATCTACAGTATCTACAACACCATCACCTACTGTAATGGTTACTGCTGTCAAGCTATCTGAAGTCATCAGACTACCACCTGCTACAAGATCTCTATTTACAACTACTGCATTGGACAAGGCAAAATTACCGACTAAGTCGTCTATGTCACTTGAGACTTCTAAGCCAGCTATACTTCCATTATAACTAACATTATATACTAAGCAGACACCTATTCCAGCACCACTTATATCTAATGGGAAAATAGGATCTATTTCCAATATTATTCCTGCATCATCTGTGATTACATAGGTGGTCGTATCGCCCACTGCACCTGACAACACTACATCCACGATAGGACTACCGCCTCCGATACAAACATCAATAGTAGTTAGAGAATCAGAACTTAAAAGATTACCACCAGATATAGTAGGCGGCATAAAGGCCTCCTTATTTATTCTTACAGGATTAGATAAAGTAAAACAGCCATCTAGACTTGGCACCAAGGCATTAGGCTCTAGTCCTTGCAAGCCATCAGCAAAAGTTATATTCCATGCCAAGCAAACCCCTGCTGGCCCATCATCAAATACGAGTGGAAGATCAGGAATTTCTAATATACGTCCTAAGGTATCCGTAAGAATAATTGTAGAGTTATCTCCCATTCCACCTTCTACGATCAAGTCTATGGTATCTACAATCCCATCTCCTACGGTTATAGTTACTGTAGTCAAACTATCACTGGTAAATAACATACTACCAGAAACTACATTTCTAATCACTGTGATAGGACTTGATAAATCAAAACTACCATCTAACTGTCCTATAGCTGCTCCTACTTCTAATCCTGCTAGAGGTGCTTGATCATATACAACATGATAGACATTACATACACCAGAATCTGCATTAGCAAATCCCAGAGTAGAGCTGTCAGTTATCTCCAATATAAAGCCTAGATCATCTGTGATTACAAAATCCTGTTGTGCACCTATTGGGTCAGTAGTGAATACTACACTTAATGAGTCTACTGATCCATCACCTATACATATATCCGCTACAGAAGATCCAGCACTCGTCACTATAACGCCTGCATTCAGTGTATCTACTGGTACACTTATTTCTCTTATTACTTGGATTCTATTGGAAAATGAAAAACAGCCATCAATCATGTCGATATTACCACCCGGCACAGCACCGCTGAACATATTGCCTATTCCAGAACCACTTCCTGTGGCTGCTGTGCAATAGCTAGCATTCACAATAAGACATACACCTGGGCCAGCTGTATTAAAATCAAATTCATTTGATTGTTGAGTCTCTAATATGAGCCCTTCCTCATCATATACGATGTAGACAGAAGAATCACCTATTGCACCTTCAAGGACTGTACTTAATGAAGCACTAGCACCTTGTCCTAGTAAAAGGGTAACACTTGTACCACCATTTTCTAGTGATAGAGATCCACCATCTGTAAGTTTGCGATGTACCGTCACTGGGCTAGATAATTCAAAACAACCTAGTGTGATATCACTCACATTCTCTGAGGCTCCATAGAGTATTTCTTCTTCTACATGAGAAAGATGGTATACTAGACAAGTTCCAGTAGGTGCCATAGATAAATCTACAGTACCTGTAGTGTTTGTTTCTAATACATTGCCATCGACATCAGTCACTATCCATGTAGTGAAATTAGCTGTTGCTCCTGATACAGTGAAGTCAAGACTTCTTTCGCCTTGATTATTCAGACATAAAGTGTACGTCGAGGGACCATCGATAACTCCTGATTCAACGCCGTTTCTTACCACTCGGAGTGGGTTAGAAAGATCAAAACAGCTACCTGTTATATTTGCTGCATTATTACCTACTACAGCTCCAGATAGAGATCCATTATAAGCGACTGCCCATATTAGACAGATTCCTGGAGTCACATTATCGAAATCTAGAGAACCTTGATTATCTAAGTTTGTAACTTCTAGAATGCTACCCGCCTCATCAGTGATTAGGTATAATATATTAGCACCGATCTGACCTGTAGCATCTATTGTTACTGCTTGGTTATCATTATTTTTTAGACATAGAAAAGTGACATCTAGTCCATTAGCGGTGATACTACCTCCATTTACTTCGTCTCTCGTAACCGCGATAGGGTTAGAAAGATCAAAACATCCTGACAGATTAGAAACTAAACCATCTATGAATAAGCCACTTAGACCATTGGCGTAGCTGATATTCCGTACTGAATAATTCGTCTCGCTTATACCATCTATTACTACTGAAGGATTAGATTGGATAGAGAGTATCCTTCCCTGTGCATTAGTAATTATAAATCTCTGATTAGGACCCACTGCTCCTGTAGAAACCACAGATAGGCTTGAGGTATTATTACAATAAGTAAAAGTAGATTGTCCACCAGAAGTAATTAGAGTTCCGCCTTCTACAGCATCTAGTCTATTGATAGTAATTGCAGAAGAAACTGCAAAACAACCACTCAAACTAGCTAAGTTAGATCCTACAAATAATCCGTTTATAGAACCAGCATAACTTACCGCCTGAAGCGTAAAGTTGCCCTGAGACAAGTTGCTAAAGTCGATAGAGCCTGAGTTGTAGATATTTACTATTTGACCATTACTATCTGTAAGTACATAACTGAGGTTATCCCCACTGGCTCCAGTAAGTGAACTCACTAGGGTATTACTCGCTGAGTTAGGACAGACAGAAAACACTGATGACTGTCCAGGTCCGAATAACCTTCCACCTGCGACTTTATTGTTGACTACAGATATACTGTTAGATAAATCGTAACAGCCTAATAGATCGAAGAGGAACATGCCTGAAGACAGCCCTGCCAAAGGACCTTCATAAGCAATATGAAATACTCTAAGGTTACCATTAGGCAAAGTATTAAATCCAATATTTCCTGAAGCATATACAGCTACTATTCTTTCTTGTTCGTCTGCAACCAACCATCTGAACTCTTGACCTTTAGCATTTTGGACTGTAGAATTTACCACCTGTGACTGACCGTCCACAGAACATAAGTCTAGATCAGAAGAAGTGGATATTACACCTCCATTGACATTGTTACATCCACCTGTGATGACAAGATCTTCTATATCCCATGCCTGAACGTTAGAGTCCACACCAGCAAGGCAATACGGTAAGATTTCTATTCGAAATAAAGTTGGTTCCGAAACAGTCGTCGCTGATATAGAGGAAAGATCAAATGATCTGTAAGTCCACTCACGAGCTGTTTCTATATCCACATTTCTATAGACCTCTCCATTATCAGTGAGAATTCTAATGGCAAATTTTGTCGGATAATTATTGAGACCAGAGACGCCATTTATAAATGTAAATTCCTCTGGTGCCATAGAAAAGAAGGATATGTTATCCAAGGATCCCAAGCCATCTGGACCAGGAGTGACCATTACATTGACCCTTAAAGATTGCTCATGTCCAGCAAAGTAGGAGCACATTTCGTTTGCAGAGATACACATTGCTGAAGTCCCATTGAGACCAGGAGCACAAGAGTGAGAGTTCCTATTGGGATTCAACCTGTAGAGGTGATCACCAAAAACTGAAAGACCAGTACAATCTGAATTTCCAATAGACTGGGCAATGAACTCACTGTAATCTGCACTAGATCCACCACCGAATGCGACACAGTTTTCAAAATCAAATCTCAAACTAGGTCTAAGATTATTTACTGCTTCTGCAGGCGGGTTTTCTGCTATTAAACTGAAGCAGAAAAGAAGAGCTAGGGATAATAATGAATAGGTTTTTGGTACCATGTTTATAGTTATATTAAAACGAGTATTCTAAATTATTGGGCTAGCACCATTGGGTATACAAGCTTTAACCTCTTATCACAGAAGTGACAGCAAGCTTGCATATATATACATATGCTTATATGTACGCCTATGGAGGCATAGCCAATTATTACTGAATGGGAAAGAATACTGCTACACGGAGAGTCTTAAAAAAACGTCCGATTTTGGGATTTTGTGACAATAAGCTTCAAAAATATAGTTAATTAACTATAGTTCAAAGAATTACAAATATAATATTTTAATAATATATAAATGATTGATTAATAAGTTCAACTGTCTTTTTATCTTTCTCTTAATTATATAGAAATAGATGCTTTCGAAATTACTAGGCTTTATTCTCAAAGTTGTTCTACTAATCGTAATACCCTTTATATTACTCATCAGAGGGGCGGTATACCTACACAGTTCATCCAACTACTTGCCTTGGATATGTATTCTCGGCGGTACCTTAATGGCTATTATCGTTTTATTTGTCTATCTCTCTTTTATACATCAGCTCTTTGTTCGCGGAGGTGGGGCCATGTCAATAAAAACGAGAATGATTATCTCTTTCATTACAGTACTGCTCTATGTCATTCATGGTATCTTTTACCTATCAGGCTCTAATATGAAGACAGAAAGCATCAGGTCAGAAATCAGAAAAGTACATCCCGTGCTGAGGCTAGCTGTCAGTACTCTCATACATTTGGACAAAGAAATAGTCATCACTGACTCAGATAGACTGCCAGAAGACTATAAGGCTATGGGCCTAAAATCTATCAAAAACTCCTTACACTACAGACAAAGCACCGGCTACTCCCATGCCCTCGACCTCAGAACGATGAACCGTCCTGAGTGGAAAAATATACTCGTCCAGAATTTCTTCCGAGTGATGGGCTTCAGGACTTTACGACATACAGGTACTGCAGATCATCTCCATGTATCACTCATAAGTCATGACAGACCTCATGCAAAATAATCAGCTTATATATTACCTTTGTGAATAATATGAAAATCTGGTTTCTTTTAGTAAGTGTTCTAATTCTAGCGTCTAATGGTTGGTCTCAACAAGGCAACTTCGTCCTAGAAAATGAAGCTGCACCTAAAATAAAATTGAATAAAAGAGTAGACCAAATCATCCTAGATGGTGTACTAGACGAGCAGACGTGGAAGCAGGCTAAGAAAAACGATTCCTTTACCCAGTACTTCCCTACTGACAGTATTCTTGCTCATGGAGATACAGAAATATACATGAGCTATGATGATGAGACCTTCTATATAGCAGCCAAGTGTTATACGCCGAGCAATGACTTTAGTGTCCAATCTCTGAAGAGAGATTATGGTTTTGGTGGTAATGATAATATCAGTTTCATGTTTGACACCTACAATGATATGACCAATGCTTTTCTATTTGGCATGAATCCGTATGGTGCACGACGTGAGGCATTGATATCTAATGGTGGCAAGAATAGAGATGCTTTCGATTCTTCATGGGACAATAAATGGAATGGTGAATCAAAAAGATACGACGATCACTGGATCTGCGAACTAGCGATACCTCTTAGTTCCATCAGATATAAAAATGGAACGAACCAATGGAGATTCAATAGTTATAGGAATGACTCGCAGACGAATGAAATTTCTTGTTTCATCAATATCCCTAGAGAGAACATTCTGATGAACCTTAATTTCATGGCAGAACTAGAAATGGAAGAACCACTCAAAGAGCCTAGTCAAAGTGTTTCTGTCATTCCATACCTCACTGCAGGGACTATTAGAGACTTTGAAGATGTAACAGCGACGGGTTACGAACTAAGCTACAATGCTGGAGGTGATGCAAAAATAGGCGTCTCATCTAGTCTTAACCTTGACCTTACATTAAATCCCGACTTCTCTCAAGTGGAAGTAGATCAGCAAGTCAATAATCTCGGTAGATTCGAAATAGTACTCCCAGAAAAAAGACAATTTTTCCTAGAAAATGCAGATCTATTTAATGGTTTCGGTTTAGGAAGGGCAAGACCTTTTTTCTCTAGAAGAATAGGCATTTCCATAGACACCGTCACTGAAAATAATATTCAGAATACAATCTATGGTGGGGCTAGACTCAGCGGAAAAATAAATGAAAAACTAAGAGTCGGCTTGCTCAATATGCAGACTGCAGCGCAAAGAGAAAATGACTTACCTTCCTTTAACTATACCGTAGCGGCTGCAGAACAAAGAGTCTTTGATAGGTCCAATATTGGCTTCCTTTTTGTCAATAAGCAAGCCTTTAATACTGAGGACTTTGGTGGCACCTTCGATAACTACAATAGAGTAGCAGGTATTGAATACCGTCTAAATTCCAAAAATAACTTCTGGACAGGAAAGGCGTCACACATACAAGCCCTTTCTCCTAGCCAGGAAGATATGAAGTACAGCAGTTTTGCTCAGTTAGAATATAACCAGAGGAGATATAGAGTAGAATTTGCTTCACTAGTAGTGGGTGAAGGCTATGATGCACAGGTAGGATTTGTACCCAGAAAAGACATTCTATTGCTGAGCCCAGAAATAGACTATAGAATCTTTCCAAAATCTGACAAGATAGGTCAGATGACTTTCAGCCTAGATGCAAGATGGTTCTATAAGCTTGGTAAAGATGGCAGCGCTATCATCACTGACTTTGGACATGAGGAGACGAATCTTGAATTTGACTGGAATGTCAGCTTCAGTAATAATCATAGATTCAATCTAGGCATTGACTATGAAGACCTTATACTGCTAGATGATTTTGACCCCTCTCTGATACAAGATGATGACATATTTCTAGCAGCAGGTACTACGCATAAAAATTTACTCTTTCAGTTACGGTATGAAACGGATAGAAGAAAAAGATTCTTCTTCAGAATAACCCCCACTGCTGGCCAGTTTTTTGGCGGTTCACGGATGGGCCTACGTGGACAACTGTCTTATCGTTTTCAACCCTACGGCTCTTTTTCTTTGGAGTATAGCTACTCACATATCGACATAGGAGATAATTTCCAAAAAGCCAACTTATGGCTAGTAGGACCTAGAGTGGATATCACTTTTTCTAGAAAACTATTTTGGACTACGTTTATCCAGTACAACAACAGATTGGACAATCTGAATATCAATTCAAGATTCCAATGGCGTTTCGCTCCAGTATCAGATTTCTTCTTGGTATATACAGATAACTACAACACAGAAGTGTATACTAATGTAACAAGTAGAAACAGAGCAATAGTGGCTAAGCTCACTTACTGGCTTAATCTCTAAAGCCTTACTTTTTTTACAAAAGCTGCTGATCCCTGAGATCGTCCATCAGCATCTAAACGCTGATAGAAATATAATCCGGAACTATACTGGACCAGATTAACATTAATGTGTTCTGAATTAGAAGGTTTATGTACAGCCAGCCTCTCACCAAAACGATTAAAGATCACAACCTCATCCGCCAAGTTAGAGACAGGTATGCGTATATAGTCCTGTGCAGGATTGGGATAAGCTGGGCCAAGGTTTTCATCCAGCTCTGAGGTACTTACTGATTTGCATTCTCCACCAACCTTTACATTAAGGTCTGCTCTCTGTCTAGTGTCATTTACATCGAAAAAAGAACAAGTCCAATCTGAGCCATAAGCCCCTGATTGGACAAAAGGAGTAAATTTAAATTGGTCTGAGGTCTCGCCGGCTGCTAGTGTAAGAAAAACTTCTGTAGGTTCTCCCCAAGTAGTTTCTTCATTAACTGCAGCAAAACAAGCCTGTCCAATGCAGATCTGAATCTTGGTATCATCATCGCTAATATAGCATTCTGGCGTTAAGGTTATTCCTACTTCGATAGTTTGGCTACTAGTATTTGTGATGCCTATTGTACCGTAATCAATATATTCATCCAAGGCAATATTGACAGTATCTATATCAAGTATCAAGCTCTGAGAGAATGATACAAGAGAAGAAAAAAGAAAAAGAAATGTAGTTATTGATTTCATACTAATGTCAATTTATTTATAATAGTATGGAAGATAATAAACTCTTAAGAAAAAAAAGAAATTAGTTTTGTAATCTATGAAAATACACTTAGAAACAGAGCGGCTCTACATGAGGGACATAGAGGAATCTGATCTAGAGGATTTATTCGAATTAGACTCTGATCCTGAGGTGCATAAATACCTAGGTAACAACCCCGTAAAAGACAGAGCCAAAACTCAAAAAATTATAAAAGACATCCATCAACAATATAAAGATAACGGCATAGGAAGATGGGCAGTTATTACTAAAGACAATAATGAATTTACAGGATGGTCTGCATTGAAATACGAAACTTATCCAATAAATAACAAAAACGGCTACTATGACATAGGTTATAGATTCAAAAAAAAATACTGGGGCCTGGGCTATGCAACAGAGACTGCCAGTGCAGCAATAAATTACGGCTTCTCTGTACTCAAGCTCGATCAGATATGTGGTGCTGCTCAAATAGAAAATATCGGATCCAATAAAGTCCTCAAAAAAATAGGTCTTAAATTCATAGAACAATTTTACTACGAAGACACCAAATGCAACTGGTACGAAATAAATAGAAAAGACTGGGAAGAACTGCAACGGCAATAATATGAGCACAGTACAGAGCTTAGCAAAAAACTACAGAGCGGTCTACTTTGGGAAAAACTGGACTGCCTCCAATATCAAAGAACAGCTAGAGGATGTCACATGGCAAGAGGCGACTAAAGCAGTCTACGGACTAAATACAATTGCAGTGCTTCTAAATCATTTGCACTACTATACCAGAGTAGCTACCAAGGTACTGGAGGGAGGTCCACTAGTAGGCAGTGACAAATTAAGTTTTGATCATGAGCCGATAACATCTCATACAGACTGGGTTCAGTTCAAGACTATCAGATATGAGGAAGCTGAAAAATTTGCTGGACTGCTTGAAAAGCTAGAGGAAGATACTCTGTGGAAAAACTTTGGGAATAAAGATTATGGTCACTACTACCGAAATCTGCAAGGCACGATAGAGCATGCACATTACCATCTAGGACAGATAGTCTATCTCAAGAAAATTATCAGACAGTAAAAGGCTAGAGATTCTAATTAATACGATATTTGCCGCATGAGTGAAAATCTTATTGATATTTCTGTTTCTAATGAGACAGCCCCACTAGAAGCCGTAATACTAGGCACTGCCAGAAACCTAGGTACCCCTTTTCTTAACTACGTAGATCCTGCACAGTGGTCTACTGAAATTGCACCCAAAGAAGATAAAATCACAGACCCTAAGTCAAGGCAACACTTGATGGCGGGCACTTACCCTCTGGAATCACATCTAAGATTGGAAAACGACCACTTTGCAAGGCTGCTCTCTAAGTACAATGTAAAAGTCTATCAGCCGATCACACTACCAAGCACCAATCAAATTTTTACAAGAGATATCGGCTTCGTAATAGACGACATTTTTATAAAGTCTAACATGGGCACTACTGAGAGGCAGCAAGAGTTTTTTGCAATCAGAGATATCGTAAGTAAAATCGCCCAGGAAGTTTTTTTTCCACCAAAGACTGTAAAAGTAGAAGGCGGAGACGTCATGCTACTCAATGATAAAGTCTATGTAGGACAAGCGGGTAAAGGTTATGAAGGCTTGCGTTGCGATAGAACCAATCCAGAAGCCATACAATATCTAAAAGCAAAATTTCCTCATAAAGAAATCATCGCCGTACCTCTTATTAAATCTGACAGAGTAGCTACAAAAAATTGCTTACATCTTGATTGTGCTTTCCAGCCACTAGGAATGAATGAGGGTTGTATCATATTTATAGATGGCTTTGCAGATAAAGAC
Source organism: uncultured Saprospiraceae bacterium (assembly GCA_937921825.1). Taxonomy (GTDB): domain Bacteria; phylum Bacteroidota; class Bacteroidia; order Chitinophagales; family Saprospiraceae; genus RFSX01. The sequence continues at coordinate 25,439 of CAKZVK010000115.1, forward strand.
CAAGCGTATCAAATGATGGAAGATTGTGGTGGAGAGGATAAGGCGATTAAGATTAGTTCTGATCAGATGTACAATATGAACAGCAACATATTCTCTATTGCACCGAAGGTGATTGTCTCTGGGGATAATGAAAAAGAATTTGGAGTTGTCAATGCACAACTAGAAGAAAGAGGATTTACTGTAGAAAAAATTCCTTACTCTGAAACTTCAAAAATGGAGGGCCTCCTCAGATGCTCTACTCTACCCTTAAGAAGAAGTAAGTTGTAATGGATAGACTCCTCTAAAGACCACCCACTACAACTTAATCATATGCTAGTCTATCATCTTGATAGCACGTCCTGGCGTATATGGAGCATCAGCATCCTCGAGACGATTTTCAAGATCCTCTAGATCTGTATTAATCATTTTCTTCAACTCCGCCAAGAGGGGTTCGAATTCCTCCTCAGCAATCTTATAGCTCATCTTATGTGTACCTGTTGGATCAGAAGAAGAATTTGCCTGTTCATAATTTATCCATCCTATACGAGAAGCAGGAGAAGGTGGCTGATCTATATCTAGCTTTGTCTTGATATCATCACCAAAGAACTTTCTTCTAAATGCTTTAGTGTCTTTATTCAGTGCATAATAAGCTTCTAGTAATTCATCTGAAGGTTGCTCTACTCTATCGATGGCCACCTTGATATGCTTCATCCTATTACCGAGTTCTCTGAGCATATGCTGCGCCCCTTCTATTTTTCTTGAGAGCTCAGCAATATCTTTCTGGAAGTTTTTCTTAGCCTCGGTGTCTGTAGCAGGCATCACTTTATTTTCTAATGGTTTGATCTCAAAAGCAACCGCTTCTGCAAGTTGTTCTGTAACACCATTATGATACCTAGAGAGACCCACTATATACTGTCCTGGTGCGACTAGAGGGCCTTGATCTTTCCCTGCGAAAGGATTGTAAAAAGAAGATTTTCTGAGGTTAATCGGAGACTTAGAGGCATAACGCATATCCCACTCTAGTCTATGAATGCCCTTCTTTTGTTTCTTTGTTAGTTTCCTTACGACTTCTCCAGCATTGTTCTTAATGGTAAATATTAATTGTGCATCTGCTTCTTCTGCTTCGCTGAGTAGTTCTTCATAACTTGGATAAGCTGTATCCTGTTTGTTTTTAGTTTGTTCCTTAGCGGCTTTCTTTCTTTTGTCTTTCGGTGAGGTGTAGTCCTCTCCTACATAATAGTCCATCAGCACTACCGAACCTAGATTCTTGGCAGCATAGAAACCATCACCTTGGAAAGATTTGCCTGGCAAGCCTAGCGGCTGACTGTACTCAAACTGGTAGGCTGGTCTGATAGGAAAAATCATGGCCTGATCTCCCATATTTCCATCTCCCACTTTTCTAAGAGCACTATAATCATCTAGCACATAAAACCCCCTTCCAAAGGTCCCTAGGACCAAATCACTTTCTCTACGCTGGATCGCTATATCTCTTACCGCAATCGTCGGTAATCCTGCTTTTATCTGCTTCCAATAGCTGCCACCATTCGTACTGAAGAAGGCACCGAATTCTGTACCACAGAAAATCAAATTAGGATCTACATGATCCTCCTCTATACTATAGACGCTACCTCTCTCAGGAAGATTATTACTAATCTTAGTCCAGCTCGCCCCTTTATTATTACTCTTGTAGATATATGGCTTAAAGTCCCCATACTTATGATGGTTAAATGCTGCATAGATTACATTGGCATCATGATGAGAGCAATAGACAGAATTCACATAACTATTACTAGGTACTCCACTGATGGAGCCATTTCGTTTCCAGTTAGCACCTCCATCTGTACTCACTTGGATGAGTCCATCATCAGTACCGACTACTAGTAAGTTTTCATCTAGAGGAGATTCTGAAAAAGCTACGATAGTACCGTAAGGGGAAGTAGATCTATTCTTAGCGACTGCATCTATGCCCCAGACCTTGTCCATTATTTTTAGTTCGTTTCTATTGATCTGTTGCGTCAGATCTTCACTCATAACTTCCCAATTGTTGCCATAGTCATCACTACGGAATACTTTATTGGCCGCAAAATAGAGACGTCCAGACTTATGGGCACTCACTTGTAGAGGCGCATCCCAGTTCCATCGATAGCCATTTTCATCTTTTCGTTCTTTGGGTTGTATGCCTACTTCCTCACCACTCTTTCTATCATATCTTACTAAGACACCATACTGCGATTGAGCATAGACGATATCAGGATTTTCAGGATCTACTTGACTCTCGAAGCCATCTCCACCGTGGGTAATAAACCAATCAGAATTCAGAATCCCATGATTAGTATTCGTTCTAGATGGACCACCTAGACTGAAGTTATCTTGAGTCCCTCCGTAGATATTATAAAAGGGTTCATCATTATCTACAGCCACTTTGTAAAACTGCGTCACAGGCAGATTGGCTTTAAAAGACCAAGTCGCTGCAGCATCCCAAGTTTCGTAGATTCCACCATCGCAGCCTACTAGCCAGTGCTTGTTATCTTTTGGATTTATCCATATACAATGATTATCGACATGCTTGGTATCCTCGCCTACTTTCTGAAAGGTCTTACCCCCATCTATACTCTTACTCATCCAAGTATCCATAGAGTAAATGATATCAGCATTTATAGGATCAGAAATTATTTCTTGGTAGTAGTTACCACTCGTGACATGTCCTCCTCTTTTATGCCAGCTGGCACCTCTGTCCATAGATCTATAAGTCCCACTCTTTCCTTCAGCGGCTTCTACTATCGCATAGACTTTTTCTGGATCAGCAGGCGATACTGAGAGCCCTATTCTACCCAGATCTACTGAAGGCAATCCATTAGAAGCCTTCGTCCATGTGTCTCCACCGTCCGTACTTTTATATATAGCAGAGCCTGGTCCGCCACCGAGATAGGTGAAGACTTTTCTTGCTCGTTGATGCGCAGCAGCATAGAGAACATTGGGGTCAGTAGGATGAATAATCATATCTGCCACTCCTGTATGTTTGTCTATAGAAAGTGTTGCTTTCCATGTTTTACCTCCATCAGTAGACTTATAGACACCGCGATCACCGCCACTATTCCATAGAGGACCTACTGCTGCCACCCAGATAATATTAGAATCATCGGGATGAACTATGATCTTGGAAATGTGCTCCGATTCTTTGAGTCCCATATGCGTCCAGCTACTCCCTCCATCATCTGACTTATATATCCCATCTCCATAGGCCACTGATCGTTGGTTATTGTTTTCTCCAGTGCCTACCCAGATTGTATTATGATTGTTAGGGTCCATTGTCACACAGCCAATTGAGTATGACCCTTGACTATCAAAAATAGGTTTGTAAGTCGTCCCCGCATTTTCTGTCTTCCAGACGCCACCAGAGGAAGTCGCAACATAGTAGATATGTGGCTTTTCAGGATGTACCGCAAAATCAGATATTCTACCCGAGGTCAAGGCTGGACCCACACAGCGAAATTTCAAGGCTGATATACTCAGCTCATCTATAGGTTTCTTAACTGAAGTCGTCTCTTTTGCCTTCTTGTTTTTCCTCTGCGCCGTACTTTCTATTGAAAAGAAAGAAAGTGCCACTAGTAGTATAATTGCTTTGTAAAATCTCATATTGATTATCATTATAAATGAACTTTCAATGTAGGAATAATTATAAAAGTCTAATAATTAAAACTGACTAGGGGGTCAGAGTCTGTGGATTAATTAGCTCTAGAGTACTTAGATATAACTACCTTCGCCCTTATTCTCTTATAAAATCCTAAGTCTTATCTCCACTATTGCTATCAAGGTTAAAAAAGCCGCTGAAAAGCATCTAAAGTCAGGGCACCCTTGGCTCTTTGAGAATAGCATCGTCAAGCAAAGCAAGGAAGGAGAGGCAGGAGATACTGCTATCATCTTCGATCAAAAAAATAATAAGTTTCTAGCCCTAGGGCTCTATGATCCAGATTCTCCTATAAGAGTCAAAGTACTGACGACACGAAATGGCACTCAACTTAATAAGGAATGGTTCAATCATAAATTCCAAACAGCATACTCGATCAGAAAAGCACTGATAGAAAATCATACTAATGCCTACAGACTATGCTTTGGAGAAAATGATGGTCTACCCTCTCTAATATGTGACGTATATGTAGACACTTGCATTATGAAACTCTACTCTAGAATTTGGATTCCACATCTTGAAGAAATCAAGGCAGCTATTCTGGCAGTGACACAATGCAAAACCATAGTCCAGAGACTCTCTAGATCTGTCCTCAAAAACAGTAGCTTAGAAGATGGCGCAGTTATACATGGCGCTCTACCCGATGAAGAAATCCAGTTCCAAGAACATGGTGTCACTTTCTCTGCCAATGTTATCAAAGGACATAAGACAGGCTTCTTCCTAGATCACCGCCACAATAGATATAAAATACAGCAACTTGCAAGAGGCAAAACCGTCTTGGACGTATTCTCTTATGCTGGTGGCTTTGCTGTACATGCTTTAGTGGGGGGCGCCACCGAAGTGACTGCAGTAGATATTAGTGCCCAGGCCCTCAGCGTCGCTAATCAAAATGCCCAACTGAATAACAGCAAACTGAACATCCTAGAGGGCGATGCTTTTGAGGTATTGAAAAAACTAATGGCCCGAAAGGAGAAATTCGATCTTATCATCATAGACCCTCCATCATTTGCTAAGGCTCAAGACGAAGTACCCGTGGCCCTAAAGCAATATCAAAGACTAGCTAAACTCGGAATCCAGCTTTTAGCTCGAAATGGAAAAATACTATTGGCTTCCTGTTCTGCCAGAGTCACGACAGATGATTTTTATGAAGCCTGTAGAGTCGGGCTGGATTCCTCTAGAAGAACATACAGCTTACTAGAAAAAAGCTTTCATGATGTAGATCATCCAGTGAGCTTTCCTGAAGGCAGTTACTTGAAAGCGGGTTTATTCCAATTAGATAATTAATCTAGGTCTATAAAAAGTATTACCTTCGTCCCGACTAGGTGAAAGAGAAAGCCTCTTTCATAATAGGGAATCCTGTTAGAATCAGGAGCAGTCCCCGCTGCTGTAAGGCTCATTTTTATTCTGAAGAATCTGCAACCACTGTCCATAATTTATGGATGGGAAGGTCCTCCTCAGAGAGCTAAGCCAGAAGACCTGCCTACTCGAATGTTATAATTTTTTTCTCGGTGGAAGAAGAAGGTTATTGTGCTATTACTTTTTCAAAACTATTGAATACGTATGATCCTCTCGAGGACTGCAGTATTATTCATTTTGAGTCTTGCGACCCTGTGCTCTTATGCTCAGACAGATTCTGTATGGCATAAAGAGTTAGCTATAATTTCTATTTCGGAATCTATACCACTAGGAAAGCAAAAGACCATAAAAACTGAATCCCTTTCTGGACTGTCTGACGCTGGCCAAGGATTAAGTAACACCAGTGCTACTTATATAAAATCTTATGGACTAGGTAGTCTTGCTACTCTTTCTCTATGGGGCGGATCTGCAAGTCAGACCTTAGTGACCTGGGAGGACTTACCTATCACCAATCCCATGTTAGGACTCACAGATCTATCGCTGATTCCCATGACAAGAAATCAAGAAGTAAAGCTGAATAAAGGTGGCGCTTCTACCACCCATAGTTCAGGGGCTCTCACAGGAGTCATGTCTATCCATCAACCCATCCATTATTCAGATCTGGTGGCTAATCTTACACTAGATCTATGGAAAGGAAGCTTTGGAGAATACGGAAGTCAATTCAATATAAATAAGTCAGGTAAGCAATTCTACTTAGACCTCAGTGCCTTTCACAAACAAGCGGACAACAACTTTAATTATAACAGAGGCAATCAAGTCGAGCAACTTGAAAATGCAGATTTCTCACTCACTGGAATTACATTGACCAGTGGCTATCTAATCAACGTACAAAACCAACTGCAACTAAATCTCTGGTTACAAGAGTCGGAAAAAGGCATCCCTCCTACCCTCACGCAAACAAGGTCAGTAGCAAGACAAGAAGACAAACTTAATCGCCTAAAAGTAAAGTGGACTCATACTAACGATAAGTATAAGTTTGTATCTCACCTAGCCGTCTCAGATGAAGATAACAACTATGCTGATCCTCAGATTTTATTGACTGCTGAGAATAGTTTTCTGAATCTCTATCATAGTTCTTTACTCCAGTATTATTGGGCTAAAACAAAGCTCACTACAAAATATGATCTGACAAAAACCAAAGGGTTCTCCAAATCCTATGATGCCTCTCAGGAAGAACTAAATATCTTTTCTAGCTATGTAGAACTAGAACATCAGTTAGACAGATTTCATTTAACAGCCGCTCTAAGAAAGGAATGGAGAACTTTTGCGACGCCGCCGATTACTCCTTTACTGGAACTACGATATACCCTGTCAAAGTGGAGCAGTTCTATAAAACTATCTAGAGAATACAGAGCACCGACACTAAATGAACTCTATTGGGTACCCGGAGGCAACAAAGACTTACGTCCCGAGAATGGCTGGAACAAAGAGTTATGGATAAACTATAGGTATGAGCCCAAGGGCCTTGCATTCACCACTGCTTTCTATCACAGAAAAATCAATGACTGGATATTATGGGCACCATTAGAGAATCAATTCATCTGGTCTGCTCTCAATTTAGGAGCAGTAAGAAGTTATGGCTTTGACACAGAAATCTCAAAGAGAATTCGCTCGGCCAACTGGTCACAGGAATTCCAGCTTGCAATTAATTACAATCGCTCTGAAAATCTTATAGAACAGAGAGCGCCTAGAATCGAGCAAGGAGATCAACTCATCTATACGCCTCTATGGAATACACATGCAGGGTATAGACTAGACCTTAATAAGCTCCGTGCTGGGATAGATTTAAACTACACCAGTTCAGCGAGAGGTATCAATGAAGATGTAGCTGCCTTCTACAACACCAGGTTTTTCATACACTACGATATAATTTATAAGCATACTACTAATACGTTTTCTTTCACTATTGACAATCTCTTAGATGCAGATTATAGGGTCATAGAACGCAGGCCTATGCCAGGCAGGCAATTTATTTTGAAATGGACATTAAACTTTAATAAAACATGAGACTTTTTACACTTATTTTAATTCTTCTTACAGTAGAACTTACTGCACAAACCACTGCAGATTTTGAATCTTTCAATCTTCCTCAAGACACCTTCCTCAATGGGAGTGACGGCTCTGGTGGTTTTGATGATGGCAATATCAGATTACACAATAGTTATAATGACGAATGGGACTCATGGTCAGGTTGGGCTATTAGTACTATGACGGATACTATTACACCGGGATTCACTAATCAATACAGCTGTATAAGTGGCGGTGGAGCGAATGACTCTGATGCCTATGCTACGGCTTTTGTAGATGGAGAAAGTCTCCTTCACACCACTGGGGAGGGTCGTGGAGTGGTAGAAGGTTTTTACATAAACAATGCCACCTATGCCTATCTCAGTATGCTAGAGGGAGATGCCTTTGCAAAGAAATTTGGAGGTGTAGATGGGACTGACCCAGATTACTTCTACCTCTCTATAAAAGAGCACGGAAGAAGAAATGTCAATAATGACAGTCTTATTTTCTACTTAGCAGATTTTCGTTCTGATAATCCTGAAGAAGATTATATCCTAAATGAATGGACTTACGTCTCTCTAGAGCAATTTGAAAATGTAGATACACTTTCATTCCAGCTGTACACCAGTGATAAAGGTTTATTTGGTAATAATACCCCTTCCTACTTCTGTATAGATGAGCTTACTACAACTGATATGGCCTTAACATCTGTGAAGCAGCCTGCAGAACCTACGATAGATATCTTTCCTAACCCTACTTCGGAGCAAATCAATTGTCGAGCAGGCGAGGAGATCAGTTTTTACTCTATTAGCGATATAAATGGGAAAGCTATAGTAATGAATCAGAATATGAACCAAGCTCATTCTATAAATGTGAGTCTACTTGATGCAGGGGTCTATATTCTGAATCTGGCCTTCAGAAATGGGTCAGTTAGCACAACAAAATTCATAAAGCAGTAGAAATTCATCATTTTATTGATAAAATTTCGAGAATACTACTGGCTTATAAATTACTGATAATCAACTATCTAGATTTATAGGCCAGTAGTTATTTGCTAAAATCAAAGAAAAAAGAGCAACTCACCCAACCTCATCAATAGCTACTCCGTCTTTATAATCAGATTAGCTATGAAAAAACTCTACTATAAAGAACAGAAGGGTTTTTCCCTTTTATTCTTTTGAAGGTCATAAAGTTTCCAGTTAAACCAAATCTCAACTAAGGTTCAGTTTATCTTGAAATTTTTGACCTTATTTTTTTTTATAGCACAGAACTCTCCATTAGTAAGTAATTGAAATATGTGTTATTTTAAAGGCAATAACCATTCTTCAATTCATGGATATTGATAAAATCATAGCAGGTTGCGTACAAAATGATAGAAAGAGCCAGGAGCTCCTCTATCGAGAGTACTTTCCTACGATGATGTCCATGTGTATGAGATACATGGGTGATAGAGACAAAGCTGCAGCGATAGTCAATGATGGTCTTCTGAAGGTATTTCTAAAGATAGACCAGTATGGACACAAGGGCAGCTTTGAAGGGTGGATAAGGAGAATAGTTTTTAGGAGTCTATCTGATGCTGTCAGAAAAGATTCTAATTACCTCAAGTTCATGGTATTCGATGAATATGAGGTCTCTAATAATGAATCCGTCCTATCCAAGCTCTACGAAGAGGATATCCTTAAGTTAATAGATCTAATACCTGCTGCCAGCGGAGAAGTATTTATACTTTTTGCCATCAGTGGATATAGTCATAAAGAAATAGCCAAGAAAAAAGGCATCAGTGTTGGAACTTCTAAATGGCACCTATCAGAGGCCAGAAAGAAATTGCAAGAACTGATTTTAAAAATCGATAGTAATTCAAATGCAGGATAACCCGCATAAGATATATAGTAAAGCATTTGTAGATAAGAATTGGTCTGACATGAAAGATAGGTTAGACGCCAATCTTCCTACTCCAGCAACACAGGGAGAAGTGCATTCGCGATCAACCTTATTACTAGTGCTCAGCTTTTTATTATTCCTTTCTCTTCTATCTACTGCATTCTACGCCTATAAGTACAAGTCATTTATCCCTAGCGCAGAACTTATAAAAGAGAACGTCATCTATAAGACCATCTATATTAATGAGGATGACAATGTAGAAGCAGAATTAGATCAAAGCTCTGAGGTAAAAGCAATATCCTCTTCTATACTTAGAGAATCAAATACAAAAGCTCAGACGATACTTTCTAGCACTGAGCTTACTAAGAAGCCAAGCTATACAGATCCAAATGAGTCAATGGAAGCAGCCATAGATAAAAAGGCTTATCTAGAACAACTTGATCAGCTAGATTCTAAGACCTCTTTACTCTCTCAGGCGCAGACAAAGGAGTTTTCATATGCAAAAGAGCAAGCTCAATCAGAAGCGGAGGACCAGAAAAGAGCTATACAATATAATGTAGGTGTACAGACCTTGATAACGACAGATCTTGATTATACTGGAGTAGGATTAAATTCGGGTCTAGTCATTCCACTCGGTAAGAAAATAGGCATCAATACAGGACTTGCTGTCAATCAATTGACAAGAGAAAATTACTTTGTAGAACCTTTCCAAAGAAATCTAGACCAAGCGCCTAATCCTCAGAGTTCTGATGTAGAGACATACTACAATGGTCTGAAAAGCATGAAACAGGTCTACGTTCCTGTAGGTATGATGTATGCCTTCAGTGATAACCTTGCACTTAATTCTGGAGTCAAATTCAGATATACCTTTGATAAAGACATCGATGAGTTACTGCCAGCTCCACCTAGAGGTAGAAGAGCACCTCTTCCTACTACAGAATCTATGTTCAATAATACTAAAGTTGGCTTGACCGCTGGATTCTTATATAGATTCAACTCTCACTTCAGTATCCTAGTAGACTCGGAGTGGGGACTAAGTCCCTTTATCAATGCACAGCAGTTCGGCAATCCAAACAATGCCAGATATGACCTGAATATGGTGAATCTTACCACGAACTATACCTTCTAGTTCTCCTAATCACCCCGTTTTAGTAAGTAATTTGGGGCTAGACTTTTACTTAGCTTGAAATTGGCTACCTTCGCACACTTGTAAACTGATATAGAAATAATGGTTCCAAGGAACTATCCTCTCCATTATATTGTCTTTTTATAAGTATCCATTTGATAACCAAATCCAAAACATGGGGAGATCGCAAGATAGTTTCAACAAAAAAGAAAGAGAAAAGAAAAGGCAAAAGCGTAAAAAGGAAAAAGCCGAAAGAAAAGAACAAAAAAAATTAGAGGGTAAGACAGGACCAGAGTTCATGTACCTAGATGCAGACGGCAATCTTACTGCCACTCCACCTGATCCAGATGAGAAGAGAGAGGAGATAAACATTGAAGACATCCAAGTCAGTGTTCCCAAATCAGAAAAGAGCGAAGAGAATAACTTCACCAGAACTGGTATCGTAAAATTCTTCAATACAGAAAAAGGCTACGGATTCATAACTGACTCCGCTAACCAAAGCAGTCTTTTTGTACACATAGATTCTTGTAACCAAGAAATCAAACAAAACGACAGAGTGACATTTCAAGTCGGTAAAGGTCCAAAAGGTCCTGTCGCAAATGATGTGAAACTCGCTTAATCCACCTTACAAAACTACATTACTACTGTGTCCGCAGGCAATCTTAGAAAAAATATCGCCATCGGTGATCTGGTAGAAATCGTAGAAAAGCACAACCAAAGATCAGGAGACCTCACTGAAGGTCTCGTCAGAAGAATTCTGACCAAAGCTCCTCAACATCCACATGGCATTAAAGTCATGCTGGATACCGGAGAAGTAGGAAGAGTCAAAAACATCATAGAAGAGACAGACGATCTCTAGTACAACCCTTCAGTACAAGCAAAATGATTTTTCTAATTACTGGAAATGTAGGCGCAGGCAAGACTACCTATGCTGCGGCACTCAAAGAAAAAAGAACTGGCGTTATCTTTTCTGTCGATGAATGGAATAAAGAACTATTCTTTCCTGACAGAACTGAAGAGAGTGGACTCGAATGGTTTCTAGAAAGAATAGAACGATCAGAAAAGATTATCCTCAATCTTATCACCCAACTAGAAGCAAGCAACTGCAATAGCATCTTGGACCTCGGCCTTTCCAAAAAAGAACATAGAAACAAATTCATACAATTCGCCAAAGCTCAGGGCTACAGTTATGAAGTCCACTATCTTGATATTGCCTCCGAGATCAGGAAACAAAGAATGCTGCAGCGAAATAGAGAGAAAGGTCCAACCTACCAATTCGAAGTGACAGAAGAAAATTTTACTTTTATGGAGCAATGGTTCGATCCATTAGATGACACGGAACTCCAAAATGCAATCGTAATAAAAAAATAAAGTATGGCCAGTAAGAAAGAGATTCTACAAAAAATAAGAATTCTAATCACCCAGAAATTTAATTCCCCAGAAGAAGCTTTTGATTTCTTCGATAAAAATAAGGATGGCTACCTAACAGGAAAGGAACTGAAAAAACTAGTCAAGAATGCGAAGGTTAATAGCCTCATCTCAGGATTAGTAGCCTCTAAAATGATAGAAGGCCTAGATGCAGATAAGAACAAGAAATTTGACTGGGCAGAATTCAAGAAAGCCGTAGACTCACTGATAAAGGAAGGCCTCAAAGAAGAAAAGAAACTATCTTAGATCAAGTCCTAGCTGGACCAAAAGTAGCTTATGATCTGAGAATTCATTTCTGTTGATTTCATGATCTAAGATGGTCAATCTAGAATCTACAAAAACATGATCTATTCTTAAGCCAGGTATCTTCTTTGCGTAAGTGCTTCCTAGCCCACTGCCTTTTTCTACAAAACTATCTTGCATATCATCACAGATAAAAGTATAGACTTGTGACTGAGGCGTATCATTCATATCTCCACATACTAGTGAAGGATAAGGAGATGTCTTTCTATGTTCCTGAATCATCTGAGCCTGCTCAGCACGTATCAGAGTAAATTTTTGAAAATGTCTAAAAATTCCAAACAGCACCGAGTTGGTGATATGCTCTGGTACTTCCTGGACGATTGCATTAGGCACTATGCCATCATGCCTATTGGACTCCAGATGTGTATTATATATCCGAAGAGTATCTGAATAGATCGCGACATCTGCCCAGAGACAAGTATTCGCCATGTTAGAATTAAAATCCACGAGCCCAGAGTTCACTATAGGAAACTTTGAATAGATAGAAACTGTGTAACCTTCTAGCTTGTGCACAAAAGGATAATTCACAGCAGCTTGGATTTGCTCATGTGACCTCCACCCATCCTCTTGTACACAAAGAATCTGTGGAGCTAACTCTTGCAAGAAAGAAGCAAATGCCGCTTCCATAGCTGGACGATCTTTATCAAGCGCAAAGGCTACTGGTTTTAAAAAATTACAATTATAACTCGCTATGCTGATTCCACCAGAGGAGTCATCAGAACTGAAATTAAATCGAACCAGCTTATTACAACTACTGTATCCCATCACTAACACAATGAATGACAGCCATGCATACTTCGTTTCAGTTATGACCCAGAACCCGACAGCTATAATATTAGCAACAAGTAGTGCTGGATAGATTAAGCCCAGAAGAGGAATAAAGACAAGTTGATCAGCACCAATATAGGGTGACAGATATGACCCCACAGTCATTAATACCAATAGGACATTCAGCAATAAAAAAAGATGCTTTTGAGCTTTATTCACTTACACATAATTAAGTAGAAAAGATCATCGTATAAAAACCCCAGGATCTTCAGCGATCCTCCATAAATTCAACTTATTGATATCTATCTTAAAACTAA